>NZ_JBHXMA010000007.1:180997-284244 GCF_042721035.1 Streptomyces sp. NPDC058464
CCCCTTCTGCCGCCCGTTTCGGGGGGGGGGGGGGCCGGGCCCCCCCCGCCCCCCTCCGCATGTCGGCCCTCCACATGTCGGCCCTCCACATTCGGCCCACAAGTCGTCCACAGGGGAGGATTGCATTCCGCAGGTCACGGGTATGACGGGCTACGACCGTGAAGCACCGGCCGGCCGTGGGAGGGACCCCTCGTGATGCTCCTGGAAGTCCTAGGATCCGCCCTGCTCGGCCTGGCCTTGTCGTGGGCCGCGACCAGCCGCCTGTCCCACCGGCTCCCGGCCCGCCCGCTGGTGTTCTCCACGGGCGTCGCGGGAGCCCTCTTCGGCGACTTCGTCACCCACAGCGCACTCGGCCCCGGCGCGGTCCTGGTCACTCTCCTGGGCGCGGCGATCGTCTCGGCGGCATCCCTGTCCCTGCTGCTCCGCCCGGCGGGCCGGCGCCTCCGCCGACGATCGATCCCGGCGTAGTCCCGTTCGAAACTCCCTGGACGAATCGCTCCGGAAAGGGGCGCGGGGATCTGCGCGACCAGCCCCCACCGGCCCAAGGTCGCGCAACCCCCGGAACCCCCCTCAGAGCGCTACGCGGCCAAGCCCAGCGCAGCCATCCGCTTCGTGTGCGCCTCCGTGATCCGCGAGAACATCCGCCCCACCTCGGCGAGATCGAACCCGTCGGCCACTCCCCCGACCAGCATGGTCGACAGCGCGTCCCGGTCGGCCACCACCCGCTGCGACTGTGACAGCGCCTCGCCCATCAACCGCCGTGCCCACAAGGCCAGTCGGCCGCCCACCCGGGGGTCGGCGTCGATGGCCGCCCGTACCTTCTCCACCGCGAACCCGGCATGCCCGGTGTCGTCGAGGACGGCCAGCACCAGCTCGCGCGTGTCGGAGTCGAGGCGGGCCGCGACCTCCCGGTAGAAGTCACTGGCGATCGAGTCGCCGACGTACGCCTTGACCAGGCCCTCCAGCCAGTCCGACGGCGCCGTCTGCCGGTGGAAGCCGTCGAGGGCCGCGACGAACGGCTCCATCGCCTGCGTCGCGTCCTCGCCGATCTCCGTCAGCCGGTTGCGCAGCCGCTCGAAGTGGTGGAACTCGGCCGACGCCATCTTCGCCAGCTCGGCCTTGTCCACCAGCGAGGGCGCCAGCTTGGCGTCCTCCGCGAGCCGCTCGAACGCCGCGAGCTCGCCGTACGCGAGGGCGCCGAGCAGGTCCACGACCGCGGCACGGTAGTGCGGGTCGGCGGCCGCCTGCGCCCAGTCCTGGGCGGCGACACCGGTCGGTTCGGCGGAGGCGGTCTCAGGCTTGTCAGAGCTCGTCATGAAGCGCACAATAGCCCGCCCGCCGCGGCGCGGAAGCCCTGGGGAAGCCCTGGGTAACCATCGGGGAAGTCCCGGCAGGCCACCCGATGTCTCCGCGAAGGCCCTGGTCAACCACTGTGACTACCACGACGTGACCAAATCGGCCATCACATGTGCACGATTCCGGGGTATGGTGGTAATGCGCCTGCTGGTACGCCGTCGATTCTCGACGTACCTCGACAGGCCGCACGTATGAGGATGCCCGGTCGGTGGCCCGATCGGCTCCGACCCGACAGCCCTCCCGGTTCGTACGGCACTGTGCGTACGACGACCGGAGGGACACACCCTCAGCGGTACGAGCGCTAGAGCGTCGGCAGAGGTCCCGTGCAGTACGGCGTGCCCCCCACGGCCCGCACGTAAGGCAGCCGACGTCCCCCGGCACGGTCCGTCAAAGACCCCCGCGCTCGCCTCGCGCCGCGACACACAGAAGAGGCAGCACCCTGACTACGACGTTTCGTGAACTCGGAATCCTTCCCGAGACCGCCGAGGCCCTGGAAGCCGTCGGCATCGTCAACCCCTTCCCCATCCAGGAGATGACACTCCCGGTCGCCCTGTCCGGCACCGACGTCATCGGCCAGGCCAAGACCGGCACCGGCAAGACCCTCGGATTCGGTCTGCCGCTCCTGGAGCGCGTCACCGTCCCCGCCGACGTGGAGGCCGGCCGCGCCGCCCCCGAGGCCCTCACCGAGGCGCCACAGGCGCTCGTCGTCGTCCCCACGCGCGAGCTCTGCACCCAGGTCACCAACGACCTGCTGACGGCCGGCAAGGTCCGCAACGTACGCGTCCTCGCCATCTACGGAGGTCGTGCCTACGAGCCGCAGGTCGAGGCCCTGAAGAAGGGCGTCGACGTGGTCGTCGGCACCCCGGGCCGCCTGCTCGACCTCGCGGGCCAGAAGAAGCTCAACCTCAAGCACATCAAGTCGCTCGTCCTCGACGAGGCCGACGAGATGCTCGACCTGGGCTTCCTGCCCGACGTCGAGAAGATCATCGACATGCTTCCGGCCAAGCGCCAGACCATGCTGTTCTCGGCCACCATGCCGGGCGCGGTCATCGGCCTCGCGCGCCGGTACATGAGCCAGCCCACCCACATCCGCGCCACCGCGCCGGACGACACGGGCGCGACCGTCGCGAACATCGCGCAGTTCGTCTACCGCGCGCACTCCATGGACAAGCCGGAGATGATCTCGCGCATACTGCAGGCCGACGGCCGCGGGCTCGCGATGATCTTCTGCCGCACCAAGCGCACCGCCGCCGACATCGCCGACCAGCTCCAGCACCGCGGTTTCGCCTCCGGCGCCGTCCACGGCGACCTCGGCCAGGGCGCCCGCGAGCAGGCGCTGCGCGCGTTCCGCAACGGCAAGGTGGACGTCCTCGTCTGCACCGACGTCGCCGCGCGCGGCATCGACGTCGAGGGCGTCACCCACGTCATCAACTACCAGTCCCCCGAGGACGAGAAGACCTACCTGCACCGGGTCGGCCGTACCGGCCGCGCGGGTGCGTCGGGTACGGCGATCACGTTCGTCGACTGGGACGACATCCCGCGCTGGCAGCTGATCAACAAGGCGCTGGAACTGAAGTTCCACGACCCGGTGGAGACGTACTCCACCTCCCCGCACTTCTTCGAGGACCTCAAGATCCCCGCGGGCACCAAGGGTGTCCTGCCGCGCTCGGAGCGCACCCGCGCCGGGCTCGACGCGGAGGAGCTGGAGGACCTGGGCGAGACCGGCGGCCGCGGTGGCCGCGGTCGCGGTGGCCGGGGCGGTCGCCCCGAGTCCCGTGCCGACTCCCGCGCCGAGGCCCGCTCCGAGGAGCGCGAGCGTCCGGCCCGCACCCCGCGCCGCCGCCGTCGCACGCGTGGCGGATCGGCCCTGGAGCAGGCATCCGGTACGACGTCCTCGGCGCCCGCCGCCGAGTCCGCGTCGCCCGCCGCCGACGACGCCCTCGCGGCGTCGGAGCCGTCGGCCACCCGCACCCCGCGCCGCCGTCGTCGCACCCGCAACGGTGCGCCGCAGGAGGCGGTGACGGCCGCCGCTCCGGTGGCCGTGACGCCGGAGGCCGTCGTCGAGACGGTCGAGGCCGTGGTCGAACCGGCCGCGCCGGAGCAGCCGCGCCGCCGTCGCACCCGCAGGTCCGCGGAGACCGCGCCGGTGGCGGAGGCGACGACGCCGGTGGCCGAGGCACCGGCCGCCGAAGAGGCACCGGCAGCCCCCGTACGCCGCCGCACCCGCAAGGCGGCCGAGGCTCCGGAGGCAGCCGCCCCCGCAGCGGCCGTCGAGGCGGTCGAAGCAGTGGCCGAGCCGAAGCCGCGCCGCACGCGGAAGACGGCAGCCGCCGCCGAGACCGCGGTGGACACCGCCGAAGCCGTCGAGGCCAAGCCCCGCCGCACCCGCAAGACGGCCGCACCCGCCGCCGACACGGAGACGGTCGAGGCAGCCGCCGAGGTGAAGCCCCGCCGGACCCGCAAGACGGCAGCCGCCGCTCCCGAGGAGACCGCCGAGGCCGCGCCCAAGCCGCGCCGCACCCGGAAGGCGGCCGAGGCGGCCGTCGACACCGCCGAAGGCACCGAGGCCAAGCCCCGCCGGACCCGCAAGACGACGGCAGCTGCCGTCACCGCGGAGATCCCGGCGCAGGCCACCGAGGAGCCGACGGCCAAGCCGAGGCGACGCACGACCCGCAAGGCCACCGAGGCCGCCGAGACGGCCGGATCCGCCGAGACGGCCGACGCGGAGGCGAAGCCGAAGGCCCGCCGGACCCGGAAGGCGACCGCCGCGGCCCCCGAGGCCTGAGCCGGCCTGAGTCCGTCACGACGGCCCGGACCACCCCGTGTGGTCCGGGCCGTCGGCGTTTCCGCAACACCCGCCGCACCCACCGCCCTCCCCATCAGCCCGTCCCACCGCACCCACCGCCCCCCGTCAGCCCATCCCACCGCACCCAACGCACCCCCCTTCGGCCCATCCCGCCCTCCCCACCTCACACGACCCGAGTCGCCGCCCGCTCCGCGGCGTTCGGCGCGTCCCGGTGCCGGGATTCACCCACCGGCTCCCGGTCGGTCACCCCGCTCCGGATACCCTCTCCCCCATGAGCAGGCCTCGTACCTTCGTCCCGCCCGCCGGTGCCCGCGCGTATGCGCTCGCCACCGACCGGGGTGAGTTCGCCGTCGTCGACGCGCCCGTGGCCGCCGGCGTCGAGCCGAGGGGGGTCGCGCTGTTGCTGCCCGGGTTCACCGGCAGCAAGGAGGACTTCAACCGGCTGCACGAACCACTGGGCCGGCGCGGTTACCGGACGGTCGCCGTGGACGGGCGCGGGCAGTTCGAGTCGGACGGGCCCGCGGACGACGAATCGGCATACGCCCAGGACGAGTTGGCGCGGGACGTGCTCGCTCAGGCGGCGGCGGTCGGTGCGGGACGGCCGGTGCATCTGCTGGGGCACTCCTTCGGCGGTCAGGTCGCGCGTGCCACCGTGCTCCTCGACCGCACGCCGTTCCGCTCGCTGACCCTGATGTCCTCGGGCCCGGCTCAGATCTCCTCCTCCCAGCAGGAGCGCGTGAAGCTGCTGCGGGACGCGCTCGCCGTGATGTCGATGGCCGAGGTGTGGGACGCCATGCAGGCCATGGAGGCACCGGAGGAGCTGGAGGAACCGGACGCGCCGGCGGAGGGCCTGGAGGACGGCGAGGATCTTCGGCGCCGCTGGCTGGGCAACAAGCCGGCCCAACTCATCGCCGCAGGGCGCCAGTTGTGCATCGAGCCGGACCGCGTCGCGGAACTCGCCGCCGTACCGCTGCCGTTCCACGTCCTGTCGGGCGCCCGGGACGACACCTGGCCGGTCCCGCTGCTGGACGACATGGCGCTGCGGCTGCACGCACACCGGACGGTCGTCGAGGGGGCGGAGCACTCTCCCAACACGGACCGGCCCGCCCCCACCGCCGAGGCGATAGCCGCCTTCTGGGACAGCACCCAGGGCCAGCCCCGCAACCAGGGCTAGTACTGCGTCTGGAGGTGTTCCCAGAAGCCGTCCCGCAGGGCGCGGCGCAGGTCGGCCTGGCCGCGCAGGGAGTACTGGAGCATCCCCTCGGCCTCGACGAGGAGGTCCTGGTCGACGGAGCCCGGCAGGTAGGGGTGGCCGGGCAGCAGCTCGACGAGCGCCTCGCGCCCCCGCGAGGACAGCCACTTCGCGGCGATCTGCGCACCGACGAAACGGACGTCCTCGCGGGTGGGTCTCGTGGTACCGGCCTCGTAGGCGGGGGCGGTGCGTCTGGAGACGTACGGCTTGAAGAACTCGAGGTCGAGGGTGCGCTGGCTGTCGACCTCCCAGAGCAGCGGCTCGGCCTGGTTGCGGCCCTCGGGGGCCTCGATGCCCCACAGGTGGACGCGGGCGCCGTACCCCTGGGCGGCCTCGACCGCGGAGACCAGGTCCTCGTCTCCGCCGAGCAGGGCCGCGTCGCTGATGGCACGGTGCCGGGCGAGTGACTCCAGGTCGGTGCGGATCAGGGAGTCGACGCCCTTCTGCTGGTTGTTGGCGTTGAGGTTGCCGAGGCGGACCTTGACGTCGGGCAGTTCGGCGATGGTCTGCTGCTCGGCGGTGTGGATACGGCGGCGGGCACCGTCGTACCAGTAGACGCGGAGCAGCCGGCTGTCGGCGAAGATCTGGCGCGCCTTGTCGATGAGCGCCTCGATCAGTCCTTCGGCGTCGAGGTCGAAGGCGCGGCGGTCCTCCGTCCCGGCGACGAGCCGGCCCGTGGCCGCGTAGAGGTAGCCCGCGTCCACGAAGATGGCGTGCGTCGAGGGCGTCTTGGCCACTTCGGCGAGCATGCGGGTGAGCAGCTCGTTCGTCCGGTCGATACGGGCCTGGAGGGGGGCGAGGTCGTCGTTCATCGCCTCCATTGTCCCGGCGGTCACGCTGCGAACACAACCGGTCCCGGTCAGTCTCCTTGAGACTCGTACCGGTCGGTAATTAGACGTTCGAAAAATTTCTTTAGCGTAGGGAATGTTTGTAACACGCAAGCCGTTGACTCCTACGGAACACGACGACGAAGGGAGAAGCCATGCGCTTCGAAATCATGCGACTCGACGAGGTCAACGGCACCACCGTGGACAGCACTGTCGTGGACGCCGCCTCCGTCAGCAGGATCGTGCAGCAGGCCGCGGCCGTGGGGCAGCGCCTGTGGATCCGACCGGCCGAGACCCAGGCCTCGTGACGAGGCTTCGCACACGACGACGCGACACGAGAGACGAACAACAGCCACACTGACGACACGCGGAGCACCGCACAGTCTTCAGAACCCCCGTACGGCACCGATGCCGTGCGGGGGTTCTGCGTTCGCGGCCCCTGCGTCGGCGCCCGCTGCGCACCCTTGTGCCGCACCCGCTACGCGCCCTTGATCACCTGGGTGACGCCGTTGATGATCTGCTGCACGGCGATCGCGGAGAGCATCATGCCCGCGAGCCGCGTCACCAGGACCACACCGCCGTCCTTGATGAGCCGGATGATCAGCAGGGAGTAGCGCATCACCAGCCACAGCACGACATGGATGGCGAGGATCGCGGTCCACACGGACACCTGCATGGCCACGCTGTCGGCCTTCTGCACGGCGAGGATGACCGAGACGATCGCACCTGGACCCGCCAGCAACGGCATGCCCAGCGGCACCAGCGCCACGTTGACGTCCTTGGTCTGCTTCGGCTCGTCGTTCTTGCCGGTCAGCAGGTCCAGGGCGATGAGCAGGAGCAGCAGCCCGCCCGCGATCATCAGCGCGGGCACGGAGACGTGCAGGTAGTCCAGGATCTGGTGCCCCAGCAGCCCGAAGACCGTGATCACACCGCCCGCCACGCACACGGCCTGGAAGGCCATCCGCCGCTGCACCTTGCCGGGCCGGCCGGCGGTGAGGGCGAGGAAGATCGGGGTGATCCCGGGGGGATCCATGATGACGAACAGGGTCAGGAAGAGGGAGCCGAAGACGGCGAGATCGAACATGGTGGTGCCACAGGCCTTGCTGGAGTGAGGGATTCGGGCGTGCGAGGGCGGAGCCTCAGGCCCCGCCGGTCCCCGGCACCGGGAAGGCGCCCGTGGCCCGGCGCGTGATCTCGCCGTACACCTCGGGGTCGGTGGTGTACTCGCCCAGCGTCACCGTCTTGCGGCTGCCGTGGTAGTCGGACGACCCCGTGACCAGCAGCCCCAGTTCCCCGGCGAGCCCGCGCAGCCGTGCCCGCGTGTCCTCGTCGTGGTCCATGTGGTCGACCTCGATGCCGTCGAGGCCGGCCGCGGCCATCTCGGCGATCGCCGACTCGGGCACCGTACGCCCGCGCTTGGCGGCCGCGGGGTGCGCGAACACGCACACTCCGCCGGCGCCCTTGACCAGCCGGATCGCCTCGAAGGGGTCGGTCTCGTGCTTCTCCACGAAGGCCCGGCCGCCGTCGGCCAGCCACTCCTCGGTGAAGGCGTCGCTCACGGTCGGTACGACGCCGAGCTCGACGAGCGCGGAGGCGACATGCGGCCGCCCGACCGAACCGTCCCCGGCGATCCGCTTCACCTGTTCCCAGGTGACCGGCACCCCCAGCCCGTTCAGCTTGGCGATCATGCCCTGGGCGCGCGGCACCCGGTCGTCCCGGACCAGCTCGCGCTCGGCGAGCAGACCGGGCTCCTCGGGGTCGAAGAGGTAGGCCAGCATGTGCATGGAGACGCCGTCGATCCGGCAGGACAGCTCGGCCCCGGTGACCAGGGTGAGCCCCTCGGGCAGCGCGGCGATCGCCTCGGCGTAACCGCGGGTCGTGTCGTGGTCGGTCAGCGCGACGACGTCCAGCCCGGCGGCGGCGGCGTTGCGCACCAGCTCGGCCGGGGTGTCCGTACCGTCGGACGCGGTGGAGTGGCAGTGCAGATCGACACGCACGACACGGACTCCAACGGGACGGGACGGAAGGGACGCGTCAAGGATAACGGCCGACAGCGAGTGCCCTGTCACACCCGCAACCTGTGAGCACCCTTTACCTGCCCTACCCAGGGGCGCGGGGAACTGCGCGACCAGCCCCCACCGGCCCGCGGACGACCGATCGCACCGGCTCTACGGCCCTACGGGCCCTACGGCCCTACGGCCCTACGGCCCTACGGCTCCAGCAAGCGCGGCGACAACGCCCCGCACGGCACCAGATCCAGCTCCGCCCCCGCATCCCGCAGGTCCGTCAGCACCAGCTCGTCGTACATCAGCAGCCCCGTCTGCTCGGGCCACACCACGATCCAGAGCCACAGTCCCCGCGCCTCGCCCGCGAAGACGGCCCGGTCGTCCGGCGCCCCGGAGACATGCCAGAGCGGCGTCGGCCGCCCCGCGGCCAGCACCTTCGCCTGCGGTGGCTTCTCCACGTTCATCGAGGGCCCGGGATCCGGCCCGTCGATCCCCGCGTACCGGGCCCCGAGGCCGACGCCCAGCTCCTCGGCGACCAGGATCATCTCCCCTATGCCGCCGAGCGGCGCGGGTCCGGAGCAGGCGACGGCGGTCGCGCGCCCCCCGCTGCGGTCGTCACCGGCGCACGCCACACCCGTGAACAGCCAGCCGACCGGCAACGGCCAGGGCATCCACACCGGAACCTGGGTGCGGTGCACCACCACACCCAGGGCCTCGACGCTGGGCGGGATCACGGGCTGTACCGGATGCACGGTCCCGTGCACATCGCACTGCCAGGTGTCGGCGAAGAGTCCGGGAGCCCTGACCCGGCCACCACACTTCGGGCAACTGGGTTCGCCCCTCATAGGGCCCCACGGTCCTACCCGGAATCGCCCACGTCAAGGACGATCACCCGTCCGGGCGGACCGGTTCACCAGGGAGAACTAGATTCACCTTGCATTAATTAGCCGCCCTAACTTACTATGTGCATATACCAACTAAATCCGTCTGAGCGGAGGAAGCGCATGGACGACCCCTTCGACGCGGGAGCGGGCAGCATCCTGCGGCAGCCGAAGGCCGTGTGGGCGACCGCCGGCGCATCCGTCGTCGCCTTCATGGGCATCGGACTCGTCGACCCGATCCTGCCCTCCATAGCCAAGGGCCTGGACGCCACGGCCGGCCAGGTCTCCCTGCTCTTCACCTCGTACTTCCTGATCACCGCCGTGGCGATGCTGTTCACCGGCTTCGTCTCCAGCCGCATCGGCGGCCGCCGGACGCTGCTGCTGGGCCTCGCGTTCGTCGTGGTCTTCGCCGGACTCGCGGGCACCTCGGACACGGTCGGCCAACTGGTCGGCTTCCGGGCCGGCTGGGGCCTCGGCAACGCCCTCTTCGTGTCCACCGCCCTCGCCGTCATCGTCGGCGCGGCGGCCGGCGGCAGCGCCGCGGCGATCCTGCTCTACGAGTCCGCGCTCGGCCTCGGCATGGCGTGCGGCCCGCTGCTGGGCGCGGTGCTCGGCAACATCAGCTGGCGCTACCCGTTCTTCGGCACCGCGACCCTGATGGCGGTCGGCTTCCTGTGCATCACGGCGTTCCTGAAGGAGCAGCCGAAGCCCGCCCGCAGGACGTCGGTCCTGGACCCGATCCGGGCGCTGGGCCACGGCGGCCTCGCCTCCGCGGCCGCCTCCGCCTTCTTCTACAACTACACGTTCTTCACGGTGCTGGCCTTCACCCCGTTCGTGCTGGACATGACCCCGTACCGCTCGGGCGCCGTGTTCTTCGCGTGGGGTGTGCTGCTCGCGCTCTTCTCGGTGGTGGTCGCCCCGCGCATGCAGCGGCGGTTCGGCTCCCTGAAGGTGCTCGGCGGCTCGCTCGTGCTGCTCGCCGCCGACGTCCTCGTCCTCGGCTACGGCAGCCACACCACCGCCGTCGTCTGCACGATCCTGTCCGGCGCGTTCATCGGCGTGAACAACACCGTCTACACCGAACTCGCCCTCGGCGTGTCGGACGCGCCGCGCCCGGTGGCGAGCGCGGGCTACAACTTCGTCCGCTGGTTCGCCGCGGCGGCCGCTCCCTACTTCGCCCCGAAGATCGAGGAGTGGAGCGACATCCACATCCCGTTCGTGGTGGCGGCGGTCACCGCGGTCCTGGGCGCGGTGGTGGTGCTCGTACGGCGGAACGCGCTCGCGCACGACGCCGAGGAGCTGGAACCGCGGCACGCCACCGAGGACGGCGTCACGGTCTTTGCCAACTGACTCCCGCCGAGCGGCGCTTGGTGAGCTTGCTCACCCCGCCCGAGCGGTCCGGCTCAGTCCAGCGGGGCGGATTTCCGGTACGGGTCCCGGAGGTCCGTCCCGTTCGCGAGCCAGCGCTCCTGGAGGGCCCCGGCACCGTGCACGCGCTTCCAGGCGGCCTCGTTCGGCGTCATCGGCAGCAGCGGCAGGAACCGTACGGGGTCGAGGGGCTCGTCCAGCTCCAGATCCTCGACGAGACCGCCCGGCTCGCCGACCAGGACGGAGGTGAAGGGCGCCCCCGGCCACAGCGGGTCGCCGACGTCCAGCGACGCACCCGGCGTCACGACCAGGCCCTCCACCTGCGGGGACGCGGCGAGTACGGCGAGCGCGCGGAGCACCTTGTCGGTCTCGGCGAGCCCGGCCCGGACCGACAGGACCAGCTCGGCCCGCGGTCCCTTGACGGGGTCCGCGACCATCGCGGTGGGATCGGACATGGGGTGCGCGGACATGCCGAGCGTGGCGTAGCGGACGACGTTCTCGCCCTGGAGGTCCTCGTGGAAACGGAGCACCTCGATGCGGTCCGTGCCGAGGAAGGTGACCGCCGCGCGCGCGTCCGGTTCGCCCAGCGTGGTGGTCAACCGGGCCTCTACCAGAGGAAGAACTTCAGCCATGTCGTGAGCATAGAACTCGTCAGTACCGGGCAAAGCGGCGCCTTGACACTGGGGGCTGCTGCTACTCTGGCCGCGGCGGCTCGGGGCAGCACGCAGCACGTCGCGACCAGACCCCGACGCCGACAGGACTCCCTTACGAGGGACCGGCTGGAGGAGGTGGGGCTGTCATGGATCGAAGTCACCCGTGCAGTACCACTCGCTCTTCCGGCCTCTGATTTCTTCTCTGGCTGGCTGCCGCCTTCTCGTGCGCGTTGTCGTTCGGAAGAGCACTTCGTTTCGCTTGCCTGATCCCTTAGACCGGTCCGTTCCGGATCTGTCTGGATCCGTTCGTCTGATCTGAATCAGTAGCGAAGTCGCCACCGCAACGGTGCGGTGCTCCCCGCTTTGTGGACGTGCCAAACATCCGCAGTCAGGACGTCCTCATTCCGGGTAGTTCCACCCGTTCGCACGCGATCTTCCGCTGCCTGTCGCGAAGGAGCCTGCCCATGTCGATGATCCGCGACCTCCGTGCCGTGGTCCGCCCTTCCCGCCCCTCGCTGCGCAAGAGCCTGCGCCCGGACAACGGCGCGTACGACACCACCCGCGACCCCGGTACGCCGTCGGCCGTCGTCGACTGTGCCGTCTACCGCGACGGCGCCCGCATCGAGACCGGCAAGCCGCTCACCCCGCACGAGGCGATGCGGCTGGTGCGCCGTGACGGCGGGTTCGTGTGGATCGGCCTGCACGAGCCGACCGAGGCCGAATTCGCCGGTATCGCCGGCGAGTTCGGGCTCCACCCGCTGGCCGTGGAGGACGCCGTCCAGGCCCACCAGCGCCCGAAGCTGGAGCGGTACGACGACTCCCTCTTCACCGTCTTCAAGACCATCCACTACGTCGAGCACGACCAGCTCACCGCCAACAGCGAGGTCGTGGAGACCGGTGAGGTCATGTGCTTCACCGGCCGGGACTTCTTCATCACCGTCCGGCACGGCGGGCAGGGCTCGCTGCGGGCGCTGCGGCACCGGCTCCAGGACGACCCCGAGCTGCTCGCCAAGGGCCCCTCGGCCGTGCTGCACGCCATCGCCGACCACGTCGTCGACGGCTATGTCGCGGTCGCCGACGCCGTCCAGGACGACATCGACGAGGTGGAGACCGAGGTCTTCACGCCGGGCCGCAAGGGCGGCGTCTCCCGAGGCGTCGACTCGGCGCGGATCTACCAACTCAAGCGCGAGGTGCTGGAGTTCAAGCGCGCCGTCTCGCCCCTGCTGCGCCCCATGCAGCTGCTGAGCGAGCGGCCGATGCGGCTGGTCGACCCGGACATCCAGAAGTACTTCCGGGACGTCGCCGACCACCTCGCCCGCGTCCAGGAGCAGGTCGTCGGCTTCGACGAACTCCTCAACTCGATCCTCCAGGCCAACCTCGCGCAGGCGTCCGTCGCACAGAACGAGGACATGCGGAAGATCACGGCCTGGGCCGCGATCATCGCCGTACCGACGATGGTGTGCGGTGTGTACGGCATGAACTTCAAGTACATGCCGGAGCTGCACTGGAAGTACGGCTACCCGGTGATCATGGGCATCACGGTCTGCATCTGTCTCGGCATCCACCGCACGCTGAAGCGCAACGGCTGGCTCTGAGCGGCCCTGGATAGGCTGGCGCCATGACTAGCGAGCTGCTCGACCAGGCCCTCGTCGAGGAGGCCACGAAGAAGTCCGGCCTCATCTGGGTGCGGGGCGCCGGGGCGGCGGCCGCGCGTGCGGTGTGGCACGCGTGGGTCGACGGGGGCGTGTGCCTGGTCGGCGACGGGGCCGAGCAGCCGCTGGGTGAGCTGGCCGACGGGGGGTCGGCGGAGGTGACCGTGCGCAGCAAGGACAAGGGCGGCCGGCTGGTCACCTGGACGGCGACGGTCACGGAACTGTCCGCCGGCACCCCGGAGTGGGACGCGGCGGTCGCGGAGCTGAAGGGCAAGCGCCTCAACGCCCCCGACGGCGAGGCGATGACCGGCCGCTGGGCGCGGGAGTGCAGGGTGTTGCGCCTGACCCCGACGGGAGCGGTGCAGCCGTTGCCGGAGGGGAGCCTGGCGGAGGCCCCGGTCCCGTCCCCGGCAACGACCCGGCGCCCGGCTCCGGCCGCCCTGCCGCGCTTGCTCTCGAGACGCCGGAAGCGCAAGTAGCGGACACCTGAGCCAGGTTCGGCACCGCCGGACAGGACCGTCGTGGCGGAGCACCGTCATGGCGGAGCACCGTCGCGGCGGGATTCGGGGGTGCCGAAGCCGTTGCGCGGCCGCCTCCTACGACGTGGGCAGCTGCTTCCCGTAGTCGACCGTGTCGCCCTTCTCCGGTTCGGCGACGCTGAAGCCCTTGCCCCAGTCCGAGAAGGTGAGGGTGCCGGCGCCGCCGCCGCGTTCCAGGCGGAGGGGGTACGGCTTGCCCTCCAGGGAGACGTCCAGGGTGCCGCCGGAGCCCTTGTCGCCGGCGATGCGGATCGTGCGGGTACCGGACTGCTCGTGGTGACCGTCCGTGGAGAGCGCGCCGTGCAGGGTCAGCAGGCCCGAGAGGAGGAGGTCCTTGTCCGTGAAGCCGCTGAACTTCTTGTACGCGGGGTCCGTCCGCGGCACCTTGACGTACTTGCCGTCGAGCTTGGTCGCGGCGGTCGTGTCACTGCCGTCGGCGTGGTTCCAGAAGCCCGAGTCGGCCTGCAGATACAGCGTGTCGCCGACCCGCAGCAGCTGGAAGGTCGACCCCTTCGACGTGACCGACCCGGTCCCGCCGTCCTTGTTCAGGCGCATGTCCAGCTCGTACGTACGCCCGCTCGTGACCACCGTCCCCGCCATCCGCACCGTCGCCACCGACGAGGCCGCCGCCCGCGTCTTCGACTGGATCACGGCCGGCGACAGCTTGCCCACCCCGTTCGTGCCCGCGTCCGGATCCCCGCTGCACCCGGTGAGGACGGCCAGTGCGCACACGGCGGTGACCAGTGCGGCGTGGCGAGTACGGCCCGGAGCAATCGCGGTCACAGACAGGGCCGCCTTTCTGAGGGGTCCGGCACGGCGTACCGCAGCGTACCGGTGCCCCACCCGACCGGCGGAGCCAGTCCGTCCGGACCGCCCACCAGGGCATATCCGATCGGTACGGGCTAGCCTGAAGCCCACCGAGCGGGCAAAAGGGACTGAAAACAACGCAAGCAGCACTTCGGCAGGCAAAGGAAGCAACCCCATGGCAGCCGGCGCTCCCCGCATCTTCGTCTCGCACCTCGCCGGTGTCCCCGTCTTCGATCCCAACGGCGACCAGGTGGGCCGCCTCCGGGACCTCGTCGTCATGCTGCGCGTCGGCCGCAAGCCCCCGCGGCTGCTCGGCCTGGTCGTCGAACTGTCCACCCGGCGCCGTATCTTCCTGCCCATGACCCGGGTGACCGGCGTCGAGTCCGGCCAGGTCATCACCACCGGCGTGGTCAACGTCCGCCGCTTCGAGCAGCGCCCCACCGAGCGCCTGGTCTTCGGCGAGCTCCTCGACCGCCGCGTCGAGTTGGTCGAGACGGGCGAGGAGGTCACCGTCCTGGATCTGGCCGTGCAGCAGCTCCCGGCCCGCCGGGACTGGGAGATCGACCGGGTCTTCGTCCGCAAGGGCCGCACCGGCACCTTCCGGCGGACCAGGGGCGAGACGCTCACCGTCGAGTGGTCCCAGGTCACCGGGTTCTCCCTGGAGGAGCACGGCCAGGGCGCCGAGAGCCTGCTCGCCACCTTCGAGCAGCTGCGCCCCGCCGACCTCGCCAACGTGCTGCACCACCTCTCCGCCAAGCGCCGCGCCGAGGTGGCCGCGGCCCTCGACGACGACCGCCTGGCCGACGTGCTCGAGGAACTCCCCGAGGACGACCAGATCGAGATCCTCGGCAAGCTGAAGGAGGAGCGGGCGGCGGACATCCTGGAGGCCATGGATCCGGACGACGCGGCCGACCTGCTCGCCGAACTCCCCGAACAGGACAAGGAACGGCTGCTGAGCCTGATGCAGCCGGCGGACGCGGCCGAGATGCGGCGCCTGATGTCGTACGAGGAGCACACGGCGGGCGGTCTGATGACCACCGAGCCGATCGTCCTGCGCCCGGACGCCACCGTCGCCGACGCCCTCGCCCGGGTCCGCAACGCCGACCTCTCCCCGGCCCTCGCCGCCCAGGTCTACGTCTGCCGGCCGCCCGACGAGACCCCGACCGGCAAGTACCTGGGCACCGTGCACTTCCAGCGGCTGCTGCGCGATCCCCCGTACACCCTGGTCAGTTCGCTGGTCGCCGACGACGACCTGCAGCCCCTGGATCCCGACGCCACGCTCCCGGTCATCGCCGGGTTCTTCGCCACGTACGACATGGTCGCGGCGCCCGTGGTGGACGAGGCGGGGTCGCTCCTCGGCGCGGTGACCGTGGACGACGTGCTCGACCACATGCTGCCGGAGGACTGGCGGGAGACCGAGTTCCACCTCGACGAGGAAGGGGAGCCGGCGGGCGGGAAGGCAGCGGAGAAGGGGGCGGGGATCCATGGCGGCTGAGCGGGAGGGCACCCGGGAGCGGACGCCGGTCGGCGCCACCGCCGCCGGCCGGTCGCGCCACCGCCTGGACCAGCCGCGCCCGCCGCGGCGCAGGCTGCTGCCCGAGTGGGACCCGGAGGCCTTCGGACGGCTCTCCGAACGCATCGCGCGGTTCCTGGGCACCGGGCGGTTCATCGTCTGGATGACGTTCGTGATCATCCTCTGGGTGATCTGGAACATCTCGGTACCCGGCGGGCTGCGCTTCGACGAGTACCCGTTCATCTTCCTGACCCTGGCCCTGTCCCTGCAGGCGTCCTACGCGGCCCCGCTGATCCTGCTCGCGCAGAACAGGCAGGACGACCGGGACCGGGTCAACCTCGAACAGGACCGCAAGCAGAACGAGCGGTCCATCGCCGACACCGAGTACCTGACCCGGGAGATCGCCGCGCTGCGCATGGGTCTGGGCGAGGTCGCGACCCGGGACTGGATCCGCTCCGAGCTCCAGGACCTGCTCAGGGAGATGGCGGACGAGCGACGGGACGGACAGGTCGTATTCCCGGCAGAACGGTCGGCACGGCGTGACGTAGACGACCGCTGAGGGGCGTTATAGGGGCACTGCGCCTCGCCGTACCATCGGGGGTATGGCTAGCGAAGACGCGGTGCGCGAGGCACTGGCGACGGTGAACGACCCCGAGATCAACCGACCCATCACCGAACTGGGGATGGTCAAATCGGTGGCGATCGGGGAGGACGGCGCGGTCGCGGTCACCGTGTACCTGACGGTCTCCGGCTGCCCCATGCGGGACACGATCACCCAGCGGGTCACCGACGCGGTCTCCCGCGTCGAGGGCGTCACGCGGGTCGACGTCACCCTGGACGTGATGAGCGACGAGCAGCGCAGGGAGCTGGCCACCGCCCTGCGCGGCGGCCAGGCCGACCGCGAGGTCCCCTTCGCCAAGCCCGGCAACCTCACCCGCGTCTACGCGGTCGCCTCCGGCAAGGGCGGCGTCGGCAAGTCGTCGGTCACGGTCAACCTCGCCGCCGCGATGGCCGCCGACGGCCTCAAGGTGGGCGTGGTCGACGCGGACATCTACGGCCACTCCGTCCCGCGCATGCTCGGCGCGGACGGCAGCCCGACCCAGGTCGAGAACATGATCATGCCGCCGTCGGCGCACGGCGTGAAGGTCATCTCCATCGGCATGTTCACCCCGGGCAACACCCCGGTCGTCTGGCGCGGCCCGATGCTGCACCGCGCCCTCCAGCAGTTCCTCGCGGACGTCTACTGGGGCGACCTGGACGTCCTCCTCCTCGACCTCCCGCCCGGCACCGGCGACATCGCCATCTCGGTCGCCCAGCTGGTCCCGAACGCGGAGATCCTGGTCGTCACGACGCCTCAGCAGGCGGCGGCGGAGGTCGCGGAGCGGGCCGGCTCCATCGCGGTCCAGACCCACCAGAAGATCGTCGGCGTCGTCGAGAACATGTCCGGCCTGCCCTGCCCGCACTGCGGCGAGATGGTCGACATCTTCGGCACGGGCGGCGGCCAGCTGGTCGCCGACGGCCTGACCCGTACGACGGGCGCGACCGTCCCGGTCCTCGGCAACATCCCCATCGACGTCCGCCTCCGCGAGGGCGGCGACGAGGGCAAGCCGGTCGTCCTGACCGACCCGGACAGCCCGGCAGGCGCGGCACTGCGGGGCATCGCGGGGAAGCTGGGCGGACGGCAGCGGGGCCTGTCGGGCCTCTCGCTGGGGATCACCCCGAAAAACAAGTTCTAGAACCGCCACGACGAAGGGGGCGCTGTCCGTGTCGGACAGCGCCCCCTTCGTCGTATGCCTTCCGTGGTCGCGTCGGCCGCGGTCAACCGTCGCGTTCGCGCTCGCTGCCTGGGCACAGGTCTTGTGTGAGGCACAGCATGAGTACCTGGAAGGAGCCTCCTCCGGGCCCCCCGACCTGCTCGCCCTCGGCGTGCGGCAGGAACCTCCATTGCGAGGCCTTGACGTGCCGCGTCCCAGCCGCCTTCTCCACACGAGCGTGCAGCATGCGGGCTCCGGGATCGTTCGTCTCCACCAGAACCTCGTCCGCGGCAAGCGGGAAGTGATCGTGCAGCAGGCACAACCCGAAGCGGTTCAAGTTGCCGTGCTTGGCCAGCACCGCCACCAGATCCCGGACGAACTCCGCGTCCTGGGGGCCCAGCGCCTCGGCTTCCGCGAAGCGGGGAAGTGATGTTCTCGGAGCGGAAACGTTTAGGTCGGCCATAATCCCTCCGTCGAACGGTTGACGACGATTGACGGTCATCGGATTCCATTATCAGCCACTGACCGCTTTCCCTCAATTCCGCGGACTGGGGCGAAGGAGTGGCCGCATCACCTTCCGCCGTGTGTCTGTGCATGACACTTAGGGCACCTTCACTAAATTCGCCGAGGAGGAGGTGCCGACTCTATGACGGGTGTTCGGCGGTGGTGGCGGCTGTTGTCGCTGGTGGTCCTGGCGGTGACGTGGTGGGGATCCTCTCCCGCGGAGGCACGGCAGAACAGCCGTGATACCTGCCAAGAGGATCAGTTAGATTCCAGCAGAGTGGACGCCACGATCCGCTTCCGACAGCACGGCAAGACTTACGTCCAGGTCTTTTCGGACATGACGATCGAGGTGCCTACTCGGGCCTGGGCGATGGCAAGCCAGCTGACATTCAGCGAGAAATCGAAAGAATACCAGACGGCCATGCACTGCCTGCTGCGCGGAGGAGACAACGAACTTCGCAACACTGAATGGCGCGACCATAATCCAGTCGCCACCGCCAAGGATGACAAGGTCACGGTGACATACAATTCGTTCACCTGGATCAACAAGTACCAGGGTTATCGCCTCGGCCCCTGGGTGATCACGGGGGACAAGAAAAACAAAGAGGAATGGAAGGTGACCCTCCGGCCGTCGACGCTGACACAAGCCCGCTGGAGGATCACGGCTGATCTGGGTGGCCTCAAATTCAAATACCATGGGCCGGCATCGTCCGCCGACGCGACCACGGTGGTGTGGACCGAGCAGCGGCCTGAAGCTCTCTGCCCCGAGCACGCCTGCATCGAGGCCGATCTGCCGAGGCAACGGTCCTTGACGCTGAGCTGGGACGAGTCGTCGCTGAAATCGGCGGGCATTGCCACGTGGTGGGTGCTCGCCTCCGGTGCGCTCGCGCTGGCCGCGCTCCGCGCCCAGCACCGGCCGGCGTCCGCCGCGTCCTGGACACGGGGATCCTGGTGGCGAGTCGGCGGGTTCGGCAGGGGGCTCGACGAAGGCCTCGCACGCCCCGTTCTGCACTGGGCCCTGCTCAGCGCGGCGATCGCCCTGACACTGGTGCTCCTCGGCCAGGAACTCGCTGTCAGTCTTCGAGGGAAAGCGATCATCTGCATCACCGCCGGCCTCACCCTGACCCTCGTCGCCCGCCCCTGGCACAGCGGAGCCTCATCCACGGCCCCGGACACCGGAGCCGACGGCTCCGCAGGCCGCCGGCAGCGACACGCCGTCGTCGGAGTCGCTTCGGCGACTGCGGGGATCGGCCTGCTGGTGGTACTCCGCCACGGGCTCTTCGAACTGCCGCGGAGCCTGGACACCGAAGCGGCGACCACCCTCACCGGCAAGCTCGGGTACGTGCTCATGGGCCTGGCCACGGTGTGGTTGTGGCTGGCCGCCATGGCGGCGTGGGCATGGCGCTTCGCACGCGACGGCGGACTGGTCCCCGCTCGCTGGAGCCGGACATGGGACAGGGCGCCGGTTCGCTGCGTCGCAGCCGTCGCAACCCTTTTGGGGATGGTCGCGGGCGGCCTTCTCTGGTGTCTCCGCTGGGCACTCGAAAATCAGTGGAAACGGGCCGCTTGGCTCGTCATCCAAAATCGCCCTTCAAAGCACGCGGCATACGTCAATCATTATCTGTCCAATTTCTTCTTCAGTGATCTCACCTGGATCTTCGCCTACAGCTGGCTCCTGACGGGTGTCGCACTCCTCGCCCTGCTGCACTCCCGCTTCGTGATGCAACGCGCCCAAGCCGCCCGCGCCATGGAGAACATTCCGTTGGGTCCAGCCAAGCCCGATCTCCTGCTGATCGCCGCGCTGTTCGCCCTGACCGTGGGGATGAGGGGTGCAAAATTCGCGCGCATCAACGCCCAGTACGGCGTGTGGTTCGCGCTGAACATCGTCGCACTCTTCGCGGTCCTCGCAGTGGGACGACGATGGTCGGTACTGAGCCGGATGGGAGACCTGTTCTACCTGCACAAACCAGGAGCCGACAAGCGGACTGAATTGCTGGAAAAAGTCCATCAGTACCGCAATCTCAACCATCAACTGCAACTGCTGGACCAGGGGCGCGCCGGCGGCGTCACCTGCGAGGAATTGGAGGCCCAGCTGCGCGAGCTGCGTCAGTGGCTGGTGTCCAAGTGCCTCAAGAAAAACCCACCCAGCCAGATTTCGATCCTGGACGTCGCCCTGGCCTGGGGGCCGGAATCCCACTGGTGGTCCAATGCGTTGCACGGCGCGCGCCTGGCGTTCTGCTTCGGAATTCCGGCCAGCGGCACCCTCATCTATCTGGAGATGACGGATCTGTTCAAGGGCGGCCAGATCCGCGTCGAACCCACCGCGATTCCGAGCTTTGCAGCGGGGTTCATCGCCTATCAGACGGCATGGGCCGGAGCCGGCTTCGTCCTGGGCGCCCTGTGGCGTCTGCTACCGGGCCGCCGCAGTGCCGCCCGCGCGTGGAGCCTCACCTTCGCCTACGGCATTCCGGCCGTTCTGATCGGTCTGTTCGCCCGATACACCGATGCAGGCGTCAAGATGCTGCTCCTCTATTCCGTGCTCATGCTCTTCATCCTGACGCTCACCAGCCTCTGGATGGATACATCGACATTGCAGGAGGAGCGGCAGTACTGGCCCAGCCGCTTCGCCTTGCTGCTGTCGATCCACCGGCTGCGCGGCCTCTCCGGACAGGTCGCCTGGCTTCTCGCCCAGGTGGCGGTGGTCGTGGCCATCGTGAAGACACTGATCGACAAATGAGGGACTGTGCCGCCAGGCGCTGTGCCGCCGGCCGGTGGCCGCCCCGCGTCACAACGTTGCGGGGCGGTGTGCCGGGGCCTTTCCCGGAGCCTGCCGCCGGAGCACAGGGCGCCGACAGCTCTCAGGCGTACTCGGCGATGTCCTTGATCACGGCGAAGCCGAGGCCGTACGCGCTCATCCCCCGCCCGTACGCCCCCACGTGCACACCCTCCCCGGTCGATCCCGCGAGGACCCACCCGAACTCCGACTCCCGGTAGTGGAACGGCGTCGACACCCCGTCCACCGGCAGCGACAGCGTCGACCACTCCGGCCCGCCGAGATCGTCGGCCAGCTCCCACGCCGTCTCGGTCTGCTGCTCCAGCCAGTCGTCCCGCAGGCTGTGGTCCATCTGCCCCGGCCAGGTGAAGGACAGCAGCCCGACCCCGGCCAGCCACGCGGCGGACGACACCGACGTGGCCTCCAGCAGCCCCGTCCCGTCGGCGCTCCGCCGGGACGGACTCGCCGCGACGGTCACGACGACCGCGAACTTCTCCCGCGGCTCACCGACAGCCGAGGCGAGATGCTCGTTGCGCACCGACGGCTCGTCGCCGTGTCCGATCGACCCGTGCTCCACCGCGCCGTCGGCCGCCGTACCCACCTGCATCAGCCAGCGCGGCCCCGTGAACGCCTCGTCGAGGCCGTACCAGGGGAAGGGCGCCTCAAGGTAGCCGTCGACCGTGCGGCGGACGGAGGGGACCTGCTGTTCGCCCTCCGCGACCGGTGCCTGTCCGTCCACCTGACTTGTCGTCTCCATCTGCCCCGACGCCTCCTAGCTCTGGTCGGTCCAGGGCGGCCCGCCCCCCTTCGGGCGCACTCGTCCGGTCCGCACAACAACTCGGCAGCATATCGACACCGCCGGGACCAGCGGCGAAACCGCCCGGTGCGTTGGTCGCGCGGGCGGCGGGTTCGGGCCGTAAAAGACGTATGAGCGGCGCACACGCGGTATGAAACGCGTCACGTGCGCCGCTCATGCGCGGGTCGGTGATCCGGACTCAGGTGGCGTCCGCGTCGTACGGCGGACGGTCGTCCGTGCCCGGGTCCTCCGGCTTCTTGGTCATGTCGATCCGGCCGCTCCCCGAAGAACCGCTCCCGGAGGACGACGGCGAGGCGTCGGTCTCGCGGCTGTGCACCGCGTCCGTGACCTCGGCCATCTCCTTCTTCAGGTCGAAGCCGTTGCGGATCTCCTTCAGCCCCAGCTCGTCGCTGTCCAGGTGCTTGCGGATGAAGGTCTTCGGGTTGAGGTCCTCCAGCTCGAAGTCCTTGAACTCGGGGCCGAGTTCCTGCCGGATGTCCTCTTTGGCGCTCTCCGAGAACTCCCGGATCTTGCGGATGGTCCGCATGACGTCCTGGATGACCTTCGGGAGCTTGTCCGGACCGAAGACGAGCACGGCGAGCACAATGATCGTCACCAGCTCGAGTGGTCCTATGTCATTGAACACCTGAAGCTCCTTGCGATGTCCTCGGTCCTCGGCCCTCCGGTCGCTGTTGCGGGTGTTCCGTGGTCCGGGCCGGGTCCACGGTACCCGGCGGACCTGTCCGACCGGTACTGCCCCGAGGTGTCCGACTGCGTGTGTACGACCGGTTTTCCGGGTTGTTTGCCTAGTCGGGGCACGGACGGGGCTCCGCCTGTGAGGTTTCTGTCAGTTCCTGTCCGAAGAACCGGGACGGCCGCCGGGGCTGTCGAGCGGCAGCGGGGTGAGGCCCTGCACGCCGTGCACCTGGACGACGGCGAGGTCGTACCCGGCGTCCAGGCCGACGACGGTCGCCGGGGCGGTGGCTCCGCTGCTGAACGTCACGGTGATCCGGCCGCCCGCGGAGACCGCGGGGGCGACGACGTGGTTGTTGGTGAGGATGCGCCCGCGAGTGTCGAGGACGAAGCCGGTCCCGGTGGCCTGTCCGCCGGTGCCGGCGCCGGTGACGTGCAGGGTGACGACGCTGGGCAGCGCCCGCGCGGCGACCCCGGTGGCATCGCCGGGCGGCCGTCCGGGCGGCGGCGGGCCCGGCTGGGGCAGCTGTACGGCCTCCAGGCCGCCGGTGCGCTCCAGATAGCCGCCGATCAGCCCGCCGGCCGCACCGGAGAGCACGGAGAGCACCAGCGCCCCCACGACCAGCGTCCGCCGGCTCCGCGACCGGCGCCGCCGCGCCGCGGCCCCGGCCGCATCGCCCTGCAAGAGGGACGGAGCGCTGCCGGTGGTGTCGCCGGGTGTCGTCGGTGACGTCGGTATCCCCTCGTCCATGGTCTCCTCGCGGGCTCACCGCGGCCCCGCTCATCGGCGGCTCGCGGAAGGTCGGCTCCTTGCCCACGGTGGCACCACGGGCATGGCTGGCTCACAGGATTCAACCAGGTTCGCAAGTCGCCGCGCAGGACCGTTCAGCAGGTGGGCAGGCCCGGTCAGCGGGCGGCGCGGGAGGAGCGGGACGGAGACGGGGACAGGGAGGGTGCGGAGGTGGCGTCGGGGACGGGTGCGGCGAGCAGGCCGGTGCCGGTCGCCCCGGGGGTGCTGGTCCACGAGGTGAGGGCGAACGGCGGGTTGGCGTTCAGCGGCCGTATCAAGGGGGAGACCGCGGCCGCGCCGGCCATCACCGGTGCGGTCAGTTCCCGCAGCGTCTGCTGTGCGGCGGCCGGGGAGGGCACTCCGGGCAGCAGCGGTGCGGACACCGAGGTGGGCATGGCGGGGGCACCGCCGAGCAGGGTGCCGGACGACAGCAGCGGGGTGAGCAGGCGGCGGCGCTGCGTGTCGGCGGCCCCGGTGGTGCCCGAGCCCGCCGTGCCGGCCGGGGCGACGCTGCCGCCACCGCTGCGGGCGTCGGCGGCCGGGGTGCCGGGCAGGCCGGCGGTGACCCCGCCGAGGGCGACGGCGGCCAGCGAGACCGCACCGGCGGCGACGAACGCGAACCGCATGCCGCGCGAGGCGGAGCGGTCGCTGTCCGGGCGGCCGACGGGGTGGATGCGGAAGCCCCGGCCGGCGACCGCGGCCGGGTCGTGCGGACGGGCGGGGACGTAGCCGAACTCGAAGCGGTCGTCCCGGCTCAGGTCGAAGACCCCGCTGTCGGATCCGCGCCCCGACGGGTCTCCCCCGCCGAACGGCGAACCGCCGCCGTCCGGGTCGCCGCCCGCGGGCAGCCCTTGGAGGCGGGCCAGGAAGCTCTCGGAGGGCGGCGGCGGGGCGGCCGCCGCGAAGGCGCTCTTCAGCGCGCGCTGCGCGTCCGCCTCCGCCTTGCACCGGGCGCAGGTCGCCAGGTGGGCCAGGACGCGCTCACGCGTCTCATGACCGAGCTCTCCGTCCACCAGGGCGGAGAGTCGGTCTCCCAGGTGCTGCTCGGCGAGCTGTCGCTCGGCCGGTTTCGGTCGTGATCCACTCACGCGGTCGCGCCCCCTCCTCCCAGTGCGGGAACACGGGGCACGAAGGAACGGCGCTCGGCCTTGCGGGCCTCCGGGGAGCGGTGCGCGAGGGCCTTGCGCAGCTGGGAGCGGCCGCGGTGGATGCGGGAGCGGACCGTGCCGAGCTTCACGCCGAGGGTCGCGGCGATCTCCTCGTACGACAGTCCCTCGATGTCGCAGAGCACGACGGCGGCACGGAACTCGGGCGCGAGGGTGTCCAGGGCCTGCTGGACGTCGGCGTCGAAGTGCGCGTCGTTGAAGGCCTGTGAGGGGGTGGGCTCGCGGCTGGGCAGGCGCTCGGCCGCGTCCTCGCCGAGGGCGTCGAAGCGGATGCGCTGCTTGCGGCGGACCATGTCGAGGAACAGGTTGGTGGTGATGCGGTGGAGCCAGCCCTCGAAGGTGCCCGGCGAGTAGGTCGACAGCGAGCGGAAGACGCGGACGAAGACCTCCTGGGTGAGGTCCTCGGCGTCGTGCTGGTTACCGGTCAGGCGGTAGGCCAGACGGTAGACGCGGCCGCTGTGCGTGCTGACGATCTCCTCCCACGTGGGCGGAGTCCATGCCTGCCCGTCCGCGTCGGTGGAGAAGGTCGCGGTCCGGTCCTCGCCCGTGGCGAGCGCGTCGGCGTGGCTGGGGTCAGCAGCGGTGTCGTTCACGGATTTCGGCCTGCCTGCCGATCCGAGGAAGCGCCGCAGCACTCCTCCCCGATCCTCAGGCGCGGCCGCACCTCCCCTGTCGGCTCTGGTGGTGTCCAGTGGAGCCCCTACCATAGCCACCTCGCCCGTTAGCACCGGATAAGCGGTTTTACAAGAATTTGATCTGTGCTGGTACGGCTGATCCGGCCGCAACAGCAGCTGCTCGACCGCCGTCTCGTCATCGTGATCCATTCGTGTCCCCCCGCCCTGTCTTCCACCCCTCTAAACGCCTGGTCCCATCTGCGGGTTCCCGGTGCCAACGGATACAGTCACGCCCAGGCAACCACGGGGACAGGAGAGGGTCATTACCGGCAACCGGCAGACGAGCTGGGCGTTCGCCGACGCCTTTGTCGCCGAGGACGAAGCACTGCGGTGGGCCCGTGACCGGGCCCGCGAGGCAGGGCTGCGCTCGGTGTCGCCCGGCACGGGCGCCGCGCTGCGCATGCTCGCCGCCTCCGTGGACGCCAAGGCGGTCGCCGAGATCGGCACGGGGTGCGGGGTGTCCGGGATGTACCTGCTGCACGGCATGCGCCCGGACGGGGTGCTGACCACCGTGGATCCCGAGCCGGAACACCAGCAGTTCGCCCGGCAGGCCTTCCGCGCCTGCGGCTTCGCCAGCAACCGGGCCCGCTTCATCCCCGGCCGCGCCCTCGACGTGCTGCCCCGCCTCGCGGACGCCGGCTACGACCTCGTCTTCTGCGACGGCGACCGCCAGGAGTACTCCGACTACCTCGCTGAATCGTTGCGCCTGCTGCGTCCGGGTGGCCTGGTGGTCTTCGAGGGCGTCTTCGCCAACGGCCGCACCGTCGACTCGGGGCCGCAGCCGACCGAGGTACTGCGGCTGCGCGAGCTGCTGCGCACGGTCCGGGAGAGCCAGGAACTGGTGCCGTCGCTGCTGCCGGTGGGCGACGGACTGCTGTGCGCGGTCAAGCGATAGCTCGCGCGGGCAGGAACCGGGGTCTCACGGGCAGGGGTCGGGGTCGCGTGGATACGGACCGGGTTCTCACGGACGCCCGGAAACACGGCAACGCCCCGGCACCTCTTGGGATGCCGGGGCGACCGAAAGGGTATGGTCGCTGACGCCTCAGCCGACGACGTTCTTGAGGGCGTCGGCAAGCGCCGCGGCCTCGTCAGGGGTCAGCTCGACGACGAGCCGACCGCCGCCTTCGAGCGGAACGCGCATGACGATGCCCCGCCCCTCCTTGGTCACCTCGAGCGGGCCATCACCCGTCCGCGGCTTCATGGCCGCCATGCTCGTACCCCTTCCTGAAAACAGCTCATCGTCTACCGACGGCCCTGGAGGGCACGCGTGATCCTCACTGGACACGCGACACCGGCATCGAACACATTGCTTCCAAGCCATTATCCCGCATCTCAGGACCCGATGACCAACATCAGTCGGCATCGCTTGGGCAACGCACGCGACCAAAACCACCCAATTCGGCGATGTGACTGCGATACTTCGCCGCCCTGCGTCCTTACGCCGACCGAGTCGGCTCCGGAATTCTTTGACGCAGGTCACACGCAGGGTCCGGTTCCCCGACGGCGATCTCCGCCATGCTGTCCTTCGGACAGCGACGTACTGAGCGGTACGTCAGCCGCGACGACGAAGACGAACGAAGACGACGGAGGGGACGCACCATGACCGACACCGTGCTCTACGAGGTGAGCGACGGGCTCGCGACGATCACGCTGAACCGTCCCGAGGCGATGAACGCGCTGAACATCGCGACGAAGGTGGCTCTTCGTGAGGCCGCGCAGGAAGCGGCCGCCGACACGGCCGTCCGGGCGATCCTGCTGACCGCCGCCGGGGACCGGGCGTTCTGTGTGGGCCAGGACCTCAAGGAGCACATCATGCTGCTCGCGTCCGACCGGGAGACCGGGGCGGGGCAGACGATGACGACGGTGCGGGAGCACTACAACCCGATCGTCCGGGCGTTGGTGGGGGCGCCGAAGCCGGTGGTGGCCGGCGTGAACGGCGTCGCGGCCGGGGCCGGGTTCGGTTTCGCGCTCGCCGCGGACTACCGGGTGGTCGCCGACACGGCCGCGTTCAACACGTCGTTCGCGGGGGTGGCGCTGACCGCCGACTCCGGGGTGTCGTGGACGCTGCCGCGGGTCGTGGGGCCGGGGCGCGCCGCCGACCTGCTGCTCTTTCCGCGGAGCATCGGCGCGCAGGACGCGTACGAGCTGGGCATCGCGAACAAGGTGGTGCCGTCGGCCGAGCTGCGGGCCGAGGCCGAGAAGGTGGCACGGAAATTGGCCGAAGGTCCGACCGTGGCGTACGCGGCGCTGAAGGAGGCCGTCGCCTACGGGCTCACGCACTCCCTCGACGAGACGCTCGACAAGGAGGACGAGCTGCAGGCGCGGGCCGGAGCGGCCGAGGATCACGCGATCGCCGTGCAGGCGTTCGTGAACAAGGAGAAGCCCAAGTACTTGGGACGGTGACGGCCGGCGGGGATCTGCGGGTCCGGTGGGGGCTGGTCGCGCCCACGCGGCGGCAGCCGCACATCGACACAGCCCCGCGCCCCTAAAGGGCGCGTCTGCTCACGCATGTTTCCAAGTGGTCGTTCACCAATCCGCATGCCTGCATCAAGGCGTATGCCGTGGTCGGGCCGATGAAGCGCAGGCCGCGCTTCTTCAGGGCCTTGGACAGGGCCGTCGACTCCGGGGTCACCGCCTGCACGTCGGCGATGGTCTTCGGTGCGGGGTACGTGCCCGGCTTCGGGGCGTACGACCAGATCAGCTCGTCCAGCTCGCCCGGGGCCCACTCCGCGAGGACCTTCGCGTTGGCCATCGTCGCGTCGACCTTCGCCCTGTTGCGGATGATGCCGGGGTCGGCCAGCAGGCGTTCGCGGTCCTCGTCGGTGAACGCGGCCACCTTCTCGATGTGGAAGCCGGCGAAGGCGGCCCGGAAGCCGGGGCGGCGGCGGAGGATCGTGATCCAGGAGAGGCCGGACTGGAAGGCCTCCAGGCTGAGGCGTTCGTAGAGGGCGTCGTCGCCGTGGACCGGGCGGCCCCACTCCTCGTCGTGGTACGCGACGTAGTCCTCGGTGGACAGGGCCCAGGGGCAGCGCAGCCTGCCGTCCGGCCCGGCCACCGCCGCTCCGTCGACGGTCTCGGGCACGTCGCTCATGGCCGGTCCTCCGGCTCGGGCTTGTCCAGCGAGGTGTGCGAGGAGTGCGGGGCGTGCGGCGTGGCCTGGGCGCCGGCCAGCGCGGACTCCAGGTCGGCGATCCGGGCGTCCCGCTCGGAGAGCTCGGCGCCGAGGCGGCTCAGCGCGTCGTCGACGTCCGCCATGCGGTAGCCGCGCGGGACGAGCGGGAAGCGGAGGGTCTCCACGTCCGCGCGGTTCACCGGGCGGTCCGGGGGCAGTGGGTCCTGGAACCGCTCGGGTGCCACCTCGGGCAGCGGTCCGCTCTCGCCGCCGCTCACCACGGAGAGGGTGACCGCGACGACCACGACCGCGAGCGCGACGACGAGGAACAGGAACATGACCATCGCGGTGGGCCCCCAGGCTCGATGAATCTCGGTGCAGCAGCACTCGTTGTGCTCAGTGTGCTCGGTGTCGAATGTGTCTGGGTCCGATCGTGCCATGCGAGTCTGACAGTTAGGGTCGCAGGCGGTCCTACCGAGGGAATTACTACGAGAGGTCACAGGCGATGCTCAGGCTGGGCAGGCGGGAATTCGGGCCGTACGAACCGGTGATCATGGCCATCGTGAACCGGACGCCGGACTCCTTCTACGACCAGGGGGCGACCTTCCGTGACGAGCCGGCCCTCGCGCGCGTGGAGCAGGCGATCGCCGAAGGGGCCGAGATCATCGACATCGGCGGGGTGAAGGCCGGTCCGGGCGAGGAGGTCGGTGCCGAGGAGGAGGCGCGGCGCATCGTCGGGTTCGTCGCGGAGGTGCGCAGGCGCTTCCCGGACGTCGTGATCAGCGTGGACACCTGGCGGGCGTCGGTCGGGGAGGCCGCCTGCGAGGCCGGGGCGGATCTGCTGAACGACGCGTGGGGCGGGGTGGACCCGGGGCTGGCGGAGGTCGCGGCGCGGTACCGGGTGGGGCTGGTGTGCACGCATGCGGGCGGGGCCGAGCCCCGGACGCGGCCGCACCGGGTGACGTACGACGATGTCGTGGCCGACATTCTGCGGGTGACCCTGGGGCTGGCGGAGCGGGCCGTCGCGCTGGGGGTGCCGCGGGAGTCGGTGCTGATCGATCCCGGGCACGACTTCGGCAAGAACACCCGGCACAGCCTGGAGGCGACGCGGCGGCTCGGGGAGATGGTGGAGACGGGGTGGCCGGTGCTGGTCTCCCTGTCCAACAAGGACTTCGTGGGCGAGACGCTGGACCGGCCGCTGAAGGAGCGGGTGATCGGCACGCTGGCGACGACGGCGGTGTCGGCGTGGCTGGGGGCGCAGGTGTACCGGGTGCATGAGGTCGCCGAGACGCGACAAGTGCTGGACATGGTGGCGTCGATCGCGGGCCACCGGCCTCCGGCGGTGGCCCGGCGGGGGCTCGCGTAGTCCGGCGTCCGCGCCGAGTCCTGGGGGCTCCGCCCCCAGACCCCCGAATCCCCCGCCCACCCACCACCCGACTCGGTGAGTCGAAAGGCGCACGAACCGACTCGGTGGGTCGAGGAGTGCGCGGACCGGTTCGGTCGGTCGGTGCGGTCACAGGAACCCTCGACCCCGACCTCTCAACAGAGCGAGTCGGGTGGGTGGGCGGGCAGCGGCCGGGGCTAGCGGGCCGCTTCCTTCGAGACCAGGCCCACCGCCTCCGCCACGTCGTCCGTGACGTGGAAGAGGAGGAGGTCTTTCTCCGCCGCCTTGCCCTGGGCGACCAGCGTGTTCTTCAGCCAGTCGACGAGGCCGCCCCAGTAGCCGCTGCCGAACAGGACGATCGGGAAGCGGGTGACCTTCTGGGTCTGGACGAGGGTCAGGGCCTCGAAGAGTTCGTCGAGGGTGCCGAGGCCTCCCGGGAGGACGACGAAGCCCTGCGCGTACTTCACGAACATCATCTTCCGCACGAAGAAGTAACGGAAGTTGAGGCCGATGTCGACGTACGGGTTGAGGCCCTGCTCGAAGGGGAGCTCGATGCCGAGGCCGACCGAGACGCCGCCCGCTTCGAGGGCGCCCTTGTTCGCCGCCTCCATCGCCCCCGGGCCGCCGCCCGTGATCACGGCCCAGCCGGCCTCGACCAGGCCACGGCCCAGCTTCACGCCGGCGTCGTACTCCGCCGAGTCGACCGGCGTCCGCGCCGAGCCGAACACGCTGATCGCGGGCGGCAGTTCGGCGAGCGTGCCGAAGCCCTCGATGAACTCCGACTGGATGCGCAGCACCCGCCAGGGGTCCGTGTGGACCCAGTCGGAGGGGCCGCCCGCGTCCAGGAGGCGCTGGTCCGTCGTGCTCGCGGTCACCTGGCCGCGCCGTCGGAGGACCGGTCCCAGGCGCTGCTCGTCCGGCGGCACCTTCTTCCCCTCGGGGTTCCCGGTAGCCATATGTGCGCTCCCTCCGCTTGCAGGTGTATCCGCCCCAGCCTAGATCCGCGCGGGTTACAGGCGCGGGACGTCGGCATGTCCGGTGCGAAGCGCCGTCGTGCGGCTCAGCTGGTCAGCCAGGTGCGCAGGCGCTCCTCACCCGCCAGGATCTTGACTGTTTCCACCCTTTCGTCCCGCTTGTGCGCCAAGTGCGGATTGCCTGGGCCGTAGTTGACCGCGGGGACGCCGAGCGACGAGAAGCGGGAGACGTCGGTCCAGCCGTACTTGGGCATCGGGGTGCCGCCGACCGCCTCGATGAAGGCGGCCGCGGCCGGGTGGGAGAGGCCGGGCAGCGCGCCCGGGCTGTGGTCGTCCACGACGAACTCCTCGACCCCGCAGTCCGCGAAGACCTCGCGGACGTGGGCGATGGCCTCGGCCTCGGAACGGTCCGGGGCGTACCGGAAGTTGACGGTGACCACGCACGCGTCGGGGATGACGTTGCCGGCGACCCCGCCCGAGATGCCGACCGCGTTCAGGCCCTCGCGGTACTCCAGGCCGTCGATGACCGGGTAGCGCGGCTCGTAGGCGGCGAGCCGGGCCAGGATCGGGGCGGCCGCGTGGATCGCGTTGGAGCCCATCCAGGAGCGCGCCGAGTGGGCCCGCTCGCCCGAGGTCTTCAGGAGGACGCGCAGGGTGCCCTGGCAGCCGCCCTCGACCTCGCCGTTCGAGGGTTCGAGGAGAACCGCGAAGTCGCCGGCCAGCCACTCGGGGCGAGCCTCGGCCACGTGCTTGAGGCCGTTGAGGTCGGCGGCGACCTCCTCGTTGTCGTAGAAGACGAAGGTCAGGTCCCGGTTGGGAGCCGGGACGGTGGCCGCGATGCGCAGCTGGACCGCGACGCCCGACTTCATGTCGCAGGTGCCGCAGCCCCACAGCACGCCGTCCGCGTCGAGGCGGGAGGGCACGTTCTCCGCGATGGGGACGGTGTCGATGTGGCCGGCCAGGATCACGCGCTCGGGGCGGCCGAGGTCGGTCCGGGCGATCACGTTGTTGCCGTACCGGTCGACCGTCAGGTGCGGCAGGGCACGCAGCGCGCACTCGATCGCGTCCGCGAGCGGCTTCTCGGCGCCGCTCTCGGAGGGGAAGTCGACGAGCTGTGCGGTGAGCGCGGCGGCGTCCAGCGTGAGGTCAAGCGAGGTGTCGGCCATGACCTCGACCCTAGCGCCCGTCGGCCGGCCGGCGGATTCACAGGCTTCCGGACCCAGGGGTGAGCGGCTCGTACTCTCCAGTATGTTGTACGCGTGCCAGAGCCGTCCCCCATCCGCCCCAAGCGTCGCGGCCGCATCCTGCGTTTCGTGTCGGGCTTGGTCATCCTGTGCGCCGTCGCGGCCTATCTCGTCGTCCAGTACGTCACCGGCGGCGGTGGCGCCGAGGGCTGCAAGGTCGTCTCGGGCCGAGCCGACGGGAAGTCCTACGAGTTCACGCCCGACCAGGCGGTGAACGCGGCGACGATCGCCGCCGTCGGCACCGGCCGCGGCATGCCCGAGCGGGCGGTGGCCATCGCCCTGGCGACCGCGATCCAGGAGTCGGGGCTGCTCAACATCAAGCACGGCGACCGGGATTCGCTGGGCCTGTTCCAGCAGCGGCCCTCGCAGGGCTGGGGCACCGAGAAGCAGATCCTGGACCCGGCGTACGCGGCCGGCATGTTCTACGCCCACCTGGCCAAGGTGGCGGACTACGAGTCCCTGCCGCTGACGGTGGCCGCGCAGCGCGTGCAGCGCAGCGGTTACCCGGAGGCCTACGCCAAGCACGAGACCGACGCCACACTGCTCGCGGCCGCCCTGACCGGGCAGGCGGCGGCCACGCTGACCTGCGACGGGCGCCCGGCGGCGACCGGCACACAGGCGGCGACGACGAGTACCGGCACGGGTACGGACGCGGTACGGACCGCGCTCGTACGGGACTTCGGCCGGGACGCGGTCGAGGAGGCCGGCGCGGAGGTGAGCGGTTCGTCCGCGAGTTCGCCGACGCCGACGCCGAGCGTGACCGCCACGGCGCACGGGCGGACGGTGACCGTGCCGGTGCCGGAGGGGAAGAAGAAGGACAAGTCGGGCCGCACCGAGAGCGAGCGCGGCTGGCAGCTGGCGCACTGGGCGGTGGCCAACTCCTCGGCGCTGCACATCCAGCGGGTCTCGTACGCGGGCCGGGAGTGGGCCGCCGGGAGCACGGACAGCCAGTGGGAGACGGCGTCCGGCACGCAGGGCACGAGCGGAGCGGAGAAGTCCGCGGGCTCGGTGCGGATCGTGACCGGGCAGTAGTTCGGGGGTTCCCTCCGGCGGGTCAGCCGGGACGCTACGCATGCGTGGTGCGCCCACGTTTTCGCACGGTCACTCACGCATGCGTGACACCCCTTGGGAACAGTGCGCCGAAAGGATTCTCCGGAGACCACGGCCGGGCACCGTTTGCCCGTTTTTCTCCACACCCGATAATGCGATGCGTTATCAATTCTTTACCTTGGGTCTCCGCAACCTTCGCGGGCTTCGAGCGGTAGTCACGGCGATCACGTTCCCTCCCGTCGAATGGAGCACCATGTCCCTCCCTCTGACCCGCCGGATCGCCCGTGCCGCGCTGCTCGTCGCAGCGGGAGCGGCTGCCGGGGTCGGTGCGGCCGGCTCCGCCGGCGCGGCCCCGAGCCTGCCGGCCACCCCGAACCTGGGCGGCCTGACCGCGCTGGACGGGGCGAACGTCGGCAAGACCGCCGACGGTGCGACGCAGACCGTCACCGGGGCCGTGGGCCACACCGGCGGCAAGGCGGTCGAGTCGGCGGTGCCGGCCGCGGGCAAGACCGGCGGCAAGGCCGTCAAGAAGGCGGCGCCGGTGGTGCAGCACACCGCGGGCGACGCGGCCGGCTCCGCCGGTGGGCTGCTGGGTGACACGGCGTCCACCGCGACGAAGGGTGGGCTGCCGACGGACGGGCTCGCCAAGGGTGGGCTGCCCGTGAAGGGGCTGCCGCTCGGGTAGGTTGCCCAGCCGCTTCCTGGAAGGGACCCGGGGCTTTCCCTGGGTCCCTTCTCGTTGTGCGTCGGCTGCGGGCCGGTGGGGGCTGGTCGCGCCCACGCGGCGGAGCCGCAAATTGACACAGCCCCGCGCCCCTGACGGGGCGCTCCAGCTGGGGCGCGTTTCAGGAAAGCCGCTCCACGGCCGCTCGCACGCGCTCGTCCGTCGCCGTCAGGGCCACGCGTACGAAGTTCTCGCCCGCCTCGCCGTAGAAGTCGCCCGGTGCCACGAGGATGCCCAGGTCCGCCAGGTGGGACACGGTCTGCCAGCAGGACTCGTCCCTCGTCGCCCACAGGTAGAGGCTCGCCTCGCTGTGTTCGATGCGAAAGCCGTGGGAGAGGAGGGCGTCGCGGAGGAGGCCGCGGCGGGCGGCGTAGCGCTCGCGCTGCTCGTGGACGTGGGTGTCGTCGGACAGGGCCGCCACCACCGCCGCCTGGGTCGGGGCCGACGTCATCATGCCGCCGTGCTTGCGGATCTCCAGGAGGGGGCCGAGGACCGCCGGGTCACCGGCCAGGAAGGCCGCGCGGTAGCCGGCGAGGTTGGAGCGCTTGGAGAGGGAGTGGACGGCCACGATGCCGTCGTACGAGCCGCCGTTGACGTCCGGGTGCAGGACGGAGGCCGGGTCGGCCTCCCAGCCCAGCTCGAGGTAGCACTCGTCGGAGAAGAGCAGGACGCCGTGGGCGCGGGCCCAGGCGACGATCTCCCTGAGTTCCTGCTTCGCGAGGACCTTGCCGGTCGGGTTGGACGGGGAGTTCAGCCAGAGGAGCTTCAGGCCGGCCGGGTCCAGGTCGCGCGGGTCGTCGTAGACCTCGTAGTCGGCGCGGGCGAGGCGGGCGCCGACCTCGTAGGTGGGGTACGCCAGGCGCGGGTGGGCCACGCGGTCGCCGGGGCCGAGGCCCAGCTGGGTGGGGAGCCAGGCGACGAGTTCCTTGGAGCCGACGATCGGCAGGACGTGGCGGTGGGTGACGTCCCGGGCGCCGAGGCGGCGGGTGACCCAGCCGGTGATCGCGTCGCGCAGCTCGGGGGTGCCCCAGACCGTGGGGTAGCCGGGCGAGTCGGCGGCGTCGATCAGGGCCTTCTGGATCAGGTCGGGGACCGGGTCCACCGGGGTGCCGACCGACAGGTCGACGATGCCGTCCGGGTGTGCCGCGGCCGTCTTCTTGTACGGTTCCAGCTTGTCCCAGGGGAAGGTGGGCAGACGGTCGGAGACTGCGGACACGGTTCCTTGCTCACTTTCTTCGGTACGACCGACAACGGCCGGTACGGCAAACGCCTCGGCCCCGCACGGCGCCGATCGGGTGTGATCAGGCCGTACGGGACCGAGGCGGCACGGTTTTGCGGCGGGCCGCCGGTGTGGACTACTCGGCCTGCGGGGGCAGCGCGGCGATGAACGGGTGATCGCGCTCGATCAGGCCCAGCTTGCTGGCGCCGCCCGGGGAGCCGAGGTCGTCGAAGAACTCGACGTTCGCCTTGTAGTAGTCCTTCCACTCCTCCGGAGTGTCGTCCTCGTAGAAGATCGCCTCGACCGGGCAGACCGGCTCACAGGCACCGCAGTCGACGCATTCGTCCGGGTGGATGTACAAGGACCGCTGGCCCTCGTAGATGCAGTCGACCGGGCACTCCTCGATGCACGCCTTGTCCTTCACGTCGACACAAGGCTGCGCGATGACGTAGGTCACGCTGTCGTTCCTCCTCGATTGGGCGCTGGCGGGCCTCCGTAGGCTCCGCCGCCTGGCGCGCGGGAGCGCGGCGTCGTCGATGCCCGCCCCTAGTATCTCCGTTCCCGGACATGATCCGAACAGGAGGGGTGAACTGACCAGTGGAAATCTCTGCCGCAGGACGCTTCGAGGTCCGTATTACCGCTGCTGACGTGGGTAAACGGGTGTCCGTGCGCCGTTTGACCGGAAATGGTGTCGGCGCGGAGAAGTTCACCGACACGGTGGGTGTTCTCACATCATGGGACGACGACGGCATGCTGACGATCACACGGCGGGACGGGGAGACCGTCCGGATACCGGAGTCCGCGCTGGTGGCGGGGAAGGTGGTGCCGGCCGCTCCGGCGCGCCGCCGGGGCCCCGCGGCGACCTACCGGGAGCTCGCGCGTGTCGCCTCGCGCGGGTGGCGGCCGGTGGAGAGCGAGCGGCTCGGCGAGTGGGAGCTGCGGGCGGCCGCGGGGTTCACCCGGCGGGCCAACAGCGTGCTGCCGCTCGGTGATCCCGGGCTGCCGCTGGACGCGGCGCTGACGGCCGTGCGTCGGTGGTACGGCGAGCGGGGGCTGCCCGCCTACGTGCAGACCGCGACCGGCGCCGAGGGCACGCAGGAGCTGCTCTGCGCGGAGCTGGAGCGGCGCGGATGGCTGCGCGAGGTGAGCGCCGAGCTGTGGACCGGGGGGCTGGCGCCGGTGGCGGACCGGGCGGAGGGTGCTGATGTGGTGCTGTCCCGGGCGGCCGGCGAGGACTGGCTGGCGCGGTACCAGCGCAAGGGGGTGAGCGAGGTTGCGCTGAAGGTGCTGGGGAGCGGGCCGTCGGTGTGGTTCGCGACCGTGCCCGGCGAATCCCCGGGAGGTGCCCCCGCGGCCATCGGGCGGCTGGTGGTGGACGGCCGGTGGGCCGGGTTCGCCGCCGTCGAGGTGGATCCGGGGCTGCGGCGCCGTGGGCTGGCCACCGAGGTGATGGCCGCGCTCGCGCGCCGGGCGCTGGAGGAGGGCGCGTCGGCGGCCTGGCTGCAGGTGGAGACGGACAACGAGGGGGCGCGGGCGCTGTACGCACGGCTGGGCTTCGTGGCGCATCACGCCTACCACCACTACCGGGCGCCAGAGGCGGACGGTTCCTGAATCCTGGAGCCGGGGCGGTACCGATCATTCCGAAGGGGCACGAGACAGCTATGGCTTCCGGTCAGCCACATCCACGTCCGCCGTCGTCGGGGCGGGCCGCCGAGGTACGGGGGCGGTTCGCCGAGGAGGCGCGGTCCGAGCGGCCCGATCTGGCGACGCTGTGTCTGCTGCTGGGCGCGGCGGCCGACGGCTCGCTGGACGAGGCCGGGATCGACGCGGCTCAGATGGAGCTGGACCGGCTCGCCGGGCAGCTGCCGTACCGGCCGGGCGGGCCGCACGCGTGGGCCACGGCGGCGCAGCGGGTGCTTGGCGAACGGTTCGGCTTCCGGGGCGCCGCCGCGGACTACCAGCGGCTGGAGTCCTCGCTGCTGCACGAGGTGCTGCGGCGGCGGCGCGGGCTGCCGATCCTGCTCTCCGTGGTGTGGCTGGAGGTCACCCGGCGGGCGGGGGCGCCGGTGTACGGGGTCGCGCTGCCGGGGCACTTCGTGGTCGGGTTCGGGGCGGCGGAGGAGCAGGTGCTGGCCGACCCGTTCGACGGCGGGCGGGTGCTGACCGGGGCGGACGCGGAGCTGCTCGTGGTGGGGGCGGCGGGGGTGCCGCTGGAGCCGGCGATGCTGGAGCCGGCCGATGCCCTGGACGTCGTACGGCGGATCCTGAACAACGTGCGGGCGTGGGCCGCGGCCCGCCCCGAGCGGTCGGACGTGGGCCTGTGGGCGGTGGACCTGTCCCTGCTGCTGCCGTCGCATCCGGCACGACTGCGGTACGAGCGGGCGCGGTTGCTGGTGGAACGGGGCGAGTTCACGGACGGCGCCGAGGAGTTGGAGAAGTACGCGGGGCTGATCGACGTGGTCGACGAGGGGGCGGCGGAGAAGGTGCGGGGGGAGGCGCGGGCGGCGCGTGCTCGTCTCAACTGAGCCCCGCCGGTCGCCCGCTACAGCCAGCCCTTCTCCCGCGCGATCCGGACCGCTTCCGCCCTGTTGCGTACCGCCAGCTTCTGGATCGCCGTCGAGAGGTAGTTCCGTACCGTCCCCTGGGAGAGGTGCAGCGCCGCCGCCAGCTCCGCGTTGGTCGAGCCGTCGGCCGCCGCGCGCAGGACCTCGCGTTCGCGGTCGGTCAGGGGGTTGGCGCCCTCGGCGAGGGCGGCCGCCGCGAGGGTGGGGTCGATGACCCGCTCACCAGCCAGGACCTTGCGGACGGCCTCGGCGAGCTGGGCAGCGGGGGCGTCCTTGACCAGGAACGCGTCGGCGCCCGCCTCCATCGCGCTGCGGAGGTAGCCGGGGCGGCCGAAGGTGGTGAGGACGACCAGTTTCACCGCCGGCAGCGCCTTGTGGAGCTGGGCCGCCGCCTCGATGCCCGTGCAGCCCGGCATCTCGATGTCGAGCAGGGCGACGTCGATGTCGTGCCGCCGGGCCGTCGGCAGCACCTCGTCGCCGCGGGCGACCTGGGCCACGACCTCGATGTCGTCCTCCAGGCCCAGCAGGGCGGCCAGCGCCTCGCGGACCATCGACTGGTCCTCCGCGAGGAGGACCTTGATCGTACTGCTCATGCCCGGGATCCTACGGCCATGCCGGAGCCGAGCGGGACCCGGGCGACCAGCCGGAAACCGCGCTTCGCACGGCCCGCCTCAAGCGTGCCGCCCGCCTTCTCCAGCCGCTCGGTCAGCCCGGTGAGCCCGTTGCCGGGACCCTTGCCGGAGCCGCCCGAACCGTTGTCCTCGACGGCGAGTTCGAGGACCGGGCCGTCCAGGGTCTGACGGCGCAGCAGCTCCACCGTGCAGACGCTCGCCCCGCTGTGCCGTACGACGTTGGTGATCGCCTCTCGCAGCGCCCACGCGAGGGCCGCCTCGCCGTCCTCGGGTACGTCGGTGAGGTCGGGCTCGGCGGGGACCTCGGCGATGACCGCGGCGGCGGTCAGGGCGACCTGGGCGCCCGCCAGTTCGGCGGCGAGCCGGGGCCGCCGGTAGCCGGTGACCGCCTCGCGGACGTCCACCAGGGCCTGGCGGCTGACCTGTTCGATGTCGGAGACCTGCTGGGCCGCCTTGTCGGGGTGGTCGGGGAGCATCCGGCCGGCCAGCTCGCTCTTCAGGGTGATCAGGGAGAGGGAGTGGCCCAGCAGGTCGTGCAGGTCGCGGGCGAGGCGCAACCGCTCCTCGTTGGCCGCCAGTTGGGCGACGGTGGCGCGGGCCTTGCGCAACTCGATGGTGGTGGCGACGAGTTGCCGGATGCCGGTCATGGAGAAGCCGACCAGCAGCACCACCAGGACCAGGCCCCAGGCCTCGTCCATGTCGTGGACGTACCAGCCCGCCAGCAGCATGGCGGCGGTGGTCAGCGGGATCGTCCAGTAGGCGATCCGCAGCGGGAAGGTCACCCCGCACATCACGGAGACGTACACGAACAGGCCGAACCAGGAGCCGCCGAGGCTGAAGGCCAGCGTGACCGCGAGCGCCCCCTCCACGACGATCGCGGCGGTGACGATCCAGCCGCGGTAGGGCCGGCCCATGGAGCGGAAGACGATGGCCAGGTAGGTCCCGACGAAGGCCGTCAGGCCCGCCCAGCCGGCCGCCGTGGCCGCGGTGGTGTGGTCGCCGGAGGCCAGGTCCTGCGCCGGGGAGGCCAGGAAGACCAGCCAGGGCAGGACCCAGACCAGCTTGCGCATCGCCTCGCTCCGGGTGCGGGGCGGCTGGCCGATGCGCACCAGCCGGTCCGCCCGGGCCTCGTCCTCGGACCGCAGCTCTTCCGTCATCATGCTCACGCCTTCAGCGTGTCCTTCCGGTACAGCCAGGCCGCGCCGCCCACGAAGAGGGCGAAGAAGACGACGAGGATGGCGATGTCCTGGGCCTTCGGGGCCTGGCTCTGCTCGATGGCCCGCCCGAGTGCAGCGTACGCGTGCGTGGGCAGCCACTTCGCGATGTCCTGGAGCCAGGTGGGGAAGGAGGAGGACGGCCACCACAGGCCGCCGAGGATCGACAGGCCGAAGTAGGTGATCATCGTGATCGGGCGGACCGCGTCGCCGCTCGCCAGATACCCGATGGCGACGCCGAGCGCGGCGAAGACCAGGCTGCCGGCCCAGATCGCGCCGGTCAGCGCCAGCCACTGCCAGGCGTCCAGGCGTACGTGCTTGACCGAGGCGGCGACCAGGAAGACGACCACGATGGAGGGCAGGCTCACCACGGCGGCGCTGGCGGTCTTGGCGAGGACGTAACCGCGGCCGGGCAGCGTGGTCAGCCGCAGCTGCCGTACCCAGCCGCTCTCCCGCTCCTTCGCGATGCGCTCGCTGTTGCCCATCAGGACGGCGGTGAGGGCGCCGAAGGAGGCCATGGAGACCATCACGTAGGCGGCGACGGACAGGCCGGAGTTGTCGACGGTCTCGCCGGTCCCGCCCTGGCTGGCGACCAGCAGGAAGATGATCGAGGGGTAGATCACCGAGAAGAACAGGAACTTGCGGTTGCGCAGGGCGCGGGCGAGCTCCAGCTTGATCAGGGCGTTCATGACTGCGTGGCCTCCTTGGCGTCCTTGGCGTCGTTGGCGTCGTTGGCGTCCTTGGCGTCCTTGGCGTCCTTGGCCTCTTCGGCCTCCGTGATGGCGACGAACGCCTGCTCCAGGCCGAGCCCGGCGACTTCGAGGTTGCGGGGGTAGACGCCCAGGCCGTAGAGGGCGTGGACGGTGGCGTCGGCGTCGGACGACTGCATGCGGATCGTCTGGCCGGAACCCGCGGCGGAGCCGCCTTTCGACACCGTCACAGCTGTGAGGAAGGGCAGCGCCCGCAGCGGTGCCTCGTCGATCTCGCCCTCCAGGTCGAAGGAGATCCGCCGGGCCCCCGCCTTCGCCTTGATCTCGGCGGCCGTGCCGTCGGCGAGGAGCCGGCCGCGGTGCAGCACCAGCACCCGGTCGGCGATGGCGTCGGCCTCCTCCAGGTAGTGCGTGGCGAAGAGGACCGTCCGCCCCTGGTCGGCCTGTTCGCGCATGGTGGCCCAGAACGCCTGGCGGGCGGAGACGTCCATGCCGGTGGTGGGCTCGTCCAGGACGATCAGGTCGCTGTCGCCGGCGGTGGCGAGGGCGAAGCGGACGCGCTGGGACTGGCCGCCGGAGAGCTTGTTGACCTTGCGGTCGGCGATCTGCGAGATGCCCGCGCGGGCGAGGACGTCGGTGACCTTGTACGGCTTCGGGTGCAGGTCGCAGGCGAGCTTGACCAGCTCCCGGACGGTGACCTCGTCCATCAGGCCACCGCTCTGCAGCATCGCGCCCACGCGTCCGGCGACGATGGCCTCGCGCGGGCTCAGACCGAACACGCTCACCGTGCCGGCGTCGGCGTGCTTGAGGCCGAGCAGCAGGTCGAGCGTGGTCGACTTGCCCGCGCCGTTGGGCCCGAGCAGGGCCACGGTCTCCCCCGGGTGCAGCCGCAGCGAGAGCCCGTCGACGGCCCGCACGTTCCCGTAGGTCTTGCTCACTTGGTCGAACCCGACCACCACCGGGGTTCCGGTGGCCGTCGTCGCCGCTGTCGTTGTCATGCCTCCATGCTGGCGGCGAGCCCCTGGCCGGGGGCAGTGCCGACCGTCCGGAGAGCCGCATGACAGATGTCATGAGCAGCGCGTGACACGCGCGAAGGGGCGCCCGGTGAGCACCGGGCGCCCCCTCTGCGGGTCTGCGTCAGTTGGGGTTGGTGTCGATGACGCCCACCCGGTTGGACTTGCTCAGCAGGGCCTGGCGCAGGGCGACGTAGACGTCCTGCGGGGTGACGGCCGTCTTCTCGCCGCTGGCGCGGGTGATCTTGACGCTGTCGAAGGTGTTGCCGTAGAGGTCCTTGAGCGCGTTCAGGTCGGGGCTGTCGACGAGCTTGCCGTCGACGACCTTGACCCGGAGGAACTTCCACAGGGAGTTCTGCGGGCTGAACTGCAGTTGGACGCCGGTGTCCGTCTTCACCGTGACCAGCGCCGACATCGCCGGCTGGGCGAACGCCTTCATCTCGCGGTCGACCTCGGCGTTGGTGACCGTCGGCTGCACGGTGGTCGTCGGTACGTTCACCGCGGAGGCGGTGCCGGTCTCCACCATCGTCTCGTACGCCTGCTTGACCGCGTCCGTGGAGGCGGCCGCGTCGATGCCCTTGCCCGCCTTGCCGTAGACCGCGACGGCCTTGCCGGAGGTGAACTTGATCGTGCCCTCGGTGACCGAGCCGGAGCTGCCGCCGAGGTCCTTGAGGGCGGCCTGGAGCTTCTCCACGTCGACCGGCATGACGGGGTCGACGACCCGCTTCTGGCCGAACAGGGAGCCGATCACGGAGACCGGGTTGTAGTCGCTCTTGGCGGCCGCCTCGACGGTGTTCTGCATGTCGAACTGGAGGCCCGCCTGGTCCGGCGGCAGCGAGACGGTCTTGCCGTCGACGGACAGCTTCAGCGACTGGTTCACGTGCTTGCCGAAGGCGTCGTCGAGCTTCCTGACGGCGTCGTCCCGGGTGCCGCCGCCGATGTCGACCCCGAGCACGGTGGTGCCCTTGGGCACGTCGGAGTGGTTCATGAGCAGCCCGGCGCCGTAGACGCCGACGCCGCCGACCACCACGACACCGACGAGCAGCGGCAGCTTGCCGCGCTTCTTCCTGGCCTTCGCCTTGCCCTTGGACTTGGACTCGGCCGGGGGCGGCGAGACCGGCTCGGGCAGCTTCGGGGGCGTGTGCGGCAGCGGCCCGTCGGTGGGCGCGCCCGGCGCGAACGGGGAGTTGGCGCCCGGCGGCACGACCGGGATGCCGCTGGTGACGGTGTGCCCGGAGACGTTGTCCGCCGGGGAGCCGTAGCCGGGCATGCCCGGTTCGGGAGCGGGCTTCTGCGGGGTGAGGATCGCGGTGTCGTCGCTCAGGCCGCCGCCGGGGAGGCCGGGACCGCCGGGGGCGGTGCGCGCGCCGGGCCGGGCCTGGGCGGCACGGGCGCGCGGGCCGCCGGGACCACCGGGGCCGGGGCGGGCGGGGCCGCCGCCGGGGCCCGCGGGACCGCCCGGGGTACCGAAGGGCTCGCCGCCGTTGACCGGGGCGCCGAACGGCTCACCGCCGCTGAAGGCCCCGCCGGGGCCGCCCGTTCCGTTGGGGCCTGCCGGGCCGCCGAAGGGCTCGCCGCCGTTGCCCGGGGGGACGAACGGGCCGTCCCCGGTGACCGGGCCGCCGGTGGGGCCTGCCGGGCCCTGCGGGCCGCCGAGGCCGCCGGGGCCGCCCGGCCCGTTGAAGCCGCTGGGGCCACCGGGACCGGCCGGGCCGCCGCCGGGTGCGCCGGGACCGGCCTGGGCGCCGTTCTGGCCGCCGTTGTCCGAGAAGTACGGCAGGTCGTCGCGGCGGGCGTCGCCGCCGCCCTTCGCGCCGCCCCGGGAGCCGCCGAGGGGGCCCGCGGCGAGCGCCTCGGTCACGTCGAAGGAGCCGGTGCCGCCGCCGTGTCCGGGAGCCACCGGGCCGCCGGTCGCGCCGGTGGGCAGCCCCGCGCCGTTGGTCGCGCCGGGCCGGGACGCGCCGGGCACGCTCATGGAGCCGACGACACCGCCGGGACGGCCGCCGCCCGGGCGCGCACCGCCCTGGGTCGCCGGGCCGTTCGGCGCCGCGGCGGGGGAACCGCCGGGCGCTCCGCCGCCGTTGGCGGCGCCGCCGCGCGGACCGCCCTTGGCCGGGCCGGACTTGCGCGGCGCGAACCAGTCGCTGGCCTTCTCCTCGGCCGCGGGCGCGGGCGCCTGCTCGGCGGCGGGCGGCTCGACGGTGCCGGTGGACATGGCGGCGCCCGTCGGCAGCGCGTGCGTGCCCGTCTCCTCGCTCGGGCCGCCCGTGCCTGCGGCACCGGCCACGCCGCCCTCGACGTCCGCGACGGGAGTGCGGACGACCACGGGCGGAATCGGCCGGGAGCCGGGGATGTTGATCCGGATCCGGGTCGTCAGCGTGGTCTCGGTCTTGCGTTCCTCCGGCTGCGCGGCCGAACGGGCCGCGTCCGTACCGTCGTCGGAAGCCATGGGGGTCCCGTACGGCGGCGTGCCCGAGGGGTACGCGGATCCACCGCGCCCGTTGGGCCCGGAGGACGGAGTGTCAGTTTCACGACTCAAGGCAGGTTCTCCCGGTTGGCTCCACCGCCGGTGACGACCTTGCTGGGGCGGCTCGGCGGCGCGCACCACCATACTGGCCACTTCTGACGCTTATCCCATGACCGCTGGGGAAACCCACACCGGACTCCCACGGGCGCCCCACGGCGAAGTGGTACGTCACTTGCCAAGTCGGGCGCCGTCCGCGTGAGGTTGCCGCCCCAAACCTATTGTGGCGCAGATCACAGCCAGCGCCATGCCGCCGAGCAGGAAGAGGTACGAGCCGACTCCCGCGCCGAACAGGAAGTCGCCTTCCGGCCGACTGGCGGTGAGGAAGATGACGGCGACGACCCAGCCGAACGCGGGCGCGACGGCCCCCGAGCGGCTCAGCACGGCCCGGGCCCCGCCGAGGAAGAGCCCGCCGGCGCCGGCCAGGGCGAGCAGCAGCCCGCCCGGGAACCAGCCGGCCTGGACGAGGGCCCCGGCGACGCCGACCACGGCCCCGAGCACCACCAGGCCGAGGAGCGCCGCGACCCGGCCGGCCGAGGGCGACTGCAGGGGTTGCGCGAGTGCCGACCCGCGGCCACCGGAACTCATGACGCCTCCCCGAGGCCCGCGAAGAGATCGGCCTCCCGGGCGCCACCGGGCTCACCGCCCACCAACTCGTAGAACTCCGTGGTGAACACGGGCTGCGCCAGCTCGTTGGAGAGCGCGAAGTAGCGGGCGCCGTGCGGTGCCACCTCGATCTGGGTGGCGTGGGCGGCCATCGCGGCGGCCTTGGCACCGGCGTACGCGGCGCCGTCGATCTCCGTGGTGACACGGCGGTCGTCGACCACGCCCGGTACGTCGTCGACGGCGGCGGACTTGGCGAAGGGCAGCCCCGGCAGGTCGTCCTGGAGCCTGGCGAAGGCGGCCTCGGCGACCGCGCGCGGGACGCGGTTCCAGTAGACCTTGGGGATGCGGTGGCCGGCCTCGGCGGCCAGTTCGACGGCTCTCATGGCGACGCGGTGGGCCTGGATGTGGTCCGGGTGGCCGTACCCGCCGTTGTCGTCGTAGGTGACGAGGACGTGGGGGCGGATCTCCAGGATCACCTGGGCCAGGTGCCCGGCGGCCTCGTCGAGGTCGGCCCGCCAGAAGCAGTCGGGCGCGTCGTTGTCGGGCAGGCCCATCATTCCGGAGTCGCGGTAGCGGCCGGGGCCGCCGAGCAGCCGGAAGTCCTCGACACCGAGCTCGCGCATGGCGGCGGTGAGCTCACCCAGCCGGTACTCGCCCAGGGCGGGACCGGTGAGATGCCGCAGCCCGGGCGGGATGACCTCGCCGCCCTCGCCGAGCGTGCAGGTGACCAGCGTCACATGGGCACCCTGGGCCGCATAGCGGGCCATGGTGACGCCGTTGTTGATCGACTCGTCGTCCGGGTGCGCGTGCACGAGCAACAGACGCCGGGGGGGCAGTTCCGTCATGTGCCCACCCTACGAAACGACACCGACAGTGCCGCGCAGCCCCGGTCGACCGGTGCGAAAAGTGGGCGGGGTCAGAACTTGATGCTGCCGATCATGCTGGCGACGTTCGTCGTCAGATCGCTGATCGTCGGCGCGATGGTCGAGGAGGCGAGATAGAAACCGAGCAGCATGCAGACGACTGCATGACCGCCTTTCAGACCTGACTTCTTGATCAACAAGAAGACGATGATCGCCAGCAGCACCACCGCCGAAATCGAGAGTGCCACGGCGGCTCACCTCCAAAGATCCCAGGGATGCGGGGGGTTCGGACTATGGGGGTTGTAGATCAGGTTGTAGATCGGTACAGCAAATCCATGCGCATGCCAGCAGGTTCATACCCACTCAGCGGTAGTGATCATAACTATGCGTGCTCGCGCATCGCTCGGCGCACGGCCGCACAAGGGGGCGCATGGCCAATATGGTCGGGGCATGACGACCGAGGCTGTCTCATTCCCCCGCCGGCACGCCCGCACCCAGCGTTTCACGCTCGGCGCGCCGCGCGCGTTCACCGTGGCCCCCGACGGCTCCCGCGTGGCGTTTCTGCGCTCCGGCTCCGGCACGGACCGCGCCAACTCCCTCTGGATTCTCGATCTGCCGAGTGGCGAGGAGCGACTCGCCGCGGACCCGCGCACCCTGCTCGGCGGTGCCGACGAGCACCTCTCGCCCCAGGAGCGGGCCCGCCGCGAACGCAGCCGCGAAGGCGGTGCCGGCATCGTCGGCTACGCCACCGACGCGGCCCTGGAGTTGGCGTCTTTCGCCTTGTCAGGGCGGCTTTTCACGGCCGAGCTCAGGGTCGGCACGGCGCGCGAACTCCCGGTCCCCGGGCCGGTGATCGACCCGCGCCCGTCCCCCGACGGCCGTCATGTCGCGTACGTCGCGGAGGGTGCCCTGCGCGTGGTGGGCGCCGAGGGCGAGGGCGACCGGGCACTCGCCGAGCCGGAGTCGGAACAGGTCACCTACGGATTGGCCGAGTTCATCGCGGCCGAGGAGATGGGGCGTTCGCGCGGCTTCTGGTGGTCGCCGCAGTCCGACCGGCTGCTCGTGGCGCGCGTGGACGACACGCCGGTACGGCGGTGGTGGATCGCCGACCCCGCCCACCCGGAGCGTGAGCCACATCATGTCGCCTATCCGGCGGCGGGCACCGAGAACGCGGACGTACGCCTGTTCGTGCACGACCTCGCCGGGGCGCGCACGGAGGTCTCCTGGGACCGGGCGCGCTATCCGTACCTGGCGCATGTGCACTGGTCAGAGGCGGGTGCCCCGCTGTTGCTCGTACAGGCGCGCGACCAGCGCAGTCAGCTGTTCCTGGCCGTCGACCCGGGGTCGGGGGCGACCCGGATGGTGCACGCCGACGAAGATCCAACATGGCTTGAACTTTTCGGTGGGGTGCCCTGCTGGAGCCCCTCGGGACAGCTGGTCCGGATCGCCGACGAGGGTGGCGCCCGGGTGCTCGCGGTGGGTGAACGGCCGCTCACGGGACCCCAGTTGCACATCCGTGCGGTGCTCGACGTGACCACCGATGACGTGCTGGTTTCCGCGTCCGCCGGCGAGGAGGCCGAGTCCCCCGAGATCGGCGAGGTGCACGTCTACCGCGTGAACGAACTCGGCGTGGAGCGCGTGTCGCAGGAGCCCGGCGTGCACACGGCGGTGCGCGCCGGGGGCGTGACCGTACTGGTCTCCGCCACCCTGGAGAGCCCGGGCGCCCGGGTCCAGGTACTGCGCGACGGAAAGCACCTGGCGACTGTCACGTCATACGCCGAAGACCCCGATTTGTCCCCGCGCGTGACGCTCACCGCGGGGGGCGCACGCCGAATTCCGTGCGCCGTGCTTATGCCACAGGACTACCACGGGGACACTCCCCTTCCGGTTTTGCTCGACCCGTACGGGGGTCCGCACGGCCAGCGCGTGGTCGCCGCCCACAACGCCCACCTCACCTCCCAGTGGTTCGCCGACCAGGGCTTCGCGGTGATCGTCGCCGACGGGCGGGGCACCCCCGGCCACTCCCCGGCCTGGGAGAAGTCCATCAAGGACGACATCGCGGCGATCGTCCTCCAGGACCAGGTCGACGCCCTCCAGGCGCTCGCCGCCGACTTCCCCCTCGACCTGACCAAGGTGGCGATCCGCGGCTGGTCCTTCGGCGGCTACCTCGCCGCCCTCGCGGCCCTGCGCCGCCCCGACGTCTTCCACGCGGCGGTGGTGGGCGCCCCGGTGACCGACCTGCGCCTGTACGACACCCACTACCAGGAGCGCTACCTCGGCCACCCGGCCGAACAGCCGGACGTCTACCGCCGCAACTCGGTGATCGACGACACCGGCCTGGTCGACGCCGCCGAACCGCACCGCCCGATGATGATCATCCACGGCCTGGCGGACGACAACGTGGTGGTGGCCCACTCCCTGCGCCTGTCCAGCGCCCTCCTGGCGGCAGGCCGCCCGCACGAGGTCCTGCCCCTGTCGGGCGTGACCCACATGACCCCACAGGAACAGGTGGCGGAGAACCTCTTGCTGCTCCAACTGGACTTCTTGAAGCGGACCCTGGGCATCGCGCCCCTTTAGGGGCGCGGGGAACTGCGCGATCAGCCCCCACCCGCCCGCACACGGCAACGGGCCGGAGCGACATGGCGCGCTCCGGCCCGTTTACGGCACCCGCACGGCCGTACGCTGTTAAGCGTGCCGCGTCCGTATATCGAGACCGGGTCGGTGAAGTTGCCTGCGTGTTAACGCGATTGACCCCGCTTCATGCCCTTATGCACCCCCCTCGCCAAGATCGTCCGGCGGCTCCTCCGGCGGAACCACCTGCTTCTCTTCAGCAAAGTGGCAGGCCGAGTCATGCGCCGCCGGCCCCGAAGCGAGCCGGAACACCGCGGGCACCGCGAGCAACGGCACCTCCAGCGCGCACCGCTCCTGCGCCTTCCAGCACCGCGTGCGGAACCGGCACCCCGACGGAATGTTCGTCGGCGACGGGACGTCCCCGCTCAGGATGATCCGCTCCCGGTGCTCCCGCGCCTCCGGGTCCGGTACCGGCACCGCGGAGAGCAGCGCCTGGGTGTAGGGGTGGGTCGGGTGGTCGTAGATCTCCTCGTCCTTGCCGATCTCCACGATCCGCCCGAGGTACATCACGCCGACCCGGTCCGAGATGTGCCGCACGATCGAGAGGTCGTGCGCGATGAAGACGTACGACAGGTCGAAGTCGTTCTGGAGCCGGTCCAGCAGGTTGATCACCTGGGCCTGCACGGACACGTCGAGCGCGGACACCGGTTCGTCCGCGACGATCACCTCGGGGCGCAGCGCCAGCCCCCGTGCGATGCCGATGCGCTGGCGCTGGCCGCCGGAGAACTGGTGCGGATAGCGGTTGATGTACTCGGGGTTGAGCCCCACGACGTCCAGCAGCTCCTGGACCCGCCGGCGCCGGTCGCCCTTGGGGGCCGCCTCGGGATGGATCTCGTACGGCTCCCCGATGATGTCGCCGACGGTCATGCGGGGGTTGAGGGAGGTGTAGGGGTCCTGGAAGACCATCTGGATGTTGCGGCGGACCGCCTTGAGGGCACGACCGCCCAGCCTGGTGATGTCCTCGCCCTTGTACTTGATCAACCCCGCCGTCGGCCGCTCAAGATTGACGAGCATCTTGGCAACTGTTGACTTGCCGCAGCCGGACTCCCCGACGATGCCGAGGGTCTCTCCTTTGTTGAGCGTGAAGTCAACACCGTCAACGGCCTTGACGGCACCGATCTGCTTCTTGATCAAGATGCCCTGGGTCAGGGGGTAGTGCTTGACCAGTCCACTCACTTCCAGGATCGGCTCAACCGTCGCGTCAACCATTGAGGCACTCCCTCCAGAAGTGACAGGCGCTGCCCCGGTGCCGGTCCACCTCGTACAGCGGTGGCTCGTCGGTGCGGCACACGTCCTGGGCCATGGGGCAGCGGGGGTTGAAGGCGCAGCCCGGAGGGATGTTCATGAGGTTGGGCGGCAGGCCCTTGATGGCGTAGAGCTCCTGGCCCTTCTGGTCGAGGCGCGGGATGGAGTCGAGGAGTCCGCGCGTGTAGGGGTGGGCCGGCGCCTTGTAGATGTCGTGCACGGGCGCGGACTCGACGATCCGCCCGGCGTACATGACGGCGATCCGGTCGGCGACGTCCGCGACCACGCCCAGGTCGTGGGTGATCAGGATCAGCCCCATGCGGTACTCGCGCTGCAACTCCGCGAGCAGGTCCATGACCTGGGCCTGCACGGTCACGTCCAACGCGGTCGTCGGTTCGTCGGCGATGATGAGCGCCGGTTCCAGGGCCAGCGCCATGGCGATCATGATGCGCTGGCGCATCCCGCCGGAGAACTGGTGCGGATAGTCCCGCACCCGCTGGGCGGCGCCCGGGATCCGCACCCGGTCCATCAGCTCGACGGCCTTGGCCCGCGCGTCCTTCTTCGACATCCCGCGGTGCACGACGAACATCTCGGCGAGCTGGTCGCCCACGCTCAGCACCGGGTTCAGCGCCGACAACGCGTCCTGGAAGATCATCGCCATCTCGGCGCCCCGGATCCTCCGTCTCTCCTCTTCCTTCAGTTTCAGCAGGTCGCGCCCCCGGAAGAGGATCTCGCCCCCGCCGATCCGCCCGGGCGGCATGTCGAGGATCCCCATGACGGCCTGGGCGGTCACCGACTTGCCGGACCCCGACTCGCCCAGCACGGCCAGCGTCTCCCCCTCGTCCACGGCGTACGAGACGCCGTTGACCGCCTTCGCGACCCCGTCTCGTGTCCGGAACTCCACGTGCAGGTCGCGCACTTCGAGCAGCACGGCGGCGCTCACCTCAGCTTCGGGTCGAGGGCGTCGCGCACCGCGTCGCCGAGCATGATGAAGGCCAGGACGGTGAGCGCGAGGGCTCCGGAGGGCCACAGCAGCGCGTGCGGGGCGTTGCGGATGTAGGGCGAGGCGGCGGAGATGTCGATGCCCCAGGAGACGCTGGGCGGCTTCAGCCCGACGCCGAGGTACGACAGGGTCGCCTCCAGGGCGATGTAGGTGCCGAGCGCGATGGTCGCGACGACGATCACGGGCGCCACCGCGTTCGGCGCGATGTGCCGGAGCAGGATGCGGGAGTTGGAGGCACCGAGGGCGCGGGCCGCCTGGACGTAGTCGTTCTGCTTCGCGGTGATCACCGAGCCGCGGGCGATCCGGGAGATCTGCGGCCAGCCGAGCAGCACCATGAACCCGATGACCGGCCAGACCGTATTGCTCGTCACCACCGAGAGGAGGACGAGACCGCCGAGGACGACCGGGATCGCGAAGAAGACGTCGGTGATCCGGGAGAGCACCGAGTCCCAGAACCCGCCGAAGAACCCGGCGAGCCCGCCGAGGACCGACCCGAGCAGTGCGACCCCGAGGGTGGCACAGACGCCCACCGTGACGGACGTACGGGCCCCGTAGACGGTCCGCGTGTAGACGTTGCAGCCCTGTCCGTCATATCCGAAGGGAGCGCCCGGCTGGGAGCCCTCCTGGGCCTTGGCCAGGTCGCACTTGAGGGGGGAGCCGGAGGCGATCAGGGACGGCCACAGGGAGATGACGACGAGGAAGAGGATGACGAGGGCGGAGACGATGAAGACCGGGTTGCGCCGCAGGTCCCGCCACGCGTCGGACCAGAGCGAGCGCGGTCTGGCCGCCGGCCCGGTGCCGAGCGGCCCGCCCGGTGTCCTCTCCAGCGTCTGCGCCTCGCTCGTCGCGAGGTCCATCGCCCCGCCCGCTCCCGTCCCCGCGATCGCCCGGTCGGGCTCGAACGGCTGCTCAGGCATAGCGGATCCTCGGGTCGAGTACGGCGTAGAGCAGGTCCACCAGGAGGTTGGCCACCAGGAAGACCAGGACCAGCACGGTCACGAAGCCCACCACCGTCTGCGTGTTCTGCCGCAGGATCCCCTGGTAGAGCTGGTAGCCGACGCCGTGGATGTTGAAGATCCGCTCGGTGACGATCGCGCCGCCCATGAGCGCGCCGATGTCGGTGCCGATGAAGGTGACGACGGGGATGAGGGAGTTGCGCAGCAGGTGCCGGGTGATGACCCGGCGTCTTGGCAGCCCTTTGGCGATGGCCGTACGGACGTAGTCGCTCCGTTTGTTCTCGGCGATGGAGGTGCGGGTCAGCCGGGTGACATAGGCGAGCGACACGGAGGCGAGCACCAGCCCCGGCACGATCAGCTCGCCGAAGGTGGCGTCCGGGGAGACGGAGGGTTTGATCCAGCCCCACTCCACGCCCAGCAGCAGTTGGAGCAGCAGGCCGGTGACGAAGGTCGGTACGGAGATGACGACCAGGGTGGCCAGCAGCACACCGGTGTCGACGGGCCGCCCGCGCCGCAGACCGGTCACCACACCCAGCGTGATGCCGATGACGATCTCGAAGAGGATGGCGACGATCGTCAGCCGGATGGTGACGGGGAACGCGGTGGACATCAGCTCGGTGACCGGCTGCCCGTTGAACGCCGTACCGAAGTCGCCGGTGAAGACGTTCCCCATGTAGGTGAGGTATTGCTGCCACACCGGCTTGTCGAGTCCGAACTCCTTCTTCAGCTGGGCGGCGGTCGCCGGATCGCACGCGCGCTCACCGCACAGTCCCGCGATCGGGTCGCCCATGACATTGACCATGAGGAAGATCAGCAGCGTGGCCCCGACGAACACCGGGATCATCTGGAGCAGCCGCCGGACGACATAGCGCCCCATGCCGGTTCAGCTGACCTTGATCTCGTTGTAGACGGGGACGCTGAACGGATTGAGGGCCACGTTCGACAGCCGCTCGGAGTAGCCGGCGCTGCCGTTCTGGTACCAGAGCGGAATGGCGGCCATGTTGTCGCGGACGACCCCTTCGGCCTGCTGGAAGGTGGACACGGCCTTGGCGGTGTCGGTCTGGCCGTTCGCCTGGTCGACGAGTTCGTCGAAGTCCTTGTCGGACCACTTGCCGTCGTTGGAGGAGGCGTTCGTGTAGTAGAGCGGCTGGAGGAAGTTCTGGATGAGCGGGTAGTCCATCTGCCAGCCCGCGCGGAACGGTCCGGTCATCTTGTGCTGCCCGATCTGGTTCCGGAAGTCGGCGAAGGTGCCGATCGGATTCCCGACACACGCCTTGTCGTTGCCCAGCGCGTTGTTGATGGAGTTGCACACGGCGTCCACCCACATCCTGTGCGAGCCGGTGTCGGCGTTGTACGTGATCTTGAGCTGTCCGCCGGGCAGTCCCCCGCCCTCCTCGATGAGCTTCTTGGCCTGGGCGGGGTCGTAGTCGCAGGCGCTCCCGCACAGCCCTTCCTTGAAGCCGCCGGCCGCGCCGAGCACGGGCGAGGTCCAGTCGGTGGCCGGGGTGCGGGTGTTCTGGAAGATGGTGTCGGTGATCTGCTTCCGGTTGATGGCCATGGAGATGCCGGTGCGGACCTTGTCCGAGCCGCTCTTGTTCCAGGCGCTGTCGTAATAGGGGAAGGCGAGCGTCTGGATGATGCCGGCCGGGGTGTTGATGTAACGGTCACCGAGGTCGTTCTTGACGTTCTTGAGCTGCGAGGCGGGAACGTCGTCGACGAGGTCCAGGTTGCCGGCGATGAGGTCGGTGTAGGCGGTGTCGTTGTCCGTGTAGACCTTGAGGGTCACCCCGGCGTTCTGCGCCTTGTCGGCGCCGGGATAGCCGTCCCACTTCTTCAGGGCCATCTGCGAGCCCTTGGTGTACGACTCGATGCGGTACGGCCCGTCGCCGACCGGTTGCTTCAGCCAGCCGGCGTGGTCGGTGAAGAAGGACTGCGGCAGCGGGGCGAAGGCCGCGTAGCCGAGGGTGTCGGGGAAGCTGGAGAACTTCTGGTCGAGTGCGACGGTGAAGGTGCTGTCGTCGACGACCTTCAGGCCGGAGAGCGTGTCGGCGCTCTGCGAGCCGGTGTCCGGGTGGACCTTGTCGTAGCCCTGGATGTAGCCGAAGAAGTAGGCGTTCTTCTGGTTGTTCCTGAGACTCGCTCCGTAGTTCCAGGCGTCGACGAACGACTTGGCGGTCACCTTCTCGCCGTTGGAGAAGGTCCAGCCGTCCTTGAGCGTGATCGTGAAGTTCTGCGAGTCGCTCGTGTCGATCTTCTGGGCGAGCATGTCCGTGGCCTTGCCGGTCTTCGGGTCGTACTTCTTCAGACCCCGGAAGATCATGTCGAGGACCTTGCCGCCCTGGACCTCGTTGGTGTTGGACGGCTCCAGGGGGTTCTGCGGGTCACCCCAGGAGGAGCTGAGCACGCCGCTCCCGCCTCCGCCGCCCCCGCCGCTGCCGCCGCCCCCGCAGGCCGTGGCGGCGAGCGCCACCACCACCGCGCAGGCCGCCCCTCGGGCGTGCGTGGCTGAACGCATGGCGTGCCTCCTCCGTGATCCATGAATGATCCGCTATCGGTCAATATCGACCCGATAGCCCCATATCGCTCACCCATCGCCCCGAACGGAGGCCTCCTGGCGGCCCCATGCCGACCTTTAGGGTGACACCTCACCCGATTGCGGACGCCCCTCCAGGGCCCCCTTGAGGATCTTGTGAAGGCGACGCAATGGATCTCCGCGCAACGATGCCGAAACGTTGGATTGCGACCCGGCGATGTACGCATTTCGGCACCCAGGCGTCCGCATAACGAACTCCTTGCCCGATTCGCCCAGTTCGCCCGAACTAAAGCACGGTGCGATTACGAGGCGCTACCCGCGTAGCTACGGAACGGTCAAGTCGAGGCAAAGAAAGTAAAGAGAAGCCCAAGCCGACCGAGAATTTATTGACCTTGAATGAATTGCGTTGAAAAAGTCCGGCGTAGCCCGTAGGGGAGCGTGCCCTGCGGAGTCATCAGACCCCCTTGGGCCAGGAGCACCATGACCCCCCCAACTCCATCCGCGGCTGCCCCGCTCGAGGTGACCGACGAGACCGAGAAGAAGTCGATCACTTCGGACGGCTCGAAGGGCGCCGAGAGCAGGTCCCCGGGACAGCTCGCGTGGCGCCGCTTCAAGCGGGACCGCACGGGCGTCATATCCGCGATCATCGTGATCTTCTTCTTCGTGATCGCGCTGGCCGCCCCGCTCATCGCCAAGCTGTACGGGAAGGATCCGTACACCACGTACGGGCTGAACACGCCTGGACTGCTCGGGGACAACAGCTTCCCGGTCAAGCCGAACGGCGGCATCAGCAGCGACTTCTGGTTCGGCATCGAGCCCCAGCTCGGCCGCGACATCTTCACGTTCCTGCTGTACGGGATCCGCAACTCCCTGTTGATCGCCACCGCCATCACGGTGCTCGTCGTGATCATCGGCGTGGTCGTCGGCATCACGGCGGGTTACGCGGGCGGCAAGACGGACTGGTTCATCGGGCGTGTCATCGACATCCTGCTGGCCTTCCCCTCCCAGCTGTTCTTCGTGGCGTTCACCCCCGTGGTGCTCGCCCTCTTCGTGACACCCGAGGAGAACACGCCGACCTGGCTCATCGTCGCCTGCCTCGTCGGCCTGCTGACGCTCTTCGGCTGGGCCTCCATCGCCCGACTGCTGCGCGGCCAGGTGCTGGCCCTGCGGGAACGGGAGTTCGTCGAGGCTGCCAAGGTCACGGGGGCGTCTCCGGCCCGCATCATCTTCAAGGAGCTGCTCCCCAACCTGTGGACGCCGATTCTGATCCAGGCGACCCTCAACCTGCCGCTGATGGTCACCACGGAAGCAGGCCTCGCGTTCCTCGGCGTCGGTATTCAGGACCCGACCCCCGACTGGGGTGTCATGATCGGCAACGCCGCCAAGTACTACCAGGACGACATCACCTTCCTGCTCTTCCCGGGCCTCGCGATGGTGATCTTCGTGCTGGCGTTCAACCTCCTCGGTGACTCGGTGCGTGACGCCCTCGACCCGAAGACCAAGCGCTGACCGTCCGGCCCTCTTCAGGACCACGGCAAAGACGCCGGGTGCCGGACTTCTCTCATCAACTCTCTTCATAGGCAGGATTGCGATGTCCTTCTCGCGCAGAAACTTCCTGATAGCCACCGGTGTCGCGGCCGCGGCGGGTTCCGTGCTGACCGCGTGCAGCAGCGGTGACTCCAGCAGCGGGGGCACCAGCGGTGGCAAGCAGGAGGCCGCCAAGGCTCAGACCACGACGGTCAAGATCGGCACGGCGGAGGACTCCAAGGGCCCGGCTCCCGAGGTCGCCGGCGCGAAGAAGGGCGGCAAGGTCTCCCTTCTGAACGACGACGACTTCTCGCACCTCGACCCGCAGCGTGTCTACTACGCCTGGAACTCCCTCGCGGTCATCGTCATCAACCGCGCCCTGACCGGCTACAAGATCGCGGACGACGGTTCCCAGACCCTCGTCGGCGACCTCGCCACCGACACGGGCACGATGAAGGACGGCGGCAAGACCTGGTCCTTCACCCTGAAGGACGGCGTCAAGTGGGAGGACGGCTCCGACGTCACCGTCGACGACGTCCGCCACGGTTTCGAGCGTGCCTTCGCCAGCTACATCACCGAGGGCGCCATGTACGTCCAGTCGTGGCTGACGGGCTCCACGGACTACCGCAAGTCCTACTCGGGTCCGTACTCGGGCAAGCACCTGAAGTCGATCACGACGAGCGGGAAGACCATCACCTTCCACCTCTCCGAGGCTCGCCCGGACTTCAACTACGTCGTCGCGATGCAGACGTACGCGCCGACGCCGGTGAAGCACGACACCAAGCAGGACTACGACAAGAAGCCGTTCTCCAACGGCCCCTACAAGGTCAAGTCGCACGTCACCGACAAGTCGATGGTCCTGGTCCGCAACGAGCACTGGGACCCGGACACGGACCCGATCCGGAACGCCTACCCGGACGAGTTCGACTTCACCTTCGGTATCGAGCAGCTGACGGCGATCGACCGGCTGCTGGCGGACTCCGGCAACGACCAGTACGCCGTCTCCTGGCGCACCATCCCGCAGGAGCGCATCCAGAAGGCGCAGACGGACGCCAAGGACCGCATCTTCCAGGGTCTGAGCAGCGGTGTCAGCGTGTACTGGATCAACACCACGCGGGTTGCCGACAAGGACGTCCGCGAGGCCATCATCAAGGCCTGGCCGACCGCCTCGATCCGTCAGCTCCAGGGTGGCTCGGTCCGCGGTGACTACGCGACCGGCATCATGAGCCCGCTCGTCGCCGGCTACAAGTCGCAGGACGTCTGGGGCAAGCTGAAGAACCCGGCGGGCGACGCGGCGGCCGCGAAGAAGATCCTGGAGAAGGCCGGCAAGACCGGCACCAAGATCGTCTACGCGTACCAGCAGGACGACACCCAGGCGAAGATCAAGGTCGTCGTCGAGAACGCCCTCAAGGCGGCCGGCTTCGACGTCGTCACCAAGGGCATCGACTCCACCACCTGGTACGACCAGACCGGCAAGGTCGACAACCCGTACGACATCTACTGGGGTGGCTGGTCCTCCGACTGGCCGACCGGTTACTCGGTCTTCCAGCCGCTGTTCGACAGCAAGGCGATCGCCGACGGCGGCTCGAACTACTCGCACCTGAAGGACCCGGCCGTGGACGCCGCCATCAAGGCCGCCACCGCCGAGACCGACAACGACAAGGCCAACGCCATGTGGGCCGCCCTGGACAAGCAGGTCACCGAGGACGCCGCGTTCATCCCGGACGTCTACATGCGTCGTCTGTACCTGCACGGCTCCAAGCTCGGCAACGTCAAGATGGACCCGAACTTCGACGGCTGCATGCTCTACAAGCTGTACGTCAAGGCCTGATCCATCACCTGAGAGGTGGGGCGGCTCCGGCCGCCCCACCCTCGGCTCGTCCACCGGGCCGCCGGTCACCCCCGATCCGGCCCGATCCGCACGACGGCCCTCCCAGGAAAGCCACTCCCCATGCTTCGCTTCCTCGTCCGCCGGCTACTCGGCGCCGTGATCACGCTGCTGATCATCAGCGCGATCACGTTCATGCTCTTCTACGCGGTGCCGCGCGACCCGGCCCGGATCGCCTGCGGCAAGCTCTGCACGCCGGAGACGCTAACGCTGATCCGCCACAACATGGGGATCGACCAGCCGCTGCCGGTCCAGTACTGGCACTGGCTCGAGGCCATCTTCGTGGGACGGGACTACTCGTCCTTCGGCCACTGCAACGCCCCTTGCCTGGGCTACTCGTTCGTGAACCGCGAGCCCGTCCTCTCGACGATCCTCGACCGGTTCCCGACGACCTTCTCGCTGGCCATCGGCTCCTCCGTCGTGTTCCTCTTCTTCGGCGTCGGTGCCGGCATGCTCGCGGCCGTGCGGCAGGGCAAGGCCACCGACAAGATCGCCAGCAGTGCCTCGCTCATCGCCTCGTCGATGCAGATCTACTTCGTGGGCACGCTGGCCCTGTACTTCTTCGTGTACCAGTGGCACATCCTCGACCAGCCGTCGTACACGAACTTCACCAGCAACCCGGTCTCCTGGTTCAACGGGCTGCTGCTGCCCTGGCTGGTGCTGGCGCTCATCTGGACCGCCAACTACACCCGAATGACGCGCTCCCAACTGGTCGAGACGCTTTCGGAGGACTACGTACGTACGGCCCGCGCCAAGGGTATGTCCGCTCGGAACGTCTTCTTCCGCTTCGCCTGGCGCGGCGCCATGGGCCCGATCGTCACCATCTTCGGTATCGACATGGGCGTGCTGCTCGGCGGCGCGATGATCACCGAGAAGACCTTCAGCCTCCAGGGCATCGGCCTGCTGTCCGTGAAGTCGGTGCAGACCAACGACCTGCCCATGCTGCTCGGCGTCATGGTGATCACGGCGTCCTTCGTGGTCATCGCCAACATCGTCGTCGACGCGGTCTACGCCCTGATCGACCCGCGGATCCGGCTCGCCTGACCCCGCCCCACCCCTCGCTACCCCCCGCATCACCCCCTCTGGAGCGTCCCCGTGACGAGCACCGATCAGCAGCCCTTCCTGTCCGTCAAGGACCTGAAGGTGCACTTCTCGACCGAGGACGGCGTCGTCAAGGCCGTCGACGGCCTCTCTTTCGACCTCGCGCGCGGCAAGACGCTGGGCATCGTGGGTGAGTCGGGGTCCGGCAAGTCGGTCACCAACCTGACCATCCTGGGCCTGCACAACCCGGACAGCACCACGGTCGAGGGCTCCATCGAGCTGGACGGCCAGGAGCTGAACGGCGCCCCGGAGAAGACGCTGGAGCACCTCCGCGGCAACAAGATGGCGATGATCTTCCAGGACGCGCTCGCCTCGCTGTCGCCGTACCACACCATCGGCACCCAGATCGCCGAGGTGTACCGCAAGCACAAGGGCGTCTCCAAGAAGGAGGCCCGCGAGCGGGCCATCGAGATGCTCCGGCGGGTCGGGATCCCCCAGCCCGAGATGCGCGTCGACGACTACCCCCACCAGTTCTCGGGCGGTATGCGCCAGCGCGCGATGATCGCCATGGCCCTGGTCTGCGACCCCGAGCTGCTGATCGCCGACGAGCCGACCACCGCGCTCGACGTGACGGTCCAGGCCCAGATCATGGACCTGCTCAAGGACCTCCAGAAGGAGTTCGGCACCGCGATCATCTTCATCACCCACGACCTGGGTGTGATCGCGGACATCGCCGACGAGGTGCTGGTCATGTACGGCGGCCGGTGCGTGGAGCGAGGCACGAAGAAGGAGGTGCTGAGCGCCCCTCAGCACCCGTACACGTGGGGCCTGCTGGCTTCCATGCCGAGCCTGGACGGCCCGGTGGACGTCCCGCTGAACCCGATCCCGGGTTCCCCGCCGTCCCTTCTCAACCCGCCCTCGGGCTGCCGTTTCCACCCGCGCTGCGCCTTCGCCGAGAAGGTGGACGGCAACCGGTGTGCCACGGAGAGCCCGGTCCTGGAGATCGTGGACGGCCGGGGCAAGGCCTGCCACCTCACGGACGAGCAGCGGGCCGAGTACCTCGCCGACCTGACCGCGGCCAAGCAGCACTGACGTACAAGAGACGGGACATCACCACCATGAGCAGCACCACTCCCCTCCTGGACGTCTCCGGGCTGACCAAACACTTCCCGATCAAGGGCGGCTTCCCGATCCGGCGCACGGTCGGCGCGGTCCAGGCCGTCGACGGCGTGGACTTCCAGGTCGCCGAGGGCGAGAGCCTGGGCCTGGTCGGCGAGTCCGGCTGCGGCAAGTCCACGACCGGCCGGCTGATCACCCGCCTGCTGGAGCCGACCGACGGCAAGGTCACCTACCGGGGCCAGGACATCACGCACGCCAGCCGCAAGGAGCTGGCGCCGGTCCGCTCCGAGATCCAGATGATCTTCCAGGACCCGTACGCCTCGCTGAACCCCCGCCACACGGTCGGCAAGATCATCTCCGGTCCGATGGAGATCAACGACATCAACCCGGCCGGCGGTCGCGAGAAGCGGGTCCGCGAGCTGCTGGAGATCGTCGGCCTGAACCCCGAGCACTTCAACCGCTTCCCGCACGAGTTCTCCGGCGGCCAGCGGCAGCGCATCGGCGTGGCCCGCGCCCTGGCCCTGGAACCGAAGCTGATCGTCGCCGACGAGCCGGTCTCGGCCCTCGACGTCTCCATCCAGGCCCAGGTCGTGAACCTTCTCCAGAAGGTCCAGAAGGAACTGGGCATCGCGTTCGTCTTCATCGCCCACGACCTGGCGATCGTGCGGCACTTCTCACAGCGCGTCGCGGTGATGTACCTCGGTAAGATCGTCGAGATCGCCGATCGCGAGGACCTGTACGACAACCCGCGCCACCCCTACACGCGGGCCCTGCTGTCCGCCGTGCCCGAGGCGACGGTGGAGGCGGAGCCGCGCGAGCGGATCCGCCTGGTCGGAGACGTCCCGTCGCCGATCAACCCGCCGTCCGGCTGCCGCTTCCGCACCCGCTGCTGGAAGGCGACGGAGAAGTGCGCGACGGAGGCACCGCCGCTGGTCCAGGCCGACGGCAACAAGCCCGGCCACCTCACCGCCTGCCACTACCCCGAGGCACGGGACACGGTTCCCGCCCCGCGCCTCTCCGAGGACCCCGAGGCAGCGGCCTGACACACCCCTTTTCCGTCAGCCGCCGCCTGCGGATCGGACTTTCACCGGCCCATTGACCCGAGCCCTGAACGTCCGCTCCAGGGGAGCAAGGGCCCGCACCTCCCCAGGTGCGGGCCCTTCTCATGGCCACTGCGCGCTCTCACGGACGACTGGCACGGCTCGTCCGCGAGACGCACGAGCCACGGCAAGAAGACAGCCCGACGCTCACTCCTCGACGAACAGCTCCGCGGCGTCGGTGACGTGCATGGCACGCTGGGCCCAGACCTCAAGCTGGTCCAGGTCGGCGGAGGCGTCCACCCGCTCGCGCACGGCGTCACTCACCGGAACACCCCGCCACTCCAGAAGCCGCAGAACCATCTCGGCACGCTCCTGGACACGCCCCTGCTCGCGGCCTTCTTCTCGGCCTTCTTCTCGCCCTTCCTCGCGTACCTGCTCCGCCAGCGGGTGCCGCCAGAAGTACTGGATCGCCGTCATCAGGTCCCTCCACATCTGCTTCGCCCGGGGATCGACCAGGCACGAATCGACGAACTGCACGAACACCGCGGCACTGTCACGGTCGATGGTCTTCAGGGCGGCTGCCAGCGACTCCAGTATGGCCGGGGCCTGCCGCCCCCGCCCATGCGTCATGGCCGACAGCACCGCAAGAGGTACGTCCCGTACCGCCTCCCGCTCGTCCGCGATCACCGGAACGCTGTCCGGCCCCAGCACCAACGGACGCACGATCAACGACTCCCACCCCGGAAAACCGAGCTGGATCGGCTGCGCCGCCCACTTCGCCGTAGCCCTGCTCTGCGTGATCACGATCAGCACCGGCTCGCACCGGTACTTCTCGTACAGGTACGACAGGTAGTACGGCCAGCTCCCCCGCTTCCGGTCATCCGCCTTCCCCTGCGACTCGACGACCAGGAGATACGTCCCCTCGTCCGTCTCCGCCCGCAACAACGTGTCCACCCGACGCTCGACCGGCTCGATCTCCGTCAGATCCACGTTCATCGCCGCGATCTCCCGAGGCTCCGGAAACGGCACGCCCAGCACCCGCTGTAACGCATGCGTCAGCAGCCCCGGATCCTTCTGGAAGATCCGATGCAACGCCTCATGCGACGACCCCACCATCACGCCACCCCCAACTCGCACCACACGAACTTGCCCCGCTCCCCGAACCGAGCCGACGGCTGCCAGCCCCAGCCGTCCGCACACGCGACCACCAGCCCCAACCCCCGCCCCGCCTCTTCGAGGCCCGTCACCACCTCCAACGACCCCGGCGGCTCCGGAGGCACGGGATCCGCATCCCACGCCCCGATCCACACCACACCCTCCGGGGAGCGCCGCACCCGCAGCGCGGCCGGACCCTTCGTGTGCCGCACGGCATTCGACACCAACTCCGCCGCCAGCAGCTCCGCCGTGTCCACCAGGCCGATGAGCCCGTGCATGGTCAGGATCAGGCGCAGGGTGCGACGGGAGATCGTCACCGCTCTCAGGTCGTTGGGCACGTAGAGCGTGTAGTCCCAGGTCTCGGGCATGCGTCATCAACTCCGGTCGATGGGAGGGGATTTCACGCACGGTGGCATCGCCGCACGAGAACGGTGCGGTGCACTTCCGCAGCGTGTGCGTTACGTCACCGACAGTAGGGGTCAATTTTGGCACCACGCAAGTCGTTGCCATAATCTGGCGCTCGAACGAGTCACTGCCTCTGGGCAGCCGGGGTGGAGGAGGACGCCATGCCACGCAGGCAGCAGGCCACCGCACGTCAGCAGCGGCTGGGTGCTGAGCTGCGGAAATTGCGCGAAGCGGCGGGGCTCAGAGGTCGCGACGCCGCCGAACTGCTGGGAACCGACTCCGCACAGGTGAGCCAGTTCGAAGCCGGTCTCGCCGGCGTCAGCGAGGCACGTGTACGCAGGATCGCGGCCCACTACGCCTGCACGGACCAGGAACTGGTCGACGCCCTCGCGGCGATGGCCGCCGATCGGACACGCGGTTGGTGGGAGGAATACCGGGGGCGCCTGCCCTCGTCGTTCCTGGACCTGTCAGAACTGGAGTACCACGCCACCTACCAGTGGGACGTGGAGTTCCTCTTCATTCCCGGGCTTCTCCAGACCGAGGACTACGCACGCGCGCTCTTCTCGTCCCGTGTTCCCCAACTCCCCGAAGAGGAGAGGGAGCTGCGTGTCCGGCACCGCATGCAGAGACGCGTCATCCTGGAGAAGGCAAGGCCCGCGCTGTACGAGGCCGTGATCCACGAAGCGGCGCTGCGCATGATGGTGGGAAGCCGCACCGCCGCACGATCTCAACTCCTCCGGGTGCTGGAGCTTTCCGAGGCCGAGGGCACCTCGGTACGCGTGATCCCCTTCGATCTGGAGCACTTCATCGACCTGGGTGCCGCCATGGTGTACGCCGGAGGCGCCGTCCCCAAGCTGGACACCGTCGTACGAGACGGTCCGCACGGCACGGGCTTCGTCGACTCCGAGGCACAGCTGGGTGTGTTCCGAACACACTTCCGTAGATTGGAGTCGGCATCACTCGACCCGGGCCGGTCGCGTGACTTCATCCACAGGCTGACGAAGGAGCCGTGAGGCACCCATGACCGACCTCGACAACTGGCGCAAGTCGTCCTACTCCGGCGGCGGCGACGGCAACGCCTGCGTCGAGGTCGCCCCTCACCCCACCCACATATCCGTCCGCGACTCCAAAACCCCCGCCAGAGCCACCCTCACCTTCCCCGCCGCCGCCTTCGCCGGGTTCCTCGCGGCGCTCAAAGTCCGCGGCTCTGCAGGAAGTTGATAGAAGCTCAAGAAGAACGCCGTTCCTGACCCCACGTTCAACATCATGTGGCACACTGCCGCGGTGGTCGATCATTCGTACGCGGATCTCTCGCTCGCCGCGCTCTACGACAGCCTCAACCCGTGGGGGCCGGGTGACGACTTCTACCTGGACCTGGTGATGGCCGCCGGGTCCGTGCTCGATGTCGGCTGCGGTACCGGGCGGTTGCTGCGGCGGGCCCGCGGGGAGGGGCACGGCGGGCGGCTCGCGGGGCTCGATCCCGCCGCCGCGATGCTCGTGCAGGCACGGCGCGAAGAGCCCGCCGTCGAGTGGGTGCTGGGCGATCTGCGGAGCCGCCGCTGGGACGCCGACGACTTCGACCTCGTCGTGATGACCGGCCACGCGTTCCAGGAGCTGCTCGGGGACGAGGAGTTGGGGGCGGCGCTGGCCGCGGTGCGCAGTGCGCTGTCCGCGACGGGCCGCTTCGTGTTCGAGACCCGTAACCCCGACGCCCGCGCCTGGGAGGGCTGGACCCCCGACCGCGTGCGGCACCTCACCGACCCGGTCGGCCGCGCCGTCCGGGTCTGGCACGAGGTCCAGGGGGCGCCGAGCGGGGAACGGGTGACCTTCACCGAGACGTACGAGGGCGGGGCCTGGGCGCAGCCCCAGGTGTGCCGGTCCACCCTGCGCTTCCTCGGAACCGATGCCCTCGCCGCCCGCCTCGCCGGTGCCGGTCTGGAGGTCGCCGAGCAGTACGGCGACTGGGCGCGCGGGCCGGTCACCTCCAAAAGCCCCGAGATCATCACCGTCGCGCGGCGCGCCTGAGGCCCGCGGCCTCCCGGGAGCGGTCGGCGTCCGTCCGGCCCGCGCCGGCGTTGTTCTCCTGCCGCTTCCGCAGCTGCCTCAGGACCAGCCAGAACAGGACGACCTGGACGATGCCCGCGACGGCGTGGACGGACGGGGCGTACGTGTCGGGGCCGGGGCTGTGGTCGTCGTAGCCGAAGACCACCGCGCCGAGGAGGAACAGGACCGTCGTCACGACGCCCGAGGGGAAGGTGATGACGGTGACGGCCGCGGCCGCGGCGTCCAGGCCGTGTTCGACGCTCAGGTAGTCGAGGCCGAAGACCGTCACCAGGTACGCCAGGGCGAGGAGCGCTCCCGTCCTCCGGGACGGGAGCGCCGTGGTTCCGGCTTCCGTGCTCGTCATGCGTCGTCCAGGGTGTGATGCGGGCGGATCAGGCCCCTGAGGTTACCGACGGGCTCTGACCAGGGTTTCTCCGCCCCGTCGCATGAGTGCTCTAGTTCTCCTCCTCCAGCGCCGCCAGCGCCGGATCCAGCACGATGTCCTCGTCCCGGGCCTCCGTCGTCGGGTCCTCCGGGAAGTGGCAGGCCGTGAGGTGGCCCGCCCGGTTGCCGGAGATCTGGACCAGCGGGGGTTCCTCCGTCGCGCACTTGTCCTGGGCCTTCCAGCAGCGGGTGCGGAAGCGGCAGCCGGACGGCGGGGAGATGGGGGACGGGACGTCGCCGGCCAGGCGGATGCGTTCGCGGCCGGCCGAGTCGGCGTCGGCCGTGAGGTTGACCTCGGGGACAGCGGACAGCAGCGCGTGGGTGTAGGGGTGGCGGGGGCGGGTGTAGATCGCCTCCCGGTCGCCGACCTCGATGATCTTGCCGAGGTACATCACCGCGACGCGCTGCGAGAAGTGCCGTACCACCGCCAGGTCGTGCGCGATGAACAGGAACGCGATGCCCAGTTCCCTCTGGACCTCCTGGAGGAGGTTGACCACCTGGGCCTGGATGGAGACGTCGAGGGCCGAGACCGGCTCGTCGGCGACGATCAGCTTCGGCTCCAGGGCCAGGGCGCGGGCCACGCCGATGCGCTGCCGCTGGCCGCCGGAGAACTCGTGCGGGAAGCGGTTGTAGTGCTCGGGGTTCAGGCCGACGATCTCCAGGAGTTCCCGGACCCGCTTCTCGCGGCCGCCGTCCGGCTCTATCCCGTTGATCTCCATCGGGCCCGAGATGATCTTGCCGACCGTCTGGCGCGGGTTCAGCGACGAGTACGGGTCCTGGAAGATCATCTGGATCTCGGAGCGGATCGGCGCCAGTTCCCTGCGCGACGCGTGGGTGATGTCCTGGCCGCGGTAGCTGATCGCGCCGTTCGTCGGTTCCAGCAGGCGGGTGATCAGCCGGCCGGTCGTGGACTTGCCGCAGCCCGACTCGCCGACCAGGCCGAAGCTCTCCCCCACCCGCACGGTGAGGTCGATGCCGTCCACGGCCTGGACGTGCCCGATCGTGCGCCGGATCGGGAACCCGCCCTTGACCGGGAAGTACTTGGTCAGGCCGGAGACCTCGAGGAGCGGTTCACCGGCAGTCGCCTCGCGCGGGGCGGGAAGGACCATGTCCTGGGTCATGACGTGTCGTCTCCTAGCCCAGACCGGGCTTGATCTCTTCGAGGAAGATGGTGCGTTTCTGGTCCGCCGTGAGGTGACACGCCGAGGAGCGGTCGGGGGCCAGCAGGGGGCGTTCGGTGACACAGCGGGCGCCGCCGACCCGGTCCTGGAAGGTGCAGCGGGGGTGGAAGCGGCAGCCGGAGGGCGGGGCCAGCAGGGAGGGCGGGGTGCCGGGGATCGGGTTCAGCGGCGTGGCCAGGTCGGAGTCCAGGCGCGGCATCGAGTTGAGCAGGCCCCAGGTGTACGGGTGCTGGGGCGCGCGCAGGACCTCGTCGGTCGTGCCGCGCTCCACCGCGCTGCCCGCGTACATCACCATGATGTCGTCGGCCATGTCGGCGATCACCCCCAGGTCGTGGGTGATGAAGATGATGCCGGATCCGAACTCCTGTTGCAGGTCCTTGAGCAGGTCCAGGATCTGCGCCTGGACGGTCACGTCCAGGGCGGTGGTCGGCTCGTCGGCGATCAGCAGGTCGGGGTCGCAGACCAGGGCCATGGCGATCATCGCGCGCTGGCGCATGCCGCCGGAGAACTGGTGCGGGTAGTCCTTCGCCCGTTCCTTCGGGTTGGGGATGCCGACCTTGGCGAGCATCTCGACCGCCCGGTCCCAGGCCGCCCGCTTGGAGGCGCCCCGGTGTTTCATGAACGGCTCGGCGATCTGCCGGCCGACCGTGTAGTACGGCGACAGTGCGGTGAGCGGGTCCTGGAAGATCATGGCGACCTTGTTGCCGCGCAGCTTCTCCAGTTCCGACTCGCGGGCGGTGATCAACTCCTGGCCTTCCAGGAGGATCTCGCCCTCGACCGTGGTGAACTGCGGGTTGTGCAGGCCGAGGACGGTCAGGTTGGTGACCGACTTCCCGGAGCCCGACTCGCCGACGATCCCGAGGGTCCGGCCCCGCTCCACGTCGAACGACAGCCCGTCGACGGCCCGGACCACGCCGTCCTCGGTCTTGAAGCTGACGTGCAGGTCCCGCACCGAGAGGAAGGCACCCGCGTCGGCCGGTGCGGGGGTGCCGGCGTCCTTGGTCAGAGTGGTCACGACGGTTCTCCTCTTGACCGGCCTAGGCCAGCCGCACGCGCGGGTCGATGAACGCGTAGGCCGCGTCGACGATGATGTTGAAGAGCAGGATCATGGAGGCGGAGAACAGCATGACGCCCAGCAGCAGCGGCAGATCGCTGAACTGCACGGATTCCACCGCGAGGCGCCCGAGACCGGGCAGTCCGAAGGTGTACTCCGTGATGATGGCACCGCCGAGCAGCGAGCCGAGGTCGATACCGAAGATGGTGACGATCGGGATGAGGGAGCCGCGCCAGGCGTAGCGGAAGAAGACGTACTGACGGGACATGCCCTTGGCGCGGGCGGTGCGGACGTGTTCCTCCTGGAGCTGCTCGATCATCGACGAGCGCGCCATACGGGTGTACTGCGAGGCGAAGATCGTGGAGAGCACCACCCACGGGATGATCAGTCCGGTGAACCAGGTGACGGGATCCGCGGTGAAGTCGTTGTAGGCGGGCTTGTCGAAGATGTGGGACTGGTAGACCAGGACGGCCAGCGCCAGCGGCCCCAGGAAGTAGATCTGCAGCGAACTGATCACCATCGAGCCGGCGGTGACCGTCTTGTCGAGCAGGGTGCCCCGTTTCCACGCGGCGAGCATGCCGGTGCCGAGACCGACGACCAGGAAGACCACCGCGGCCCCCAGGGTCAGCGAGAGCGTGGTCGGCAGGCGGTCCATCATGGTCGCCCAGACCTGGTCGTTGGTGTGGTACGAGTAACCGAAGCAGGGGGCCGGGCAGGGACCCTGGGCGAACTGGTTGCTGCCCAGGATCAGGTTGTGCAGGAAGATCCAGTACTGCTCGGGGATCGACTTGTCGAGGCCGAGCACATGGTGGATGTTGGCCAGGCTGGTCGGATTGCAGGTCTTGCCGCACATCAGCAGCGCCGGGTCGCGTGGCATCCCGAAGAAAAGCAAGAACGTCACGATGCTCAACAGGAAGAGGATGACGACGGCACCGAGGATCCGGCGGACGAGGAAGCGCAGCATGCGAGGGGCTTTCTGACGTCGGCGGGCCGGGCGGTACCCGGTGCGCTGTCACCCCGAGGGGCTCAGGCACCGGGTACCGGGCGGGCGAGGGGGGTTACTTGATGTACAGGCGACGCGGGTCGATGCCGCCGATCACGTCGTCGTAGACCAGGCCGCCGACCTTGGAACCGGCGATCTGGACCTGCTTGTAGTCGATGGTGGGCACGGCGTTGATGACGTCCTTGGCCAGGTACTGGTCGATCTTCTCCCACGCGGCCGCCGACTTGACCGGGTCCGTGATCGCGTTCGCGGCGTCGATGTCGGCGTTCACCTTGGGGTCGTTGACGTGCGAGTAGTTGGGCGAGCCGTCGGCGATCACCCGGCCGTCGAACAGCGGCGGGATCACGGTCGAGGCGGACGGCCAGTCGGCACCCCAGGCGGAGTGGTAGATGTCGTAGTTGTTGTCGACCTTGCCGATCTGGTCGTAGAAGGTCTCGGCAGGGATGTCCTGGCGCTGGACGTTGAAGCCGGCCTTGTCCAACGCGGCGGCGATGGCGGCGGAGTACTGCTGGCCCTCGGGGGTGTTGATGTAGCCGTAGGTCAGCTTCATGCCGACCTTGCCGGCCTTCTTCAGCAGCGCCTTGGCCTTGGCGGCGTCACCGCCGGGGTTCTTCTTCTTGCCCCACGGGTCGAAGGAGGCGTCGTAGCCGCTGACGGTCGGGCTGATGAAGCCGCCGGCGACCTCCGCGGCGGAGCTGCCGCCGAAGGCACGGATCATCGGGGTGATCGGCAGGGCGTAGGCGATGGCCTCACGGACCGTCTTGTCCTTCAGCGCCGCGTGCGACTGGTTGATGTTGACCTGGCCGACGTAGGGCTGGTAACCGGCCACCGTACGGGCCTTGACGGCCGCGTCGCCCCCGAGGACCGCGGAGATGTTGCCCGCGTCCACCGAGTTGTTGAAGCTGATGCCGGTCTGGTCGGCGCCGCTGTCCGCGAGCAGTGCCTTCGTGGAGTCCTCGTACTGGACGTTGAAGCTGAAGTTCATCTGGTCCACGTACTGGTTGCGGATCGGGTCCGTCTTCGCGTCCCAGTTGGTGTTCTTGACCAGCACCATGGACTTGCCGGACTTGAACGACTGGATCTTGTACGGGCCGCTCGTCACCGGCGCCTTGTCGTACTTCTCCTTGGTGTCGCCCTTCTTGGAGACGACGGCGTAACCGGCCATGGCGAGCGCGTACGGCAGGTCCGGGTGGGCGGTCTTGAAGTGGAAGATGACGGTCTTGCTGTCGGGCGTCTCCAGGACGCTGTCCGGCAGGTGCTTGCCCTTGTAGGGGCCGTCGGGGAGCAGCTTGCGGTAGTCGGCGCCGTTGGTGTCGGCCAGCCACTGCTGGAGGTACGTGGGGCCCTGGTTGATGAAGGGCGCGAAGAGCCGCTCGAAGGTCTGGCGGAAGTCCGCGGACGTGATCGGTGTCCCGTCCGAGAACTTGATGCCGTCCTTGAGCGTGTACTTCCAGGTCTTGCCGCCGTCCGTGGTGGTACCGGAGTCGGTGGCCAGGTCGCCGACGACCTCGTGCTTGCTGCCGTCGTTGCTGGTGGCCTTGTAGCCGGTGAGGCCTCTGTGGATCAGCGTGGCGAGCGAGCCCTCGTCGGAGACGTAGATCTGCGCGGGGTCGAGGTGCGCGTACGAGTCGCGCTGCAGCACTTCGAGGGTGCCGCCGGTCTTCGCGCCCGGCACGGCGGTCGCGGGTCCTGTCGAGTCCTTCGCGTCACCGAACTTGATCGACGCCTGCTGCCGTTTGGCGTTCTGCTGGTCCTTCTTGTCGTTGTCGCTGGCGTTGCTGCCGCCTTTGCTGCAGCCGCTGAGCACGAGTGCTCCGGCCGCAAATATCGACAAAGCGGCGTATGCATGGCGTCCGCCCCTACTCATCACTGAAGTCTCCACCCATCTGTGTGTACGCCGGTGCAAGGAAATGGCCGTGCGGTATCCGGGCGAGGACGCCCACAAGCTCTCGGTCAGCGCGCCGTCTTGGGATCGAAGGCGTCCCGGACCGAGTCCCCGAGCAGGTTGAAGGCGACGACGAAGACGACCATCGAGACGCCGGGGAAGAACATGTACGTGATGTCGTTCTGGAGGACCAGTTCGGTCGAGGCCTTCGAGAACATCTGGCCCCAGTCGGGCGTGGGCTCGACGATGCCGACGCCGAGGAACGACAGACCGGCCTCGATCGTCACGAAGCTGGGGAGGATGTAGGTGGCCTGCACCAGCAGCGGTGTCACCACGTTCGGCAGGATCTCCCTGCGGATGATCCGCCAGGGCGAGGCGCCGCTCACCTTGGCCGCTTCGATGAACTCCCTTTCTCGCAGGGCGAGTGTCGTACCGCGCAGGATGCGGGCGAGGCTCATCCAGCCGAGCACCCACTGGACGACGATCAGCGCGACGACGCGCACATAGGTCGGCGTCTCGTCGCGCGGGCTGACGAACAGCGAGACGACGACCGGCATGCTGGCGATGAAGAACAGCTGCGAGGGGAAGGCGAGCAGGAAGTCGATGAGCCGGCCGATGAAGAAGTCGGTCTTGCCACCGATGTATCCGGCCGTGACCCCGAGGAGGATTCCGGTGAGGACGACCGCCACGGTGACCGCCAGGGAGATCAGCAGTGACGTTCGGATGCCGTAGATCAGCTTGGTGAACACGTCGTAGCCGTTGCCTGGTTCCAGGCCGAACCAGAACTCGCTGCTGATTCCGCCGTTGGGCTGCACGGGCACACCCGCACTGTCGAAGAGTTCCGGGCGTTCGTCGGCGTAGATGGTGTACGGGTCCTTGCCGTACACCTTCGAGATCAGCGGGGCCGCCGCGGCGACGACGAAGAAGAAGGCCACGACGAACGCCGAGATGACACCGGTGCGGTCACGCTTGAAACGTATCCACATCAGCTGGCCCGGCGACCGGCCCTCGACCTTCACCGTCCCGGTGTTCGTGTCGGGCTGGGGTCCGCCGTCCACGACGGCCGACCTTCCGCCGCCCTCAATGTCCGTAGGACTTGTCACGGTTCGTCCAATTCACAGGTATGGGTGTGCCGAACCGGCGACCGGCGCGGGTGCGCGGCCACCGAGGCGTGATCGATCCGATGAGCGGTGATCCGATGAAGCGTCAGGACATCCCCGCGGTGAGCGGGAATGCCGCAGCCGGACGCGCGTAGGCGAGCGGCGGCGCTACACGGCGGGCCGCTGCTTCAGGACCAACCGCCGGACGGGCAAGGCCGATCGGACGGAACGGCCGCCGCGGACGGAACGGCCGATGGAACCCACCTGGTGCCTGTGACACTGCACATGGGACTTCTCCTCATGACTTCACGTGTTCACCAACAGGAGGCTTCCGTCCACACCCTCCGACACCCCTGACGGAGGGTCAGACACCCCCTGGTGCTCGTGAGTCGGGCGCTGTCCCCACAGCGCGAGACCCATTGACCCGAGCGCTACGCGGCTAACTATCTGCCATGAGCCAGGTGCCGACCACTGTCTTTAAATCTCAATTCAGTCACAGCTGGCGCGTAGTTCTTCCGAAAAATGGACAAAGCGTTCGACGGGAGAAGGCCGCGAAACGGACTTGTTACATGGGTATCGGGCGAGGATCTCCGCATTTCGGACACCGGGTCGAGGATGGCCGACTTCCGCCCGCTCGAAATTGGGTTGCAAAAAGCCCGGGCACCCCCATGATGGGGGCACCCGGGCTCAGGTGTCCTGCGATCAGCCGTGCTTGGCGCGGCTGGCGGCGCGGGCCCGCTCGCGGGCGTCCAGGTTCACCTTGCGGATGCGAACGGCCTCCGGGGTCACCTCGACGCACTCGTCGTCACGGCAGAACTCCAGCGACTGCTCCAGCGAGAGCTTGCGCGGCGGCACGATCGCCTCGAACGAGTCGGCCGACGAAGACCGCATGTTCGTGAGCTTCTTCTCCTTGGTGATGTTCACGTCCATGTCGTCGGAGCGGGAGTTCTCGCCGACGATCATGCCCTCGTACACCTCGGTGCCGGGGTCGGTGAAGAGCACACCGCGCTCCTGGAGGTTCGTCATCGCGAACGCGGTGACGGCACCGGAGCGGTCGGCGACCAGCGAGCCGTTGTTACGGGTCTGCAGGGCACCGAACCAGGGCTCGTGACCCTCGTGGATGGAGTGCCCGATACCCGTGCCGCGCGTCTGCGTCAGGAACTCGGTCCGGAAGCCGATGAGACCGCGGGACGGCACCACGAACTCCATGCGGACCCAGCCCGAGCCGTGGTTGGACATGTTGTCCATCCGGCCCTTGCGGACGCCCATGAGCTGCGTGACGGCGCCCATGTGCTCCTCGGGCACGTCGATCGTCATGCGCTCGACCGGCTCGTACGTCTTGCCGTCGACCTGCTTCGTGACGACCTGCGGCTTGCCGATGGTCAGCTCGAAGCCCTCGCGGCGCATCTGCTCGACCAGGATGGCGAGCGCCAGCTCACCACGGCCCTGGACCTCCCAGGCGTCCGGACGCTCGGTGTCGAGCACGCGGAGGGAGACGTTACCGATCAGCTCGCGGTCGAGGCGGTCCTTGACCTGGCGGGCGGTGACCTTGCGGTCCTTGACCGCGGCCTTGTTGTCGGCGCCCTTGCCGGTACCACCGCGGCCGACCAGCGGCGAGGTGTTCGTACCGATGGTCATGGAGATCGCCGGCTCGTCGACCGTGATCAGCGGCAGCGGGATCGGGTTCTCGGTGTCGGCGAGGGTCTCGCCGATCATGATGTCCGAGATGCCGGCGACGGCGCAGATGTCACCCGGGCCCGCCACCTCGGCGGGCTTGCGGGTGAGCGCCTCGGTCATCAGCAGCTCGGTGATGCGCACGTTGGACATCGTGCCGTCACGCTTGATCCACGTGACCGTCTGGCCCTTGCGCAGCTCGCCCTGCTCGACGCGGAGCAGCGCGATACGGCCGAGGAAGTTGTCGGCGTCCAGGTTGGTGACGTGCGCCTGGAGCGGGGCCTGCTCGTCGTACTCGGGAGCCGGGACGTGGGAGAGGATCGTGGAGAAGAACGGCTCCAGGTTGTCGCTGTCGGCCGGGACGGTGCCGTCCTCCGGCTTGGTCAGCGAGGCCACGCCGTCGCGCGCACACGCGTAGACGATCGGGAACTCGATCTGGTCCTCGTCGGCGTCCAGGTCGAGGAAGAGGTCGTAGGTCTCGTTGACGACCTCGTCGATCCTGGAGTCCGGGCGGTCCGTCTTGTTGATGCACAGGATGACGGGCAGGCGCTGCTGCAGGGCCTTGCGCAGCACGAACCGGGTCTGCGGCAGCGGCCCCTCGGAGGCGTCCACCAGCAGGACCACCGCGTCCACCATCGACAGACCGCGCTCGACCTCGCCACCGAAGTCGGCGTGGCCCGGGGTGTCGATGATGTTGATGGTGATGACGTCGCCGCCATCCTTGGGGTGGTACTTCACGGCCGTGTTCTTGGCCAGGATCGTGATGCCCTTCTCACGCTCCAGGTCGTTCGAGTCCATCATTCGGTCGTCGAGCGACTCGGCGGCGTGCGCTGCGAAGGCACCGGCCTGCTTCAGCATGGCGTCGACGAGGGTCGTCTTGCCGTGGTCGACGTGGGCGACGATGGCGACGTTGCGGATGTCGTGGCGCGTGGCCATAGTGCGGCGTACTCCCGGAGTATGAGGAAGGGGCCTGCGCGTACATCGGTGTTACGCGGACCCTGCCGGGCTGAACACGCCACGGCCTCACCCCATGGTACGTGCACTCTCCAGTGGCGGCTCGCCGGGCCGCCCCCGCCCTACCCCTTGCTCGGGCTGGGCGACACCTTCGCGCCCTTCTTCAGGAAGCCCATGTCCTGGTACACCGGCGTCTGGAAGCCGAAGGCACCCACGTTCACCAGGCCCTTCCGGGCCGCCACGATCTGCGGCCGCTGGTACAGCGGCAGCGACCCCGCCGCCGCCCAGATCCTGGAGTCCGCCTTGCGCAGCAGCCCGTCCGCCTCGTCCTCGTCCAGCGTGCCCAGCGCCTGGTCGAAGAGCTGGTCCACCTGGTCGGTGCCGATCCGCGTGTAGTTCTGCTCGACGTTCAGCGACCCGTCGGCCGCCACCACCGGCTTCGCGTAGATCGGCCGGGCGTCCGTCGCCGGGAACGCGGACGACGGCCACGAGTACAGCGCGAGGTCGTACTGCCCGGACGCGATGTGGTCCTTGAAGTAGCTGTCGTCGGAGACCTTCTTGATCTCGGTCACGATGCCCACCTTGTCCAGCATCTTCGAGATCTGTCCGGCGACCGCCTGGAGCGTCTCCGAGCCCGGCCCCGACGGCAGCACGAACCGCAGCGAGAGCGCCTTGCCGTCCTTGGCCAGCGGCCCGGCCGGCGCCCCTCCCCTGGGTGCCGCCGTGCCCTTCGGCGCGTACGCCCCCGGTGCCCCGTGGGCGTGGTCCTTCTGGTGGTCGCGGGTGTCCTTGTCGTGGGCCTTGTCGTCCTCCCCGACGATGTACTGCCCGTCGTGCCCGCCGTCCGACTCGTCGCCCTTGTCGCCCTTCTTCTTCCCGTCCTCCGCGCCGGCCGCCTTGCCGCCGGTCTTGATCGGCCCGCCGGCCACCCAGCCCGCGTCGGCGAGCAGCGCCTGCGCCTCGTGGGTGTCGAGGCCGCCGATGGCCCCGCTGCCGTCGGTGTAGGCAGCCTGCCCGGACAGGGCGACATGGCTGCCGACCGGCACCGCGGGCAGCCCCAGCGGGGTGAGCACCAGCTTGGCGAGCGCCTTGCGGTCCAGGGCGCGGGCGACGGCCCGGCGCACCCGCTCGTCGGCGAGCGGGCCCTCGGAGCCGTTGAGGGCGAGCTGGGTGAAGGCGGGTTCCAGGGACTTGCGGACCTCGAAGTCGTGCAGCTCGTGCTGCTGCTCCAGCCACTTCGCGATGCTCCTGCGGAGCTTCTTCGGCCCGTCGGGGAGCTTCTCCTCGTCCATGCCGAGGGTCAGCGCCCAGGACCGCAGTTTCTTCGAGGAGGTCTTCCCGGCGCCCTGCAGGGGCAGGCCGGTGCCCTTCTCGCGGCCGGCGATGGTGATCCGCTCGGCCTCGGCGGCGTCGATGTCGGCGACGTCGACGGTGCCGGCGGCGAGCGCGGAGGCCCGCTTGTCGCGGTCCACGGCGTGCAGGTCGATCTCGTCGAGCTTGGCGGGGCGGCCCCACCAGCGCGGGTTGCGGGTGAGGACGACGTCCTTCTTGGCGGTGTCGACCTTGTCGAGCCGGAAGGGGCCCGCGGTGACGGTGAGCTTGCGGCGGGCGCCGTCGTTGAAGGCGTCCGGGGTGCCCATGACGTCCTTCGGGTACAGCGGCGAGAACAGCGACTTCCAGTCGGCGTACGGCCGGTCGAAGGTGACCCGGACCTCCAGGTCGTTGGCGCCGCGCTCGATCTGGGAGATGCGGTCGTAGCCGGCGTTTCGGGCGGTCCAGTAGGCGGAGTCCTTGCCGGACAGGGCGCGCCACTGGGCGGCGAAGTCGGCGGCGCCGATCTCCCGGCCGTCGCTCCAGACGGCCTGCTGGTCGAGCTTGTAGAGGACGACCTGGCGGGGCTCGGTCTCGATGACCTTCGCGGACTCCAGGTAGTCGGGGTTGCGGACCGGCTTCCCGGTGGCGTCGATGGTGAACATCGACGGCAGGACGGCCTGGGCGACCCGGGTGGTGCCCGCGTCGGCATCGGCCTGGAAGGTGTTGAGGGTCTCCGGTACGGCGTCCACGGCGATCTTCAGGGTGCCGCCCTCGGCGACCGCGTTCCGGGCGACCGGCACGATGTCCTGGCCGGCCAGCGGCTTGCTGGCCTCGTCGTCGGAGCCGCAGCCGGCGAGCAGGGGCACGGCGAGGGCGCCCGCGGCGAGGAAGGCGAGGCTTCGCTGGTAGCGCCGCGAAGTGCCGTCGTTCGGCTGCGGCGCCGTCGTGGCTGGTCGCGCCCACGCGGCGGTAGCCGCACATTCAATACGGCCCCGCGCCCCTACGGGGCGCGATCCGACGCCGTGGTGAGACATCTCTGCTTACCTCCGGAAGGCCCCGTGGCACGGGTGCGGTCTGTTCACGTTTGGGGGTATTTTGGAGTTGATCACATGTACGTCAGAAGTACGGACCCCACTGAAATGGACGGGGTCCGTCGGCCGGGTACGACACGGCGGCGGGGGCTGCCAAAGCCCACTCGTACGGCGCAATGTCCCGGCGCACACAGAGCGCGTGCGGGCGTGCGACGGAGGCGCGCAATCCGCCAATCGCTGCACATGGCTTCACATCAGTAGGTGTGACGCGCAACACTCGCAGGCGCATGAACGTTGCCGCCTTGGACATCGAAGTCCGCGGAAGTGAGGTCACGTCATGTCCGTGCACGACGACCTGACGTCAGTCCAGCGTTGCCTAGAAGACCTGAACCGGTCCGTCGGCCGCCTGGAGCAGCAGCTCGGGAGCGGCGGACTGGAGATGCGCCGCGTCCGTTCCGACGCCGATCACCTGCGCGAGAGCGTGGCACTGCTGCGGGAGGCGGCCAACACCGGCACCCCGGGCAAACGCCCCGAGCTCGTGACCATCTCCGACGATCCGTACGACATCAACCTGTGGACGGACACGGACGACGAGGGTCTCGGCGCCCGCGACCGGCACGCCCCCTAGGAGCGCCGCCCGCAGGTTCCCGATCCCCGACCCGACCGGAGTCATCCGTTGGCCACTGGTACGGAACCACATCAGAACAGCGGCGGCGTACGCACCCGTACGCGCGCCGCGATCTCCGCCCCGCACCTGCGGACCGACCGCTGGTGGCTGGCGCCCGCCGTCACCGCGGCCGGTCTGTTCGCGTTCGTCGTCTACTCGACGTGGCGGGCCTTCTCGAACGCGCACTACTACTCGGCGCCGTACGTCTCGCCGTTCTACTCGCCGTGTCTGGCCGAGAACTGCAAGGTCATGCCGTCCGGCCCGAACGCCGACCTCTTCGGCAGCTGGTGGGCGATCTCCCCGGCGATCATCATCCTGATCTTCCCGCTGGGCTTCCGCCTGACCTGCTACTACTACCGCAAGGCGTACTACCGCAGTTTCTGGGCGTCCCCGCCGGCCTGTGCGGTGGCCGAGCCGCACGCGAAGTACACCGGTGAGACCCGCTTCCCGCTGATCCTGCAGAACGTCCACCGGTACTTCTTCTACTTCGCCCTGCTGGTCGCCGGCGTGCTGACCTACGACACGGTCCTGTCCTTCCGGGACACCCACGAGAACTGGGGCCACATGGGCCTCGGCACCCTCGTCTTCCTGGTCAACATCGTGCTGATCTGGGCGTACACGCTGTCCTGCCACTCCTGCCGGCACATCGTCGGCGGCAAGCTCAAGCACTTCTCCAAACACCCCGTGCGCTACAAGGCGTGGCAGTTCGTCGGCCGGCTCAACAACCGGCACATGCAGCTCGCCTGGGCGTCGTTGGTGAGCGTGGCGCTCGCCGACTTCTACGTCTACCTGCTCGCGTCCGGTGTCTTCGACGATCCGAGGTTTTTCTGATGCCCGTGGTGGACCGGCAGGAGTGGGACGTCGTCGTGATCGGGGCCGGCGGCGCGGGCCTGCGCGCCGCGATCGAGGCGCGCGAGCGGGGCGCCCGTACGGCGGTGATCTGCAAGTCGCTGTTCGGCAAGGCGCACACGGTGATGGCCGAGGGCGGCATCGCGGCGGCCATGGCCAACGTCAACGAGCACGACAACTGGCAGGTCCACTTCCGTGACACCCTGCGCGGCGGCAAGTTCCTCAACCAGTGGCGGATGGCCGAACTGCACGCCAAGGAGGCCCCGGACCGGGTCTGGGAGCTGGAGACCTGGGGCGCCCTCTTCGACCGTACGAAGGACGGGAAGATCTCCCAGCGCAACTTCGGCGGCCACGAGTACCCGCGCCTCGCGCACGTCGGCGACCGCACCGGCCTCGAACTGATCCGGACGCTGCAGCAGAAGATCGTCTCGCTCCAGCAGGAGGACAAGGAGGAGACCGGCGACTACGAGTCCCGGCTCAAGGTCTTCCAGGAGTGCACGGTCACCCGGATCCTCAAGGACACTGCATCCAACAGCGGCTCCGCCGCGGGCCGGGTGTCGGGGGTCTTCGCGTACGAGCGGGAGACCGGCCGTTTCTTCGTCCTGGAGGCGCCGTCCGTCGTCATCGCGACCGGGGGCATCGGCAAGTCGTTCAAGGTGACGTCGAACTCGTGGGAGTACACGGGTGACGGGCACGCGCTGGCCCTGCTGGCGGGAGCGCCTCTCCTGAACATGGAGTTCGTGCAGTTCCACCCGACCGGCATGGTCTGGCCGCCGTCGGTGAAGGGGATCCTGGTCACGGAGTCGGTGCGCGGCGACGGAGGGGTGCTGCGCAACTCCGAGGGCAAGCGGTTCATGTTCGACTACGTCCCGGACGTCTTCAAGGAGAAGTACGCCGAGTCCGAGGAGGAGGGCGACCGCTGGTACGAGGACCCGGACCACAACCGGCGTCCCCCGGAGCTGCTCCCCCGCGACGAGGTGGCCCGCGCGATCAACTCCGAGGTGAAGGCGGGCCGCGGCTCCCCGCACGGCGGGGTCTTCCTGGACGTGTCGACGCGGATGCCGGCCGAGGTGATCCGGCGGCGGCTGCCGTCCATGTACCACCAGTTCAAGGAGCTGGCGGACGTCGACATCACGGCGGAGGCGATGGAGGTCGGGCCGACCTGCCACTACGTGATGGGCGGGGTCGCGGTGGACTCCGACACCGCCGCCGCCCGTGGCGTGCCGGGGCTGTTCGCGGCCGGTGAGGTGGCCGGCGGGATGCACGGCTCCAACCGGCTGGGCGGCAACTCCCTCTCCGACCTGCTGGTGTTCGGGCGCCGGGCGGGCTGGCACGCCGCCGACCACGCGGCGGACTCGGACGACCGGCCGGAAGTGGACACCGAGCAGATCGACGCGGCCGCGGCCGAGGCGCTGCGGCCCTTCTCCGCGGAGGGCCAGGAACCGGACTCCGGCCCGCCGGAGAACCCGTACACCCTCCACCAGGCGCTCCAGCAGTCCATGAACGACCTGGTCGGCATCATCCGCCGGGAGGGCGAGATGGAGCAGGCCCTGGAGAAGCTCGCCGAGCTGCGGGTGCGGGCGCGCCGGGCCGGGGTGGAGGGGCACCGGCAGTTCAACCCGGGCTGGCACCTCGCCCTGGACCTCAGGAACATGCTGCTGGTGAGTGAGTGTGTGGCGCGGGCGGCCCTTGAGCGCACCGAGTCGCGCGGCGGCCACACCCGCGAGGACCATCCGACGATGGACCGCCGCTGGCGCCCGGTCAACCTGCTCTGCCGGCTGGCCGACCCCACGGGCGGGTCGGCGGCCACCGACCCGGAGCGCGGCCAGATCGACCTCACCCGTGAGACCACCGACCCCATCCGAGCCGACCTGCTCGCCCTCTTCGAGAAGGAGGAGCTGGTCAAGTACCTCGCCGAAGAGGAGCTGTACGAATGAGCGGCTACACGGCCCACTTCCGGGTGTGGCGGGGCGACGTCGAGGGCGGCGGCCTGGAGGACTTCAAGGTCGAGGTGAACGACGGCGAGGTGGTCCTCGACATCATCCACCGCATCCAGGCCACCCAGGCCGCCGACCTGGCCGTCCGCTGGAACTGCAAGGCGGGCAAGTGCGGTTCGTGCTCGGCGGAGATCAACGGCCGCCCGCGCCTGCTGTGCATGACCCGGATGTCCGTCTTCGAGCCGGACGAGACCATCACGGTCACCCCGCTGCGCGCCTTCCCGGTCATCCGCGACCTGGTCACGGACGTCGGCTTCAACTACCAGAAGGCCAGGGAGGTCCCGTCGTTCGTACCGCCCGCCGACCTCGGCCCCGGCGAGTACCGGATGTACCAGGAGGACGTGGACCGCTCGCAGGAGTTCCGCAAGTGCATCGAGTGCTTCCTGTGCCAGGACACCTGTCATGTCGTCCGTGACCACGAGGAGAACAAGACGGCCTTCGCCGGGCCGCGTTTCCTCATGCGGGTCGCCGAACTGGACATGCACCCGCTGGACGCGGCGGAGACGTCCGGCCTGGACCGCAAGCGCACGGCCCAGGACGAACACGGCCTCGGCTACTGCAACATCACCAAGTGCTGCACGGAGGTCTGCCCGGAGGGCATCCACATCACGGACAACGCCCTGATCCCCCTGAAGGAGCGGGCGGTCGACCGCAAGTACGACCCCCTCGTGTGGCTCGGCTCGAAGATCAGGAGGCGCCCCGCAGGAGGCTGAGCACCTGCCGGAGGTTGAACTCGGCGATGTCCCGCATCTGTTCGCGCTCCGGGAAGTCGCCGTCCAGCAGCCGCAGCGGGCCCGCGACGAGGTTGAGGTGCATCGCCAGGCGGTACAGCGCCGTCCGGTCCTCGTCGAGGTCGGCGGTGCGCAGCACGTCGTAGGCGGGCCCGAAGCGGAGCTGGAGGAAGGCGTGCTCCCATTCGGCGTCGAAGTACATCAGGCCTTCGATGTCGATGAGCGCGGGGTCGCCCTCCTCGGTCACCAGGACGTGGTCCGGGCCGAGTTCGCCGTGCACGAGGGAGGCGTGGTCGCGCGGCTCGACCGCGTCGTAGAGCTCGTGCACCCGCTCGGCGAGCGCCTGCCGTACCTCACGCACCCGGGGGTCCCGCTCGGCCACCTCCACGATGTCGCGCATCGCGCGGTCCGCGACGACCTGTTCGCAGGAGTTGCCGAGCGGCTTCCCGCCCTCCTCCACCAGGGCGGCCTTGCCGTACCCGGCGGAGACGCGCTCCCGGAGCACGCCGAGCGTGCCCGCCAGCCGGGCCAGCGGCACCCGTGCGGCGCCCGGGTCGCTGCGCAGCAGCAGCTCCAGGCTGCCGCCGCGGACGTCCTCGACGACCGCGGCGTAGGCGGGCAGGTGCTCGGCCTCCTCGTCCGCGAACAGCAGGCGCGGGGTGCGCACGCCGAGCTCGGTCAGCAGGTCGTGGGCGGACAGGAACAGGCCGAGACCGGAGGCGTGCGCGAAGGGGTCGCGGATGTCGACGTCGGCGGGCCCCCAGTAGTCCTCCTCCGGGGACCAGACGTACGCGATCGCGCTGCGGCCGTTGTCGAGGGCGAGCCGGTAGACGCCTTTCTTGCTCCCTCCGCGCAGCCGGGCGACGGCCGCGGGGGCACGGCCGAGGGCCTCGCGGGAGAGCGACGCGAGGTCGTCACGGGTGAGGTGGGCACGAGCGGTTGTCATGGCGTACGAACCCAGTCCTTCCGATAAGAGGTCCAGTCATCCTCGGTGGCGGCGAAGTCGACGTACAGGGCGACGCCGAAGTTAGCGCGATCCGCGTCCGTGCGTGACAGTCCCAGCCGAACCCCGCGCACGGCCGCCGGAACGGTCTCGGCGTGCGCCCAGTGCCCGAACCGGTTCTCGTGGTAGAAGGGCAGCCCCATGAGGAGCTCGGTCGACCTGGGCGTGACCTCCAGCGCAAGGCTCGTCTGCTGTGCGACGTAGCCTCCGTACAGGCTCTGCAGGGGCTGCATGGTGTCGTACGACATCACCGCGATCTGATCCACCCGACGAGCGACTTGCCCGAAATACTCCTGCGACCACCATTTGGGATGACCGGTGACGGTACCCCAGAAGGAGTGAAAGGCCGGCAGCGGATCGATCTGGTGTGCGGCGACGGAGAGCAGCGGGGTCGCGGGGCGCAGGGCGTCGAGAAGGGCGAGGTAGTTCCGGTCGCCGGAGTGCAGGGGCTCCAGGTCGAAGTGCACGCCGTCGAACCCGGCGCCGACGACCTGCCGGGCGGATGCGACGACGGCGTCCCGCGTCTCCTTCCTCTCCAGATGCATGGCATCCGGCTTCTCGGGCGCGACCTCGTCCCCGAGCCAGGCCTGCACCCGGACGCCGGGGAGTTTTCGATGCACGGCTGTTATCAGCCAACGGGCCTTGGGATAGGCCGATTTGGGCAGCGTGCCGTTGTGTTCCAGCGGTCCGGCATGGACGTAGAGGTCGCGAATGCCGGTGTCCGCGAGCCGGGCGGCGAGGGCGGTGACGTCGGCGTCGGTCTTACGACCGTCGACCCAGGCGTGACCGAGCCAGAGGGCGTCCCGGCTCCTGCTGTACGTACCGGCCTTCGGGTCGCCGGTGTAGTTGATGCGGAGGGCGGTCTCGGCGATGAGGAGGGGGACCAGCAACACGAGGATGACGCGTAGCGTCCATCTGCCGATTTTTTTCCCACCCGCCCAACCCGTGCGACTTTCGTCGTCGGGTGCGGGTGGCCCCTGTGGGGGTGCGGACACGTCGGCGACTGCGGGTGGGACCTCGGCGGAGTCCGGTGCGCCGGACGGCGCGGGTGGCGCCTGGGGGGAGTCCGGTCCGTCGGGCGGTGCGGGTGACGCCTGGGGGGAGTCCGGTCCGTCGGGCGGTGCGGGTGGCGCCTGGGTGGAGTTCGGTTTGGCGGTGGTTGTCGCGTCTCTCTCCGGGTTTGGGCTCCGTTTCATGTTCTGTCCCCCTTTTCTCGTCGTCCCCCGGCTGCCTCAGCCCCGGTCGCGAAGCCGACTGGCTGCCCATACGCTCCGAAATGTGACGTCATCCTTGATCCGGGGTCGGCCGAGGCATGCCACCGGGCACATAGGTGTGCGGGTGGGGCATGCGGTGCTGGGCGGGGTGGCCGGGGTGGTCTGGCTGGTGTTGCCGGTGATGACGAGCGCCACTCAAGATCCGGTTCCCGTGGCGGGTGGCGGGAGGGTCGCCACGGCCCGCGCGGCGGACGGGGCGTCGGCCACCGACTACGTCCTGCCGCTCGTCGCCGTCGCGGCGGCCGGTGCCCTGGGCGGCTACGGATACGTACGCCGGATACGCCGGGCCCGCTCCCGCACCACGCCGGGGATCCTCTCCCCGGCCCCGCCGGCTCCGTCGCCCGTCGACGTCGAGCGGCAGGCCCGCGCCTCCCTGGTCCTCGCCGACGACTGCGTACGCACCAGCCGGGAGGCGCTCGGGTACGTCGACGGGGGCGAGTCCGTCGTACGGGCCCTGCGGGCGGCCGAGACCGAGCTGGCGGCCGCGTTCGCGATATGGCGGCGGTACGAGGAGGGGGTGCCGGGGGACGACACCGGCCGGCGTCAGGCGCTGGTGGGGGTGATCGGGCGATCCGCGGAGGCGGGACGTCAACTGGACGCGGGGGCGGCGGAGTTCGACGCGGAGTGGGACGCCGGGGACGCGCTGGCGGTGGCCGAGGGGCGGTTCCGGCAGCTTGCGGGGCGGACCGGCGGGGTGGCGGGCGCACTGACCGGGGCGGGTGAGCGGTACGGCGCGACGGCGGTCGCCTCCGTCGTCGGACATGTCGAACAAGCCAAGGACCGGCTGGTGTTCGCGACCTCACGGCTCAACCGGGCCCGCCAGGACGCCGATTCGGGCGACGGCGAGGGGTCCCGGCGGGGGGTGCGGGCCGCCGAGGGGGCCGTGGCGCAGGCCGGGGTGCTGCTGGGCGGGGTGGAACGGCTGGTGCGGGAGCTGCGGGCGGCGGCGGGGCTGCTGCCGGCCGCCCTGACAGGCGCGGAGGCGGAGCTGGCGGGTCTGCGCGGGACGGCCCTGCCGGCGCGGCTGGCACACGCCGACACCGTGCTGGGCGCGGTGCGGCACGAGGTGACCGGTGGGCCGTACGACCCGTTGGACGCCCTGCGCCGGGTCGTGCGGGCGGTGGAGGGGACGGGGGGCGGACGGTCCGGGGTGATCGCGGCGGGGGCGGGGCTCGTGGCGCGGAGTGCGCTGGGGGCGGCGGACGACTTCGTCGGGACGCATCGGGCGGCGGTGGGGGCGGAGGCGCGGACGTTGCTGGCGGCAGCGGGGCGGGCTGCGCCCGCGGACACCGACAGGCTCGCGCGGAAGGCGCGGGAGTTGGCGGAGCGGGATGTGCGGGCGCACGGCAACCCGTTCGCCGGGGAGGCCGCGCAGGGGATCGGGGTGGCGGGGGCGGTGCTCGGAGGGGTGCTGCTGGGCGAGGAGGGGGACGGGGGGCCGGTGGTGGCCTTCGGGGGGCCGGAGAGCAGGGGGAGGCTGGGGTAGCGCGTCAGGGGGGTGCGGCGGATGGCCGAGGGGCGGCTGCGGGTGCGTGGGGGCTGGCCGCGCAGTTCCCCGCGCCCCTGAAGGGGCGCCTCGACTGGTCGCGCCCACGCGGCGGAGCCGCATATCGGGCACGGCCCCGCGCCCCTGACGGGGCGCTACGGCCGACGTCCGCAAGAACGCGCCCCAAAGGGGCGCTGGGGGTACCCCCGGCCGAAGGCTGGGGGAGGAACTGCGCGATCAGCCCCCGCGGCGCCGCGCCATGACCACGGCCTCCTCAGAACAGGCTGAGCAGCGCCTCCGCCGGGTCGGTCAGGCCCGTCTCGCCGTCCGGCAGCGGGAGTTCGAACCACACCGTCTTCCCGCGCGGCGTCCGGCGCGAGCCCCACGCCGCGCTGAGCAGGCCGACCAGTTGCAGTCCACGCCCGCCCTCGTCGGTGTCCCGGGCACGGCGGCGCCGGGGTTGGACCAGGCCCGAGTCCCACACCTCGCACACCAGCGTGCGGTCGAGCAGCAGCCGTAGCCTTATCTCGCCCTCGCCGTACCGCAGGGCGTTCGTGACCAGTTCGCTGACCAGCAGCTCCGTCGTGTCGACCAGCGGCTCCAGGCCCCACGTGACCAGCTGGCCGCGCGCGTACTCACGGGCGCGGCCCACACTGCGCGGCTCGCGCGGCAGCGCCCAGTCGCCGACCGACTCGGCCGGCAGTCCCTGGACACGTGCCATCAGCAGCGCGATGTCGTCCTCACCGTGGTGGGTGTCCAGGGTGCTGAGGACGTGGTCGCAGACGTCCTCCAGGGGCTGGGACGGGTCGGTGAGGGCGCCGACGAAGGCCTGGAGGCCCTCGTCCAGGGGGTGGTCGCGGGACTCGACCAGGCCGTCGGTGTAGAGCGCGAGGAGGGCTCCCTCGGGGAGTTCGACCTCGACCTCCTCGAAGGGCTCGCCGCCGACGCCGAGCGGCATGCCGGGCGGGACGTCGAGCATCAGGGCGTCCTCGCCGGGTTCGACCAGGACCGGCGGCAGATGGCCGGCGTTGGCGAACGTACAGCGCCGGGTGACCGAGTCGTAGACGGCGTACACGCAGGTCGCGAGGTAGACCTCGGAGAGGTCGGCGTCGCGGGGCTGGCGGGCGGTGCGGGTGGCCTGCTGGACCCCGCCGGGCGTGCCGAGGCCGCGGGCGATCTCGTCCAACGCGGAGAGCACCTCGGCCGGTTCGAGGTCGAGCAGGGCCAGGGTGCGGACCGCCGTGCGGAGTTCGCCCATCGCGACCGCCGCGCGTAGACCCCGGCCCATGACGTCGCCCACCACCAGCGCCGTGCGGTGGCCGGGGAGTTCGATGACGTCGAACCAGTCGCCGCCGACCTCGGTGGCCGCGTTGCCGGGCAGGTAGCGGCAGGCGATGTCGAGGCCCGAGGCCTCCGGGTCGCCGGGCGGGAGCAGGGACCGTTGCAGTATCAACGCGCGTTCGTGTTCGCGCCGGTAGAGGCGGGCGTTGTCGATGCAGACGGCGGCGCGGGCGGCCAGTTCGACGGCCAGGTCCCGGTCGCGGTCGCCGAACGGCTCGCTGCCCTTGGTGCGGGCGAACTGGGCGAGGCCGACGACCGTGTCGTGGGCGACCATGGGCACGGCCAGCGTGGACTGGACGAGGCCGCCGTCCGTCGCCGGCACGTGCTGCGGGCGGGCGGTGCGCAGGGCGTCCGCGCACGGGGAGTTGAAGGGGTAGTGGTGGACCGCGCCGACGGCCACCGGGACGCCGCCGCCCACGAAGGGCGCGTCGGAGACCGCGCTGGCGAACGCGACCCGGCGCAGCTCCGCGCTGCCGTCGGAGAGCCCCGGCGGCCGCTCGTCGCCCGCCAGCAGGCCCTGGTAGAGGTCGACGGTGGCGAGGTCGCAGAAGCCGGGCACGACCACGTCGAGGAGTTCGCGGGCGGTGGTCTCCAGGTCGAGGGAGTTGCCGATGCGGGCACCGGCCTCGTTGAGGAGGGCGAGGTTGCGCCGGGCGGCGGCGGCCTCGCGGGCGGCGGCGCGGCGGGCGGTGATGTCGAGGCCGAGCCAGGCGATGCCGATGGGGCGGCCGGTGCCGCTGTGCACCCGGTAGAGGTTGATGGACCAGTGCCGGCGCTCCTCGGAGCCCGGCACGAAGCCCGTGACGTGCATGTCCGTGATGGAGTTGCCGGTCTCCAGGACCCGGCGCAGGGTGGCCGCGACCCGCTCGGCCTCGGAGCGCGGCAGGTAGTCGTGGACGCCCTTGCCGCGGTGGTCGTCGGGGGTGCCGCCGAAGATGGAGGAGAACCGTACGTTGGCGCGGCGGATCCGCAGGTCGGTGTCGATCAGCAGGAAGCCGAACGGAGATTGACCGAATATCGACTGCGAGGCCGCGAGGTCGGTCTCGATGCTGCGTAGGGTGCGGACGTCGACCACGATGCACACGGCCGCGTTCTCGCCCTCGGCGGTGCGGGTGGGCATGACGTAGACCTCGGCGATGCCCTCCTCGCCGCGCTCGCCGCCGGCCGTGTCGGGCATCCGGAACGGGACCACGCCGGTCCACTCCCGCCCGTCCAGGATCTCGGCCATCTTCCGCTGGCCGCGTGCGCGCAGGTCCGGGTCTATGAACGCCTCGATGGGGTCCATGCCGACGGCTCGCTCGGCGGGGATACCGAAGATCTGCTCGGCGCGCAGGCTCCACTGGTCGACCAGGCCGCCGGCGCCGATGGAGAACGAGGCGACCTTGATGTAGTCGTAGATCGAGCCGGGCGGGCTGCTCTGCCACATGGCGTCACCGGGGGCCGCGGCTGTCTCCGCGGTCCCCGCCCTCGCGCCGTCCGACGGGTCCTCGGACTCCGTGGCCTTAGCTGGTATCTCGCTCACGCGAACCGTCCCCTCCAGCTCACCGCGTCCGGCACCGGTCACCGGGTGCGGCTGCCCGCAGTATCCAGCACTACGGCGCCGCCTGACACGGTGTTCACGATCACAGCACGGTCCCGACGATTTCCGGACCGGACCGTGACAACACTTCCAGTCTTCTAACCAGGGAACACGCCGTCGAATCACGTACTCCGGCACGTGTTGATCAGCCACTCTCGCGGGTGGACGGCGTCGCACCGCGTGTACACCCCGTTCACCCCGTTCACCCGGGTACCGCCAGCTCGAACCAGACCGTCTTGCCGTTGTCTCCGGGGCGGGTGCCCCAGCTGCGCGAGGAGCCGGCGACGAGTTGCAGGCCGCGGCCGTTCTCGTCGTCGGGGCCGACGGCGCGTTCGCGGGGTGGGTCCGGGAGCGGGTCGGAGACCTCGACGCGGAGCGTGTCGCCGAGGCCGGCGGGCCGCACCAGGCGGACGCCGATGGGGCCCGTGGCGTGTCGCAGCGAGTTGGTGACCAGCTCGCTGACGAGCAGGGCGGTGATGTCGGCGAGGGTGTCGAGGCCCCACCCGCGCAGTTGGTCACGGACCGCGGTACGGGCGGTGCGCACGGCGCCCGGTTCCGCGGGAAAGGTCCACTCGGCGGTGTCACCTTCGGTGTCGATCACACCGATCACTTCCCAGTCGCTTTCCTGGCTGCGAGCCCACCCCTGTCCGGTTTCGTGGGGTTAATGGGCACATACCCGATTACCGGGGGGCAGTACCGCATGGGAGGGCGCACCGTGGTGCGAACGGCTTACGCCGGGGGGCCGTGCGCCCAGGAGCTCGGGGGCGCGGGCGTCGGGCGACTGCGGGTGCGTTGTGGCTTGTCGCGCCCGCGCGGCGGCAGCCGCAAATCCAACACAGCCCCGCGCCCCTATTCGTCGGGGCTGCGCCCCGGACCCAACAGGGCAGCCACCTCGTGTACCGCCGGTACGTCCTGGTCCAGCCAGGGGACCGTCCAGAGGTCCTCCGGGGTCAGCCAGCGGAGCTCGTCGTGGTCCTGGAGGGGCTTGGGTGCGGGGGAGGTGGGGTGCAGGCGGGCCGTCCACACCTGGAGGACGTACGGCTCGCGCAACGGCCACTCCCCCGGCACCCGCGCCAGCGTCTCCGTCTCGACGCCCAACTCCTCGCGCAGTTCGCGCACCAGGGCGTGCTCGGGGGTCTCGGCGGGCTCGACCTTGCCGCCGGGGAGCTCCCAGCGGCCGGCCAGCTCGGGGGGTGCGCTGCGGCGGGCCGCGAGGAGGCGGCCCGCGTCCAGCAGGGCGGCTCCGACCACCACGATCCGTTCGCTCATGGGCCGGAGCCTACGGGAGGGTCAGTTCCGGCTGACGCCGTCCCCGTTGCCGTTGCTGTGGCCTATGCGCTCGACCCAGTAGAGCTGCTTGTGTCCGCGGTCGTCGAGACTGTCGGCGATCTTCTGCGCCTCGGCCCGGGTCGCGTACCGGCCGACGCGGTAGCGATTGCCGTTGTCGTCCTGCCTTATGACGAGCCAGGGGAGAGAGACCGTGCCTTCCGTCATCGCGCCCCTCCGCATCTCTCGGCTCCCGCCCATCCCCGCCCCGCTAAGGAAACCGCACTCCGCATATGCCCGAGCGTACGCCTAACCTTTACGCAGCGAATACGCCTTTTCACAAAGAGGTACGCAACCAGCCAGAACGGTGGGGGCGCACGGTGACGAATGCGCCGTTCGCGCGCCTCTCGCTTCGGGTCGCGGGCATACCGGGGACGACCGGGGCCACCTGGGAGAACGGCCGGATTGCAGCACCCGGGTCCAGGTACGGACCCGGATGGTGAAGGCGTCAACCATCGCAAGGGTGTGCGCTACTTCACGCAGAGGTGGTACGCGCGCTACTTCACCGGCAGATGGTAGGACGCCCGGTAGCGGTCGGCCGGGATGACCACGTCCGCCGTCTCCACCGGGCGGCCGGAGGCGTAGTACGTCCGCTGGATCACCAGGACGACATGGCCGGGGACCCCGCCCAGGGTGAGCAGCTCCTCGGCGAGGCCGGGGCGGGCGCCGACCTCCTCGGTGACGTTGTCCACGACGACGTCGATGGCGCGCATCCGCTCGACCACGCCCATCCCGCCGAGCGGGCCCTCCTCGGGCAGCATCACGGGGGTGCGGCCGGTGACGGCGAGGGGCTCCCAGGAGGTGGAGAGCATCATCGGCTCGCCCGCGTCCCGGAACAGGTACCGGGTGCGCATCACGCGGTCGCCGACGTGGATGCCGAGCCGGTCGGCGATCGCGGCACCGGCCTCGGCCTGCTCGCTGCTGGACTCCCAGGTGCCGCGCGCCGCCGCGTCGGACTGCTCCTGCCGGAACGGGGTGGCGCCGCCGACCGGGCGGAACCCGGAGCGGGCCACCCGCCGGGGCACGGGCCGCTCGCGCACGTAGGTGCCGGAGCCGGAGCGGCCCTCGACCAGCCCTTCGGCCATCAGCACCTTGCGGGCCTCCAGGGCGACCGTGTCCGAGACGCCGTACTCCTCACGGATGCGGGCCTGGGAGGGCAGCCGGGTGTGAGGCGGCAGCGAACCGTCGACGATCTTCTTGCGGAGATCACCCGCGACACGCAGATACGCCGGCTGCTCACCGAAAGTCACTGGCCGCTCCCATCAGGTTGTACAGACAGCAACAGCGTGGCAACCGTGGGTTGAGCGGTGCAAGCAAAGGCCAGAGAATCACTCGATGTGATGACATGTGGCATGGGGAGGCTTTACGCAGGCACTTTCTCCCCGCTATAGCCGCGATCACACCTCCAGGCCGGAGCCACTTCCTCCGCTGCCGGAGCCGGCGCCCCCGTCGTCGTACGAGGGCGGGCTCGTGGCGAGGCCCAGAGCCTTGCGCGCGGTGACGGTCCGCTTCGGGTCGAGCAGCGTCGAACCCTTGTCGTAATGGGTGTAGTACGTGTCCGCGTCCGTGGCCTTCGCGGCCTTCGCCCACTCCGCCTTCGCCCGGTCGAGGTCCGCGACCAGGTCGCTCACCGGCTGCTTCGCGTCCGGGGCCCAGCCGTGCGCGCGCAGCATCGCGGTCTGCTTGCCGAGCGCCGTGGTCACCCGGTCCGCCCACTGCCGGTAGCCGGGCAGGTCGTCCTCGACGTACTCGGCCTCGGGGACGGTGCCGAGGGCGGAGTTGAGGACGTGCGCGGCGTCCAGGTAGGCGACCTGGTCGTCGTCCAGCACGCTCTCGTCGTTGCGCAGCGAGCCGGACAGGGTGCGGCCCTCGGTGGTGTTGCCGAAGACGCAGGCCACCTCCCGGTCGCCGTACCCCCAACTGTCCTCACTGGGCGTGAAGTAGTACACGTCGACGTCGTCGGGGATCGCCCAGCCGTCCATCGCGTAGCCGTCCTCCAGGGCGTAGCAGCGCCGGTCGGCGGAGTCGCCGACGCTGTCGTCACCCGGGTAGGACGAGCCCTTGAGCTTGTAGGTGGCGAAGACCTCGCCGTCGTGCGCCTTCTCGCAGTCCACCACGTCGACGTCGGAGACCAGGTCGCCGGTGAGCGTGCCGTCGGGGGTGTCGAAGCAGTCGCCGGTGGCGAGGGAGAGGCTGGAGCTGTCGTTCGCGCCCTCCTTGAAGCCCTCCCAGAAGTCGGCCGCCCCGCCGGTGGCCAGCAGCAGCACCCACAGGGCGAGCCCGACCGAGGAGAGCACCGACCCGATGATCGCCATCGCCTTGCCGCGCTCACCGCGCCTGCGGATCTGGCCGAGCCCGATCAGCCCCAGCACCAGCCCCACCCCCGGCAGACAGCACAGCAGCCCGAGCACGAGGGAGGCGATGGCGAGCCCGTTGACGGGCGGCTGGGCGGGGTAGGGGCCGTAGCCCTGCCCCCAGGGCTGGTACGGCCCGGGGTACGGCGGCTGCTGCCCGTACGGTCCCTGCGGGTACTGCGGGTACTGCGGCTGGCCCGACTGAGGCGGTGGATAGGGCCCTTGTGGCTGGTGGGGGCCGGGGGGCGGAGGTATGGACACCGGTACCGTGCTCCTGAGGGGGCGTCGGGCCGCGCGGAAACGGACGACTGGACTGACGTACGACTGCGCGCATCGTAAGCGCGCCGTGAACGGGGGCGGAATGAGGGTGGGGAAGGCGACCGTGCGCGCGGTGAACGGCCTGACCGCACGCTGGGCGGCCGCGTCGGAGGGCGGCACGGTCTTCTCGGCGGCCGGGGTCTGGCCACTGCTGGCCTTCCTCGCGGACGGGGCACACGGCAGGGCGCGCACCGAACTGGCGGACGCGCTGGGCGTGCCGGCGGAGGAGGCGGCGGGCACGGCGCGGGAGTTGCTGGGCGCGATGGCGGGCATGCGCGGCCTGGACACCGCCCTGGGCCTGTGGACGAGGCGGACCCTGGAGCTGCGGGAGGCCTGGACGGCGGGGCTGCCCGCCGGGACGCACGGGGTGCTCACCGGGGACCCGGCGGCGGACCGCGCTGCGCTGGACGCCTGGGCCGTCCGGCACACCGGCGGGCTCGTCGACCGGATGCCGGTCGAGATCCGCGAGAACACGGAGTTGGTGCTGGCCGGTGCACTCGCGATGCGCACGCGCTGGCTGGCGCCCTTCGACGAGGTGCCGTTGGAGACGGCGTACGAGCCCTGGGCGGGGCCCGTCGAACGGCTCGGCCTGCGCCGCTCCAGTGTCCTGCTGGACCGGATCGGCGTGGCCGGTACCCCGGACGGCGTCGTCACCGAGCTGAAGGTGCTGGGCGACAACGCCCTCGACGTCCACCTGCTGCTCGGCGAGGAGCGGATGACACCCGGGCAGGTGCTGGGCGCCGGCCTCGGCGTCCTGGACGGCACTCACCGGGTGGTGCCGGGCGGTCTGCTCCCCTACGGGGCGCCCGGACCGGGGCTGAGCGTGGAGAGGGTGCGCTGCGAGAGACCTCAGCCACCGCGGCTCGACGTGACGACGGTGGCGTACGACCTGGCGGCGGGCCACGATCTGCTCGCGCTGCACCGGCTGTTCGGGCTCACGACGGCGAGGGACGTGCGTCAGGGGCACTTCCCCGGGATCAGCGCCTTCCCGCTGGCCGTCGGGTCGGCCGAGCAGGCCACCATGGCGAGGTTCGGCTCACTCGGCTTCGAGGCGGCGGCGGTGACGGCGTTCGGGGCAGTCGCGGCGGGCCCCCGGCCCGAGCGGCGTCACGTCACCACCCGGATCGGCGCCGCCTTCGACCGCCCCTTCGGCTTCCTCGCCCTGCACCGCCACTCCCGGCTCGTCCTCGCGGCGGGCTGGGTGACGGATCCCCCGCCCTTCCCCGAGTACCCCTGGGAGCACGACGAATGAACGACACCGTCCGCGCCGTCAACGCGCTCACCGCACGCTGGGCGCGGCAGACCAGACAGGGCACGGTCTTCTCGGCCGCCGGGGTCTGGCCGCTGCTGGCCTTCCTCGCCGACGGCGCCGCGGGCCCGGCCCGGGACGAACTGACCCGGGCCGTGGGGATGCAAGCCGACCAGGCCGCCGCCGGTGCGCGGGAGTTACTCACGGGGCTCGACTCGATGCCGGGCGTCGGAGCGGCTCTGGGGCTGTGGACCGACCGGGCGCTGGAGCTGCGCGAGCAGTGGGCGGCGGGGCTGCCCGCCGACGCGCACGGCGTGCTCGACGCCGATCCGGCGGCCGCCCAGGAGGCGCTGGACGCGTGGGCGGCGAAGCGCACCGAGGGGCTGGTGGAACGGATGCCGGTCCGGCCGGCCGAGGGCGCCCGGATGGTGCTGGCGACCGCGCTGGCGCTGCGCACGGACTGGCAGCACCCGTTCCGGGAGACGATGCTGCGGCCCGGCTCCGGGCCCTGGCAGGGCCGTACGCTGTCCGGTCTGCACCGCAGCAGCGTCCGCCTGGACCGGATCTGCGTGGCCGCGGGCCCGGACGGGCACGTCACCACGGTGAAGGTCCTCGGGGACAACGGCCTCGACGTGCACCTGGTGCTCGGCGCGGAGGGCATGGCTCCCGGGCAGGTACTGCACACGGGCATCGGCGTCCTGGAGCGTGCCCTGCCGGTGGCGACCGGCGGACAGCTCCCCTACGGGCCCGCGGGGCCGGGTGTGCTCGTGGAGCGGGAGCCGTGCGCGGCCCCGGATCCGATCCGGCTCGACGTGACCACCCCGGGCTTCGCGGTCCGCGCCGACCACGACCTGCTCCAGCTCCACGGGCTGTTCGGGCTCTCCACGGCCGCGGGCGCCCGCGAGGGGCACTTCCCCGGGATCAGCGCCGCGCCGCTCGCCGTCGGGGCGGCCGGGCAGTCCGCGGTCGCGGAGTTCGGGCCGCTGGGCTTCCGGGCCGCCGCGGTCACCGCCGTGGTGGCGGCGCCGGGCGGCGGGCCGCCGCGGTACCGGCACGAGTCCACGGTGGTGCGGGCCGCCTTCGACCGCCCGTTCGGCTTCCTCGCCGTGCACCGGGAGAGCCGGCTGGTGCTGGCGGCGGGGTGGGTGACGGAGCCGGCGGTCGTGGGCGAGCTGTAGCGACCGCGATGCGCCGTCGTTCGGCTGCGGGTGCGTGGGGGCTGGTCGCGCAGTTCCCCGCGCCCCTTACGGGGCGCTACAGCCGGCGTCCGCAACAACGCGCCCCAAAGGGGCGCGGGGAACTGCGCGACCGGCCACGACGGCGCCGCAGACGGACGACGGCACTACCAGCGGGGCGCCTAGTCGAAGTCCGTGGCCCGGGTGCGCTTCTCCCAGGCGGCGATGTCGGATCGTACGACGTCCAGTTGGGTCAGTACGGCGGTCACCGCGTCGTCGCCGAGGGGGAGGTGGAGCGGGGTCTGCTCGGCGTCCAGGGCGGCCAGGATCAGGGCGGCCGCCTTGGCCGGGTCGCCGGGCTGGGTGCCGTCGCCGCCCTCGACGAAGCCGCGGGTCTCGGCGACCTTGGCGTACACGCCGGTGTCGGAGCTGGCCCCGGCCCGGCTCGTGTCGAAGAGCGCGGTGCGGAAGGCGCCCGGCTCCACGATCAGCACCTTGATCCCGAACTCCTTCACCTCGTCGGCGAGTCCCTCGGACATGCCCTCCAGCGCGAACTTCGTGCCGCTGTAGGCGGAGAAGCCGGCGAAGGACATCTGCCCGCCCATGCTGCTCATCTGGACGACGGCTCCCGAGCGCTGTGCGCGCAGGTGCGGCAGCACCGCCCGGACCAGCGCGGCCGGGCCGAACACGTGCAGGTCGAACAGGTCGCGCAGTTCGGCGTCGGTGGTCTCCTCGAAGGCGCCGACGTGCGTGCGGCCCGCGTTGTTGACGAGGACGTCGATCCGGCCGTGGCGGGCGATCACATCCTGTACGGCGGGCCCGATCGCCGCCGTGTCCGTGACGTCCAGGCGGACCGGGTCCACCCGGCCGGGGTGGGCGGCGGCCAGCTCCGCCAGTGCCTCGGGGCGCCGGGCCGCCCCGACCACGGTGTCACCCGCGGCGAGCGCGGCCTCGGCGAGCGCCCGGCCGAAGCCGCTGCTCGCGCCGGTGATCAGCCAGACCCTGCTCATCACTCAGTCTCCCTGTCCTCTGCGGTCTGCTCAGCCAACCACCCTTATCCGAAAGGGAGTTCACGTCCAATGGGTTTCCGCGGCGGGTTCACCTCACCGGCGTACGCCGGGCACAGCGGCAGCCGTACCGTGAACACCGTGCGGCCCGGTTCGCTGCTGGCCTCGGCGGAGCCGCCGTGGGCGGCGGAGACGGCGGCGACGATCGCGAGGCCGAGGCCGCTGCTGCCGGTGGCCCGGGAGCGGGAGGCGTCACCGCGGGCGAACCGCTCGAAGATCCGGGGCAGCAGGTCGGGCGGGATGCCGGGGCCGTCGTCGGCGACCCGGATCAGCGCCTGGTCGTCGGTGGTCCGCACGGTGACGGTGACCTTGGTGCCGGGCGGGGTGTGGGTGCGGGCGTTGGCGAGGAGGTTGGCGACGACCTGGTGGAGGCGGTCCGGGTCCCCCTCGACCAGCACCAGGTTGCCCGGCATCAGGAACTCCCAGCGGTGGTCGGGTCCGGCCGCGCGGGCGTCGGCCACGGCCTCGGCGAGCAGGGGGCCGAGGCCCACCTCCTCGTGGGCCAGCGGGCGGCCGGTGTCCAGGCGGGCGAGGAGCAGCAGATCCTCCACGAGGGTGCGCATGCGGCCGATGCCGGACTCCATGCGGCCCAGCGCGTACTCGGCCTGCGGGGCCGCCGACTTCGGGGCGCGGCGCACCAGTTGAAGATGTCCGGCGACGGAGGCGAGCGGGGTGCGCAGTTCGTGTCCGGCGTCGGCGAGGAAGTCCCGCATGCGCAGTTCGGTGGCGTAGCGGTCGGCGAGGGCGCTCTCGACGTGTCCCAGGAGCCGGTTGACGGCCTCGGCGAGCCGGCCGGTCTCGGTGGCGTGGTCGGCGTCCGGCACCCGTTCCAGGGCGCGGACCTCGCCGTGTCCGAGCGGTTCGCGGGAGATGCGGGTGGCGGTGGCGACGACGCGTTGCAGGGGCCGTAGCTGACGGCCGATCACGGTGGCCGCGATGAGCGCGGCGACGGCGAGGGCGGCGGCCGCGATCGCCGACTCGACGGCCAGCAGCCGGCCGAGCATCTGGTCCACCGGGCGCACCGACAGCGCGGTGACGACGGTGACCTCGGAGTTCGGGGTGTCGGCGCGCACGGCCTTGACCCGGTAGGTGCCGCGGCCGGGCAGGTCCAGGGTGTGGCGATGGCCGTCGGCCTCGATGGTGGCGAGGAGCCGCCGCTGCCCGGCGGTCGGGGCGGTCAGCTCCCCGGAGCCGGTCACGACCGCCGCGTGCCGGACGGTGCCCGAGCCGTGCCGGCCGGCCACGGAGACGCCGATGGTGCCCGCCGGGACCCCGAACGCCCTGAGGTAGGGCAGTCCGCTGGTCGGGGCGCCGATCTGGCCGCGGGCGGCCGACGAGTGCTCGGCGAGGGCGTCGAGTCGCTGGTCGAGGCCGGTCATCAGGTAGGTCCGCATGGTCAGCCCGGTGATGGCGATGATCGCGACGGAGAGGGCGGCCAGCAGCAGGCTGCTGGAGAGGATCATCCGGGAGCGCAGGCTCCGCGGGCGGCGCGGGCCGCGTCTCATCGCTTCGCTTCGGCGGGCTTCATCAGGTAGCCGACGCCGCGCACGGTGTGGATGAGGACGGAACGGTCGCGCTCGATCTTGCGGCGCAGGTAGCTGACGTAGCTCTCGACGATGCTCAGGTGGCGGTCGGCCTCGCCCGCCCAGACGTTGTCGAGGAGTTCGGCCCGGCCGAGGACCCGGCCGGTGTGCCGCATCAGGTAGCGCAGCAGCTCGAACTCCCGGGCGGTGAGCCGGACCGGGGTGCCGGCCCGGTGCACCTGCCGGGTCTCCTCGTCGAGGGTGAGGTCGCCGACGGCGAGCAGCGAGCCGCCCGCGCCTGCCGCGTCGCAGCGGCGCAGCAGGGCGCGCAGCCGGACCACGACCTCGTCGAGGTCGAACGGCTTGGGCACGTAGTCGTCGGCGCCCGCGCGCAGGCCGGCGACCCGGTCCTCGACGCTCTCCCGGGCGGTCAGGAACAGCACGGGGAGGTCCGGGCGGTAGGCCCGGAGGCGCCGCATCACCTCCAGGCCCTCCAGGTCGGGCAGTCCGCGGTCCAGGACGACCGCGTCGGGCCGGAAACCGCGGGCCGCGCTCACCGCCGTCGTGCCGTCCAGCGCGGGCTCGGTCCGCCAGCCCTCGGCCCGCAGCACTGTCACCAGCAGGTCGGTCAGGTCTTTCTCGTCGTCCACGACCAGGATCCGTGGGGTACCAGTGGATAACTTCATGGCCGGTGACCGTCCACCTCCCGGCCGTGAGACGCGTGGGTGCGGACTGTGAAAGAGCTGTCGGGCTGTCAGATCGGGCGCTCAGGGGCCTGGTTGCTCAGGCGCCCGCGGTGAGGCGCAGCCTGATCGTGCGGGCCTCGGGGCGCAGGGCGAACTCCGGCCACACGTCCGGGCCGCAGGCGCGGGAGCCGAGGCCGTGCTGGGCCGCGTCGACGATGAGGTGGCTCGTGGTGGACTCCGGGAGTTCGAAGGGGTGGGCGGCCCGGGCGAGTTGCTGCGGGGTGTGGCGGGAGAGGGTGAAGCCGGGGCGCCGCCCGCGGGTGTCGGGGAGGGCCTCGATGCGCAGAGCCCCGGTGTCGCCGCTGGTCAGCGTGAGCCGGCGGAGCCGGGAGCGGTGGCCGGTCTCCTGGGGGCGCGCGTAGTCCACCGACAGGTCGCGGACGGTGGCCGAGAACCGGCCGGTGCGGGCCGCCCGAAGGCTGTCGGGGTAGGACTCCAGCGGGCCCAGTCCGAACCACTCGGCGCCGTCCACGGGGGCCGTCCCGTCGGGGAGTTCGAAGCGCACCCCGATCCGCGGCCACACCGTGGACCAGCCGCGCGCGGGCTCGATCTCGACGCGCAGTTCCAGTTCGCCGTCCTCGATCGTCCAGACCGACTCCACGGTCACGGAGAGCGCGGAGTCCGCGGCGGAGACCCGGTCGACGGTGCGCAGCGCGTCCGGGGCCTGCTCCACGCCGACCCGGCGTGCGACGAGCCGGTCGAGTCCGTCCCGGCGCCACAGTTCGGCGCTGGAGACCCCCTCGGCGCTGGCGTCGCTGCCCTCCAGCCGGTCGGCGGTGCCCTCGTCGTTGTCGGTCGGGGCGCGGAACAACTCCAGCCGCGGCCCGGTCACGGGCCGCCCGGCGAGCCGGGTGAGGGAGCCGCCGGTGAACTCGGCGATGCCCAGCGCGAGGGTCCCCTCGCCCGGCCGCCAGCCGGACCGGGGGCGGACGGCGGGCACCGGCCGCCGTACCGAGCAGTCCAGCTGGGCGGTGGCGATCTCGTGTCCGGCGGGGGCCCAGGCGGTGTCCGTCGCCAGCACCGCCTCGACGGTCAGCCAGGTCTCGGCGTCCGCGGCCACCGCGACCGCGGGCAGCGGCACCCGGCCCGACTCGCCCGCCGCGAGCAGCGGGGTCTCCAGCTCCCCGGCCTCCACGGGGACGCCGTCGAACTCGACGCGCCAGCGGAAGCGCAGGTCGGAGGTGTCGGCCGAGTGCCGCAGGTTGGTGATGGCGAGCTTGTCGCCGTCGAAGGCGAACCGGACCGGCTGGACGACCGCCTTGAACTCGTGCAGGCCGGGCGTCGGCACGTCGTCGCTGAGCACCATGCCGTCCATCACGAAGTTGCCGTCGTGCACGACCTCCCCGAAGTCGCCGCCGTAGGCGTAGTACGGCGTCCCGTCGGGGGCGGTGGCCAGGATGCCGTGGTCGCGCCACTCCCAGACGAAGCCGCCGTGCAGCCGCGGGTGGCGGTGGACCAGTTCCTCGTACTGGTCGAGGGCGCCCGGACCGTTGCCCATCGCGTGGGCGTACTCGCACAGCAGGAACGGCTTGGTGCGCTGCCGGGCGCCCTGGGCGGGGGTGCAGCCGAGCAGCGGCGCGGTGGAGCCGTCGGTGCCGATCTGCTCGGTCTCCGGCACCGTCGCGTACATCCGGGAGTAGACGTCGGTGTAGTCGCCGGTGTAGTCGCCCTCGTAGTGGACGGGGCGCTCGGGGTCGCGGGCGTGCACCCAGGCGGACATGGCGGCGAGGTTGGCTCCGGTGCCCGCCTCGTTGCCGAGCGACCACATCACGACGCCGGGGTGGTTCTTGTCCCGTTCGACGGTGCGCTCGATGCGGTCCAGGCAGGCGGCGCGCCAGGCGGGATCGTCGGTCGGGTTGCCGACCCAGCCGACCTTGTCGAAGCCGTGGGTCTCCAGGTCGCACTCCAGGACGACCCAGAAGCCGAGTTCGTCGGCGAGGTCGAGCAGCCGGGGGTGCGGCGGGTAGTGGCTGGTGCGGATGGCGTTCACGTTGAACCGCTTCATCCGGGCCAGGTCCGCGCGGGCGTGCGCCTCGTCGAAGACCCGGCCGCGCTCGGGGTGGGCCTCGTGCCGGTTCATGCCGTGGAAGACGACCCGGCGGCCGTTGACGAGGAACTGGTCGCCGCGGATCTCGACCGTGCGGAAGCCGATGCGCAGGGCGATGGTCTCGGCGGCGGAGGAGACGGTCGCGTCGTAGAGCCGGGGCAGTTCGGCCGACCAGGGCTCCGCCTCCGGGACGTCGACCGGCGCCACGTCGGCGGCCGTCTCCCAGACCCGCTCCACGCCCAGTTCGGGGATGCGCAGGGTGACCGGGAACGCGGCCGCGCCGGCGGTGACCTCGGTCTCGACGCGGCCGCGCCCGCCGTCGTACCCGGTGCGCAGCCAGACGTCCTCGATGCCGCCGGCCGGGCGGGCGAGCAGGGTGACGTCCCGGAAGATGCCCGGCAGCCACCACTGGTCCTGGTCCTCCAGGTAGCTGGCCGCCGACCACTGGTGCACGCGTACCGCGACGGTGTTGCCGCCGGGGCGCACCGCGGACGTCACGTCGAACTCGTGGGCCAGCCGGCTGCCGCTCGCGCTGCCGATCTCGACGCCGTTCACCCACACCTTGAACAACGACTCGACGCCGTCGAACCGCAGCACGACGCGTTCGGCGTCCGCCCAGTCGGCGGGGAGGTCGAAGTGGCGGCGGTAGTCGCCGGTGGGGTTCTCGTCGGGGACGTGCGGCGGGTCGATCGGGAACGGGAACTGGATGTTCGTGTAGGCAGGCCGGCCGTGGGCGCCGTCGCCCTCCAGCACCCAGTGGGCCGGCACCGGGATGCCCGCCCAGCCCCGGTCGTCGAACTCCTCGGCCGTGAAGTCCTCGGCCACGGCCGCCGTGGGCGACAGCCGGAAGCGCCAGGGGCCGTTCAGCGAGAGCGACGGGGCGTCGGAGTGCAGCCAGGAGCGGGCCGGACGCAGGGCGCCGTGCCAGGGGGTGGGGTCCGATACGTACGCGGTGGGGTCGGAGGCCAAGACGTCACAACTTTCTTGATGATGGGGAGAACGAGAACGCCCCGTAAGGGGCGCGGTGCTGTATCGATATGCGGCTCCGCCGCGTGGGCGCGACCAGCCACGACGGAGCCGCAGACGGCAGACGGCAGATCGCGGCCCTACCTGCGGAGCACGACCGTGCGGATCTCCCAGGGGCCGAGGACGAGGTCGAGTCCGTCCCGCACCGGTTCGGGGGCGAGCGGCCGGCCGAGCAGGTCGACCGTGGTCGCCTCGGTGAAGGCGCCGGTCACGCGGACGGCCGTCGCGGTGTCCCGCATCGCGGCCAGCCGGACCTCGGTGCCGGGCCCGTGCTCGGGGTCGGTGACGCGGCGGATGCTCGACACGTGCACGTCCCGGCCGTCGACCTGGACGCCGTGTGCGTCCGGGGGCAGCGGGCCGCCGGCGGGCGCGGTGCCGCGGGTGACGAGGCAGTCGCTCCGGAACTCCTCCGCCAGGGCGACGGCGTTCGCGCCCTGCCAGCCGGCCGCCCAGGGCAGCACCGCGAACCGGTTCTCGATGCGCATGCCGAGGTCCTGGGCGCCCGGGGCGGGGATCTCGCTCGCTGCGGGTTCGTCGCGCAGGGGGTGGATGTTCACGCTGATGGAGCCGATGGCGCGCAGCAGGGTGAGGGCGAGTGCGGAGCCGTCGTCGACGAGTTCGTACTCGGCGGAGTGGTCGAGCAGGACGGTGGCCGGGCCCGCCGACACGAAGGTGCTCGCCGGGAAGGTCGGGAGCGGGTACTCGCCCCAGCCGCCCTCGGCGGTCAGGCCGCGCTCGGTGACGGCGAACTGCCCGGCCGACGCGGAGCCGGTGACGGGCACCGGCAGCGGGACGTGCAGGCGCAGCCGGTGGTCGGCGGACCGGTTCAGGAACGCGGTGGAGACCCGGACGAAGGGCTCGCCCGCGCGGACCTCCACCAGCATCTCCACGGGGGTCGGGACGGTACGGCCGCCGCGCCGGTCCCGGTCGCCGTCGGCGAGCGCTTCCGGCCACTCGTAGACGCGGGTGACGCGCAACCGGGCCCGCAGCGGGCCGTCTTCGAGGAGTTCGACGTCGACGCCGGTCGGTTCGGACACCAGGACGTCGTGGGCCGGCGGGGCGTAGTTGTAGCTGTCGCCGCGGTCGCCGCCGTCGACCAGGCGGCCGACGCCGGACAGGACGGTGCCGTCGACGCCGGTCACGTCCAGGGTGCCGTCGGCGGCGACGGCGACCTTGACCAGGCCGTTGGAGAGGGTGTCCGCCGTCGCCGTCGCGCCCGGCGTCGCGGGGGCGGCGGGCCGGTCGCCCGCCGCGACCCGGAAGGCGGCCAGCCCGCCGGCCGGGACGGGCACCGCCACCAGCGCGGTGGCCCGGGCCTGGGCCAGGGTCCGTACCCGCCACTCCCCCGGATGCGCCGCGGCCGCCGCGGCGACCTCGCCGCGCAGGGTCATCAGGTCGAACGGGCCGTCCGGGACCTCGGCGAGATGGAAGACCAGGGAGTTCGGGGAGAGTTCGTAGCCGTCGATCAGCAGGCCGAACAGCTCGCGGCGGTGGATACGGCGCAGGATGCGTTCCAGCTGGGAGGCGTCGAGCCGCTCGTCGCTGAGGACGGTGGGGGCCTGGGAGACCAACTGCACGGGGTGCGCCGCGCCGTCGGCGGTGGTCGCGACCAGCGTGCTGCCCTCCGGGGCGGCCACCACGTCCACCTCGACCAGCGCGGTCCGCGGCGCCGGCAGCGGGTTGGCGACCAGGTAGGCGTCGGCGGGCACCCCGGCGGCGGGCTCGGCGAGGGCCGCGTCCCGGACCGCGCGGGCGGTCTGCGCGGCCTCGGCGAGGCGGGCCGCGACCTGGTCGCAGGTCTCGTCGGTGCCGGAACCGACCACGGAGTCGTGCGCGGTTGACTCGATGATCTTGTGCCAGGCGAGGGCCAGGAAGTTCGCGTCGTCGCGGCGGGACCACAGGGCGTTCATCCGCTCGGCGTGGTCGACGGTCCGCTCGGCGGCGGCCATCCGCTGCTTGAGCCCGAGCCGCACCGACAGCACGCCCGGCAGGATGTTGCCCCGTACGTGACTGCGGAGTTCACCGGTGACGACGGCGGTCACCTCGTCCCGCGCGTGCCCCCGGATGTACTCGTCGAGCGTGGCGACGGTGATCGGCCGCTCTTCGCCGGACGCCTTCCGCAGCCACTCCCCGAGGCGCGGGTCGGGCGCGTTGTGGTCGGTGCCGGCCATGGCGAGCAGCGGGTCGCCGCCCCAGCGTCCGGCGGTCATCTCGGCGTACTCGCCGAGCGCGTGCCGGATCCGGTCGGGCACCAGCAGGACGTCGAGACCGTTGTCGTACCCGTCGAAGAGGAACTCGGTGCGCACCTCGGAGCCGTCGGGCGCGCGCCAGTGGAAGGCGTGCCCGTCGACCGTGCCGGGCACCCCGCGCCACAGTGCCGCGTGCTCGATGCCGGCGCGCGCCAGGATCTGCGGCATCTGCGCGATGTGGCCGAACATGTCCGGCAGATAGCCGATCGGCATCGCGCCCCCGAGGCGTTCCGCGGCGGCCCAGCCCATCTGGAGGTTGCGGACGACGGTCTCACCGGAGCAGAGGAACTCGTCGAGCAGGATCAGCCACGGCCCGACGGCCAGCCGGCCCTCGCGGACCAGGGCCGCGACCCGGTCACGGTTCTCGGGCCGCATCTCCAGGTAGTCCTCGACCGCGGCCATCTGCCCGTCGACGGTGAACCGGAAGTCCGGGTCGGCCTCGGCCGTCGCCAGCACGGTGTCGAGGGCGGTGACCAGGCGGTGCCGGAACACCTGGAACGGCTCGTACCACTCCCGGTCCCAGTGGAAGTGGGGCACGAACACGGCGGAGTCGGTCATGGAGGGAGACACCTTCTGTGCGTGGGGGGCGTCACTTGAGCGAGCCGGCGGCGAGGCCGGTGCGCCAGAACCGCTGGAGGAGGATGAACACGACGATCACCGGCAGGATCGACACCAGCGAGCCGGTGATGATGGACTGCTGGAGCAGCGGGGCGCGGGCCGTCTGGCCGTTCCACTCGTACAGGCCGAGCGTGATCGGGAAGAGGGACTCCTTCTGCAGCATCACCATCGGCAGGAAGAAGTTGTTCCAGATGGCCACGAACTGGAACAGGAAGATGGTCACCAGGGCCGGTGTCATCAGCCGGAACCCCACCGAGAAGAAGATCCGGAACTCACCGGCACCGTCCAGCCGCGCCGACTCGATCAGCTCCTGCGGCACGGACGCGTTGGCGAAGATCCGCGCCAGGTAGACGCCGAACGGGCTGACGATGCTGGGCAGGAACACCGCGAGGTAGGTGTTGACGAGCCCGGTCGCCGAGAACAGCAGGAACAGCGGCAGGGCGAGCGCGGTCGTGGGCACCAGGACGCCGCCGAGGATGACGGAGAACAGGAACTCCCGGCCGCGGAAGGCGAACTTGGCGAGGGCGTAGCCGCACAGCGCGGAGATCAGGGTGCCCACGGCCGCGCCCAGCACCGCGTAGAGGACGGTGTTGAGGGCCCAGCGGCCGAAGATGCCGTCGCTGCGGGTGAACAGGGTGTGCAGGTTCTCGAACAGGTTGAAGTGCGAGAACACCAGCCCGTTGGTGGCGGCGAGGTCGCCCTGCGGCTTGGTCGAGGCGACGACCAGGAAGTACACCGGCAGCAGGAAGTAGACGGCCAGGAGCAGCATCAGCCCCATGGCGGCCGTACGGCTGACCCGGCTCTCGCGGTTGATGGTCGGTGTGCTCACAGTCCGGCCTTCTTCGAGGTCAGTCGCATGAACCCGAAGCTCAAGACGAAGGTGATGACGGCGATGACGACGGAGATGGCCGCTGCCTGCTGGTAGTTGTTCCCGGAGGCCACCGTGTAGGCGAGCATGTTCGGGGTGAACGTGCTGGAGATGTTCGAGGAGATCTGCCGCAGCACGGCCGGCTCGGCGTACAGCTGGAGCGTGCCGATGATCGAGAAGACGGTGGTCAGGACGATCGACGGGGCGATGATCGGCACCTTGATCCGCCAGGCGATGGCCCAGTTGGAGGCGCCGTCGAGCTTCGCTGCCTCGTAGAGCTCCTGCGGGATCGACTGCAGCGCCGAGAACATGATCAGCATGTTGTAGCCGGTCCACAGCCAGGTGGAGACGTTCGCGGCCGACCAGAGCACGGCGCCGGGGCCGAGGAAGTCAGGATGGAGCCCGATGCCGTTCAGCAGGTCGACGACCGGGCTGAGCTGGGGCGAGTAGAGGTACGACCACATGATCGCGGCGATCACGCCGGGCACCGCGTACGGCATGAACGCGACGATGCGGAAGAACCCCTTGGCCCGCAGCAGGGGCGTGTCGAGCAGCAGCGCGATGATCAGGGCCACGAACAGCATGACCGGCACCTGCACGACGCCGAACAGCCCGATGCGGCCGATGCTGGACCAGAACTCGTGGTTCTGGAACACCTGCCCGTACTGCTCGAAGCCGCCGAAGGTGGTGTACGACGTCCCGTACTGGCCGCCGGAGCGGCGCACGACGCGGAAGCTCTGCCAGAGGGCGTAGCCGACCGGCACCAGGTAGAAGAGCAGGAACGGCAGGAAGAACGGGGTCACGAAGGCGGCAACGGTGGCCGCCCGGGGGCCGCCGCCGGTCGGTGGACGGACGCCCCCAGGCGGGGTGCGCCCGCCGGCCGAG
>NZ_JBHXMA010000008.1:0-186286 GCF_042721035.1 Streptomyces sp. NPDC058464
ACGGCGGAGGGAGTTGCCGAGGGTGTAGCCGAAGCCCGGCTCCAGCGGCTCGATCACGAACCGGGAACGGAACTCGTCGACGACCTCTTCGGTCAACGAGGGACGCTGAGCGATCAGCATGTGTGGATCAGATCCTTCTTTCGTGGACGCCCACTATTTGACGTCCGACGGGACCGCGCCCGTGAAGGGCGCGGGTACTGCAAGGGTACGGGCGGTACGCCCCTTACGGAGCCGTACCGCCCGAGCAGCCCTGCGAAACGAGGTCAGACGCGACGACGCTTCGGCGGACGGCAGCCGTTGTGCGGGGTCGGGGTGACGTCCTGGATGGAGCCGACCTCGAGGCCCGTGGCCTGCAGGGAGCGGATCGCGGTCTCACGACCGGAACCCGGGCCCTTCACGAACACGTCGACCTTGCGCATGCCGTGCTCCTGGGCGCGGCGGGCAGCCGACTCGGCGGCCATCTGCGCGGCGAACGGCGTGGACTTCCGGGAGCCCTTGAAGCCGACGTGGCCGGCGGAGGCCCAGGAGATCACGTTGCCGGACGGGTCCGTGATGGAGACGATCGTGTTGTTGAACGTGCTCTTGATGTGCGCGTGGCCGTGAGCGACGTTCTTCTTTTCCTTGCGGCGCACCTTCTTGGCAGCGCCCTGACGACCCTTGGGGGGCATCTAGTAACTCCTACGGGGAGGTGGTCGGTCCTACAGCGAAGACCGCTGATGAAGCGTTGTCCGCTGCGGACTACTTCTTGCCCGGCTTCTTCTTGCCGGCGATGGCGCGACGCGGGCCCTTGCGGGTGCGGGCGTTGGTGCTGGTGCGCTGACCGCGGACAGGCAGGCCGCGACGGTGACGCAGACCCTGGTAGCAGCCGATCTCGACCTTGCGGCGGATGTCGGCCTGGATCTCGCGACGGAGGTCACCCTCGGTCTTGATGTTGTTGTCGACGTACTCGCGGATGGCGACCAGCTGCTCTTCGGTCAGGTCGCGAACGCGGGTGTTCGGGTCGATACCGGTCTCGGCCAGCGTCTGCTGGGAGAGTGTCCGGCCAATGCCGAACACGTAGGTGAGGGCGACCTCCACGCGCTTTTCGCGCGGGATGTCAACACCGGAAACGCGTGCCATTCAATGGCTCCTGGTGATCTTCGGAGGTCTTCCGCAGAACCGGTTCCCAGCCGCCGTACCAGGTACGAACTGGGTCCCCGGCCTCCGAACCGGGGGTGTCAGGCACCGTGGCGCCTGGGTCCTGCGTATGAACATTTCAGCTCGCGTCGCGCGAATCTCTGCGATGTCGATGCAGAGGGATTGGTCCTGCGTCAGCCCTGGCGCTGCTTGTGGCGCGGGTTCTCGCAGATGACCATGACCCGACCGTGACGGCGGATCACCCTGCACTTGTCGCAGATCTTCTTGACGCTCGGCTTGACCTTCATGGGATTGAGGTTCTCCGGGTCAGTTGCCGGCGGCCCCGCTCGCGCGGGACGTGGGCAAGATCTACTTGTATCGGTAGACGATCCGGCCACGCGTCAGGTCGTACGGAGACAGCTCCACCACGACCCGGTCGTCAGGGAGGATGCGGATGTAGTGCATACGCATCTTGCCGCTGATGTGTGCCAGGACCTGGTGGCCGTTCTGGAGCTCGACCTTGAACATGGCGTTCGGAAGAGACTCGACGACAGTGCCCTCGATCTCGATGGCACCTTGCTTCTTGGCCACGCTTCGCCCTTCGAATCGACTACCTTGATCGACTCCCACGCTTCCCTTGCGGGCGCATGCGGACATGCGGGTGCACGAGAGCCGACGAGTCAGTCTACGTCAGCGCACCCGGAAAGACGAATCGTGAAAGCCTGCCCCAGAAGGCAGATCATTAAGCGCGCAGCGCCCCGTAAGGGGCGCGGGGAACTGCGCGCTCAGCCCACACCGGCCGGCACCGTCGAAAAATGCTCAGCCCAGCGGATCCGGCGCAGCCGTGATCCCATGCTCGGCGAGCTTCGCCTTACCCCCGTCGGGAGACGTCAGCACCAGCGGACCCTCCGCGGTCAGCGCAACACTGTGCTCCCAGTGCGACGACCACGTACCGTCCGTCGTGATCACGGTCCAGTCGTCCGACAGGACCTCCGTCCGGGGTGTCCCCAGCGACACCATCGGCTCGATGGCCAGGCAGAACCCGGACACCAGCTTCGGCCCCTTGCCCCGCCGCCGGTCGACGTAGTTCAGCAGGTGCGGGTCCATGTGCATCTCGGTGCCGATGCCGTGGCCGCCGTAGTCCTCGATGATCCCGTACTTGCCGCCGCCCGGCTTCGGCTGGCGGCGGATGTACGTCTCGATCGCCCGCGAGACGTCGACCAGCCGGTTGCCCTGCTTCATCGCCGCGATGCCGGCCCACATCGACTCCTCGGTCACCCGGGAGAGCTCGATCAGCTCCGGAGCGTGGCCGGAGCCCACGAAGGCGGTGTAGGCAGCGTCGCCGTGCCAGCCGTCGATGATCGCACCGCAGTCGATGGAGATGATGTCGCCGTCCTTGAGAACGACGTCCTCGGAGGGGATGCCGTGGACGACGACGTCGTTGACGGACGTGCAGATGGTGGCGGGGAAGCCGCCGTAGCCGAGGAAGTTCGGCTTCGCGTTGTGCTCCGCGAGCACCTTGCGCGCGACCTGGTCCAGATCCTTGGTCGTGGCCCCGGGCACCGCTGCCTCACGCGTCGCCGCGTGAATGGCGGCGACGACCAGCCCCGCCTCACGCATCTTGGCGATCTGCTCGGGGGTCTTGATCTGCACCATCAGCTCTGCTTCCTCACGGGTGCGGGTCCTGTTTTGTACACCGCAACAGTACGGCCACCTGGCGGCGCGGCAACACGCGGTCGCGCCGATCACGGCCGCACCCCGGTCAGCGCCGGGTGAGCAGCGGGGTCCAGCGGCCTTCGTCCTGCAGATCCGGCGTCCGGAAGCCGGAGAGCGGAGTGACCTTGCCGTCCAGTCCGACCAGGATCAGCTGGTTGCGGAACTCGCCCTTGCCGGGGCTGCACTGCTCGGGATCGCACCGCCAGGCGATGAGGTGGCTGTCGTCGGCCCAGGCGAGCAGCTGCTGGCCGGGGACCACCGCGGCCCGCCCGCCGGTCCTCGCGTTCCGGATCTCGGAGACGATGTCGTCGCCCTCCCCCACGAAGGCGCCGGTCACCAGGGTTCCGTCAGGGGACCGGAGCCCCTCCGGGGAGGACGTACCCGCTTCCTGATCCGGGGCGGGCTTCCTCCTGCCGGTCACGTCATAGTAGATCGCCTTGTTGCCGCCGGACTCCCACACCAGCTTCCCGTCCCGGCTCCAGGAGAAGTCCTGACGACCTGCGGCGGGGGCTTCGCTCTTCCTGGCCGGCCGCTCGGCGAAGTCCGCCCTGCCGGAGGCGACGTCGATCACGTAGAAGCCGGTGCGGCTCTGCTTCGGTCCCGGGACGGTCTCGTCGTTCCAGCGGTAGGACGCGTCCTTGAACAGACCGTCCGGGTTGAGGCGGTACGCCGTCGCCAGCAGACGGCTGCCGTCCGGTGAGAACTGCACGCCGCCGACGCTCCGGTCGACCTTGATCCAGCGCCGCACCTTTCCCGTGGCCAGGTCAAGCAGCCCTATCCGGCGGACGGGCAGATCACGCTCGAGCACCGCCGCGGTCCGCGTCCCGGGGGCGACGTCCAGCCAGGCCCAGTCGGTCTTCTCGTACCGCTCGGTGGCCGTGTCGAGCAGCCGCCACTCGTAGGTGCCGATCGCGTTCCCGTCCGGCTGCTTCACGAGTTTCGCCGTGTAGTACGCCGAGACGGCGGTCCGCCCCGCCGCGATCAGCTCCCGAGGCGGCGACTGGTCCGGGTGCGCCGCCACGTCCTTGGCATCCGGCACGCCGGCGGCCCTCTCATGCGTGTCGCCGCCGCGCAGCGCGAGCGGCACCGCGAGCCCCACGGCGACGAGCACCGCTACGGCGGCAGCCACCAGCAGGCGTCGAGCCTTGCGAGGGCGAGGGCGAGGGCGAGGCAGCGGCCGCCGTTCGGCGGATTCCGCTGCTGGTCGCGCCTTGGGAGAGGACGTGGTGAACGCCGCGCGGGCATGCGGGTCGGGAGCCATGCTCGAACCTCCACGGGAATGACGACGGGGACCGGGATCCGGCCGGTCGGGGTGCGGGACAACGAGGAAGGGGCTGCTCCCGCGATACCGGAGCAGCCCCTCTGCGATCGATCTCAGCCCACGGGCAGGTGAAGCATCAAGGCGCCTGGGCCGAGGGCGAACTCACCCGCGGTTCACTCGTTGAACCAGTCCGGCGACCAGACGGCAGCGCCGCCCCCGTTCCACCAGACCTCCATCTTGTAGACGGAGAGCTGGCCGATGTTCTCGCCCTTCTTGTCGCAGCCGGAGTCGCCGCCGTCGTCGAGGGTCCACAGCCTCGACGTGATGCCGGCGGAGTTCCGGACCCACAGAGCACCGGTCACCCCGTACCCGTCGGCCTTGGTGTCACAGACCGAGAAGACATCGCCGTCGTCGTGGAAGTGCATGTAGCCACGGCTCGACGGAAGGTTGATCTGCTTGTCGCTGTCGGCCTGCGCCGAAGCACTCAGCCCGACCACCAGGGCGGCGGACGCGCCGACCACCATGGCCGCGCGAGCGAGCTTCGAGTTGATCACTGTTCCCCCAACTAGGTTGTGCATCACCGGTGTTGCCGGTGAGGTCGCTGTGAACACTATGTGTCCTACGGACTTCATGTCCACATCAATTAAGAGTTGGGCATGAATATGACAAGGAACCATGCGATCCGCTTGACGACCTCGTCCGCCGGGCTGTCCGCCGGGCTGCGTGCACAAACACGACGGTCGCGGCGCCCCTGAGGGCACCGCGACCGGTCGGACGGCGCGATCTACTTGTTCTCGGCCTTTTCGCGCTTGAGTACCTCGAGCGCCCGCTGCGTGATCTCGTCCACCGGACCCAGGGAGGAGATCGTCACGACCAGACCCTGAGCCTTGTAGTAGTCGATGATCGGCTCGGTCTGCGTGTGGTAGACCTCGAGCCGCGTCCGGACGGTGTCCTCGGAGTCGTCGTCGCGCTGGTACAGCTCGCCGCCGCAGATGTCGCAGACGCCCTCGACCTTCGGCGGGGTGTACGTCACGTGGAAGACGTGGGACGAGTCGTTGCGGCAGATGCGGCGGCCCGCGATCCGCTTGACGACCTCGTCCTCCGAGACCTCCAGGTCGAGCACGGCGTCCAGCTTGATCTTCTCGGTCGTCAGCAGTTCGTCGAGCGCCTCGGCCTGCGAGACGTTGCGCGGGAAACCGTCCAGCAGGAAGCCGTTCACGGCGTCCTCCTGCTCCATGCGGTCCTTGGCCATGGCGATGGTGACCTCGTCGGGGACCAGGTTGCCGGCGTCCATGTAGGACTTCGCGAGTTTCCCGAGCTCCGTCTTCTGGCTGATGTTGGCGCGGAACAGGTCGCCCGTGGAGATGTGCGGGATCTGCAGCTCCTTGGCAAGGCGAACGGCTTGCGTTCCCTTACCGGCGCCAGGCGGCCCGACGAGGACGATTCGCATCAGCGGAGGAACCCTTCGTAATTGCGCTGCTGAAGCTGGCTCTCGATCTGCTTCACCGTTTCCAGACCCACACCCACGATGATCAGGATGCTGGTACCACCGAACGGGAAGTTGTTGCTTGCCCCAAAGCCCACCAACGCCATCGTCGGCACGAGAGCGATCAGCCCCAGATACAGCGAACCCGGCCAGGTGATCCGGTTGAGCACGTACGACAGGTACTCAGCGGTCGGTCGGCCAGCCCGGATGCCCGGGATGAAGCCACCATACTTCTTCATGTTGTCGGCGACTTCCTCGGGGTTGAAGGAGATCGCCACGTAGAAGAACGAGAAGAAAACGATCAGCAAGAAGTACATGCTGATGTAAACCGGGTGCGTGCCCTTGGTCAGGTTGGTCTCGATCCACGTCTTCCAGCTCGAGGTACCGCCCGCGAACTGGGCGACCAGTGCCGGAATGTAGAGCAGCGACGAGGCGAAAATGACCGGGATCACACCCGCCTGGTTGACCTTGAGCGGGATGTACGTGGACGTACCGCCGTAGGAACGGCGGCCGATCATGCGCTTCGCGTACTGCACCGGGATGCGGCGCTGGGCCTGCTCGACGAAGACCACCAGCGCGACCATGACCAGGCCCACCGCGATGACCGAGCCGAACTCGATCCAGCCGCCGGCCAGGGTGCCCTGCTTCTTGATGGTCCACAGCGCGGACGGGAAGGTCGCGGCGATCGAGATGAACATCAGGATCGACATGCCGTTGCCGATGCCGCGGTCGGTGATCAGCTCGCCGAGCCACATGACGACGGCCGTACCGGCGGTCATGCAGATGACCATGGTGATCGTGGTGAAGATCGCCTGGTCCGGGACGATGCTGGAAGCGACCGTGCAGCCGGAGAACAGGGCGCCGCTGCGGGCGGTGGCCACCAGGCCGGTGCCCTGCAGGATGGCGAGCGCCACCGTCAGGTAACGGGTGTACTGCGTGATCTTCGCCGTGCCCGCCTGGCCCTCCTTCTTCAGGGCTTCCAGACGCGGGATGACCACGGTCAGCAGCTGAAGGATGATGCTGGCGGTGATGTACGGCATGATGCCGAGCGCGAAGATCGTGATCTGGAGCAGCGCGCCACCGCTGAACATGTTCACAAGACCGAACAGGCCCTGGTTGCCGGACGCCTCGCCGACACACGTCTGGACGGCTTTGTAGTTGACGCCGGGGATCGGGATGTGGGTACCGACCCGGTACACCACGATGATGCCGAGCGTGAAGAGCAGCTTCTTGCGCAGGTCGGGCGTCCTGAACGCCCGGGCGAACGCGGTGAGCACGGTGCCTCCTGCGACCCCCGCGCAACTGCGTCAAGGGTGACGGTCTTGAGGTTCGACGAATGGGAAAAAGAACAGTGCTGGCCACCTTACCGGCCGTACTGCCCCCCTAGGAACGACCAACCGGGGATACCCCATTGTGAGGTATCCCCGGTCGGGAAATGCTTACGTCATCGAGACGTCCGAAATGATCAGACGAGCTCGGTGACGGTGCCGCCGGCGGCGGTGATCTTCTCCTTGGCGGAGCCGGAGACGGCGTCGACCGTCACCTGCAGCGCCACGGAGACCTCACCCTGGCCGAGGACCTTGACGAGGCTGTTCTTGCGAACGGCACCCTTGGCGACGAGACCCTCGACGGTGACCTCGCCACCCTCCGGGTACAGCGCGGCCAGCTTCTCGAGGTTCACGACCTGGTACTCGGTCTTGAACGGGTTCTTGAAGCCCTTCAGCTTCGGAAGACGCATGTGGAGGGGCATCTGGCCACCCTCGAAGCGCTCCGGAACCTGGTAACGGGCCTTCGTACCCTTGGTACCACGACCGGCCGTCTTACCCTTCGACGCCTCACCACGACCGACACGGGTCTTGGCGGTCTTGGCGCCGGGGGCCGGACGGAGGTTGTGGATCTTGAGCGGGTTCTGCTCCGCCATGATCAGTCGACCTCCTCGACCGACACGAGGTGGCGGACGGTGTGCACCATGCCGCGGAACTCGGGGCGGTCCTCCTTGACGACCTGCGTGTTGATGCCCTTGAGACCAAGGGAACGCAGGGTGTCACGGTGGTTCTGCTTGCTGCCGATGTAGGACTTGACCTGCGTGATCTTGAGCTGCGCCATGATCACACACCCGCCCCGGCACGCGCACGGAGCAGAGCGGCGGGAGCGACGTCCTCGAGCGGCAGACCGCGGCGGGCCGCGATCTCCTCGGGACGCTGCAGACCCTTCAGGGCCGCCACGGTCGCGTGCACGATGTTGATCGCGTTGTCGGAGCCGAGCGACTTCGACAGCACGTCGTGGATACCGGCGCACTCCAGGACGGCACGCACGGGACCACCGGCGATCACACCGGTACCCGGCGAAGCCGGCTTGAGGAGAACGACGCCGGCAGCCTTCTCACCCTGGATCGGGTGCGGGATGGTGCCCTGGATACGCGGGACCTTGAAGAAGTGCTTCTTGGCCTCCTCAACGCCCTTGGCGATGGCGGCCGGCACCTCCTTGGCCTTGCCGTAACCGACACCCACGGTGCCGTCACCGTCACCCACCACAACGAGCGCGGTGAAGCTGAAGCGACGACCACCCTTCACAACCTTGGCGACGCGGTTGATCGCGACAACGCGCTCAACGTACGCGGTCTTCTCGGCGGCAGCAGCGCCGCCGTCACGGCCCTTCCGGTCCCGCCGCTCGCCGCCACCGGCACCGCCACCGCGGCGCTGGGGTCCAGCCATTGGATTACCTCTCTCTTTCCGCTAGCTACAAGCGGCTCAGAACTTGAGCCCGGCCTCGCGGGCGGCGTCCGCCAGGGCGGCGATGCGCCCGGCGTACTGGTTACCACCACGGTCGAACACCACGGCCTCGACACCGGCGGCCTTGGCGCGCTCGGCGACCAGGGCGCCGACCTGCTTGGCCTGCGCGGACTTGTCGCCCTCGCCACCGCGGACGGACGCGTCCAGGGTGGACGCGGACGCCAGGGTGTGGCCCTTCAGGTCGTCGATCACCTGCGCCACGATGTGGCGGTTGGAGCGGGTCACGACCAGACGGGGGCGCTCCGCCGTACCGGAGATGTTCTTGCGGATCCGGATGTGACGGCGCTTGATCGCGGCGCGCTTGTAGGCGTCGCCCTTGAGGATCTTCTGCCCGTATGCCATGGCTTACTTACCCGCCTTTCCGACCTTGCGGCGGATGACTTCGCCCTCGTACTTGACGCCCTTGGCCTTGTACGGGTCGGGCTTGCGCAGCTTGCGGATGTTGGCCGCGACCTCGCCGACCTTCTGCTTGTCGATGCCCTCGACCGAGAAACGGGTCGGAGCCTCGACCTTGAAGGTGATGCCCTCGGGGGCCTCGACCAGGATCGGGTGGCTGTAACCGAGCGCGAACTCAAGGTTCGAGCCCTTGGCGGTCACGCGGTAACCGACACCGCTGATCTCGAGCTTCTTCACGTAACCCTGGGTCACGCCGGTGATCATGTTCGCCACCAGCGTGCGGGACAGGCCGTGCAGGGCCTTGCTCTGACGCTCGTCGTTGGGGCGGGTCACCGCGAGAGTGCCGTCCTCGCCCTTGGCGATGTCGATCGGAGCCACGATGGTGTGGGTCAGCTCGCCCTTGGGGCCCTTGACCTGCACCGTGCGGCCGTCGATGGTGACGTCCACGCCGGCGGGAACCGCGATGGGGAGCTTGCCGATACGCGACATAGCTGTTTCCTCCGTTCCCTTCTGCTACCAGACGTAGGCGAGGACTTCCCCGCCTACGCCCTTCTTGCCGGCCTGCTTGTCGGTGAGGAGCCCGTGCGACGTGGAGATGATCGCCACGCCGAGGCCGCCCAGCACCTTGGGCAGGGAGGTGGACTTCGCGTACACCCGGAGACCGGGCTTGGAGATCCGCTTGATGCCCGCGATGGAGCGCTCACGGTTGGGACCGAACTTCAGGTCCAGGACGAGGTTCTTGCCGACCTCGGCGTCCTCGACCTTCCAGCCCGTGATGAAGCCCTCCTGCTGGAGGATCTCCGCGATGTGAGACTTGATCTTGGACGCCGGCATCGTCACGGAGTCGTGGTACGCCGAGTTCGCGTTCCGCAGACGCGTCAGCATGTCTGCGATCGGATCAGTCATGGTCATGAATTGGCCTGTGGCCTCTCTCGCCGGGGTTTCCTGGTGCGCCATCCCTCTCCCCGATCCGAGACGGGACGGGTGCGGCGCGGTGGACCTACGGCGTAGTAAGTCGTACGGGCGACTGTCAGGCGCCCAACCCTCCAAGCCTAAGCCATGGAAGGGAGGGCGCCTGACACGCCCATTGCTTACCGAGAGCCCTGGGAATCCCTAAAAGGGGGATTACCAGGAGCTCTTGGTCACGCCCGGCAGCTCGCCACGGTGAGCCATCTCACGAAGGCACACGCGGCACAGGCCGAACTTGCGGTACACGGAGTGCGGACGGCCGCAGCGCTGGCAGCGCGTGTAGCCACGCACACCGAACTTGGGCTTGCGAGCAGCCTTGGCAATCAGAGCCTTCTTCGCCATCTCGCTCACGCCTCCTTGAACGGGAAGCCGAGGTGACGAAGGAGCGCGCGGCCCTCAGCGTCGTTGGTCGCCGTGGTCACCACGGTGATGTCCATACCCCGGGTACGGTCGATCTTGTCCTGGTCGATCTCGTGGAACATGACCTGCTCCGTGAGACCGAAGGTGTAGTTGCCACGGCCGTCGAACTGCTTGGGGGACAGACCACGGAAGTCGCGGATACGCGGGAGCGCGAGCGACAGGGTGCGGTCCAGGAACTCCCACATGCGGTCGCCACGGAGCGTGACGTGGGCACCGATCGGCTGGCCCTCACGCAGCTTGAACTGCGCGATGGACTTGCGGGCCTTGGTGACCTGCGGCTTCTGGCCGGTGATCGTGGTGAGGTCGCGGATGGCGCCCTCGATCAGCTTGGAGTCGCGGGCGGCGTCGCCCACACCCATGTTGACCACGATCTTGACGAGGCCGGGGATCTGCATGACGTTCTCGTACTTGAACTCGTCACGCATCTTGCCCGCGATCTCCTCGCGGTACTTCAGCTTCAGACGCGGAGCAGTGGTGGTAGCCATCAGATGTCCTCACCCGTCCGCTTGGCAACGCGGATCTTGTTGCCTTCGTCGTCGAAGCGGTAACCGACACGCGTGACGACCTTGTTGCCGTCCTTCTCAACGACCAGCTGGACGTTGGAGACGTGGACGGGCGCCTCGGTCGTGACGATGCCGCCGGCCTGCGAACCGCGAGCGGTCGGACCGGCCTTGGTGTGCTTCTTGACCCGGTTGACACCCTCGACCAGGACACGGTCCTCGCGGGGGTAGGCCGCGATGACCTTGCCCTGCTTGCCCTTGTCCTTACCGGTGATGACCTGGACCAGGTCGCCCTTCTTGATCTTCATGCTTACAGCACCTCCGGAGCCAGCGAGATGATCTTCATGAACTTCTTCTCGCGCAGCTCACGGCCGACCGGGCCGAAGATACGGGTGCCACGAGGGTCGCCGTCGTTCTTGAGAATGACAGCGGCGTTCTCGTCGAAGCGGATGTACGAGCCGTCCGGACGGCGGCGCTCCTTGACGGTGCGAACGATGACCGCCTTGATGACGTCACCCTTCTTCACGTTGCCGCCGGGGATCGCGTCCTTGACGGTGGCGACGATGACGTCACCGATGCCCGCGTAGCGGCGACCGGAGCCACCGAGCACACGGATGCAAAGGATCTCCTTCGCACCAGTGTTGTCGGCGACACGCAGTCGCGACTCCTGCTGGATCACGTCTATCTCCTGTTTGTCTGCCGGTTCCCCGGGCGGGTGTGAAACCTACACACCCGCCCGGAGCCTGGCGGAACTGTCCTGCGAGGGATGCCCCGCAGGAGATTTACTTGGCCTTCTCGAGGATCTCGACGATGCGCCAGCGCTTCGTCGCGGACAGCGGCCGGGTCTCCATGAGGAGGACACGGTCGCCGACGCCCGCGGCGTTCTGCTCGTCGTGCGCCTTGAGCTTGTTCGTACGGCGGATGACCTTGCCGTACAGCGCGTGCTTGACGCGGTCCTCGACGGCGACGACGACGGTCTTGTCCATCTTGTCGCTGACGACGAGACCCTCACGGGTCTTGCGGAAGCTGTCGCGCGCCGCGGTGTTCTGCTCAGTCACATTGCTCTCGCTCATCAGGCGTTCTCCACCGTTTCGATGCCCAGCTCACGCTCGCGCATCAGGGTGTAGATCCGCGCGATGTCCTTACGGACGGCCTTGAGCCGACCGTGGTTCTCGAGCTGACCCGTCGCCGCCTGGAAGCGGAGGTTGAACAGCTCTTCCTTGGCCTCGCGGAGCTTGCCCAGAAGCTCCTCGTTGCCCAGCTCGCGCAGCTCGGACGCCTTGGTACCGGCCGACATCACGCTTCACCTGCCTCGCGCTTGACGATCCGGCACTTCATCGGCAGCTTGTGGGCTGCGCGAGTCAGGGCCTCACGGGCGATCTTCTCGTTGGGGTAGGACAGCTCGAACATGACCCGGCCCGGGTGCACGTTCGCGATCCACCACTCCGGAGAACCCTTACCGGAACCCATGCGGGTCTCGGCAGGCTTCTTCGTCAGCGGGCGGTCCGGGTAGATGTTGATCCAGACCTTGCCGCCACGCTTGATGTGGCGGGTCATCGCGATACGGGCCGCCTCGATCTGGCGGTTGGTCACGTACGCCGGCGTGAGGGCCTGGATGCCGTACTCGCCGAACGCGACCGTCGTACCGCCCTTGGCCTCACCGCGACGCTTCGGGTGGTGCTGCTTGCGGTGCTTGACCCTACGGGGGATCAGCATGTCGGTCAGGCCTCCGTTCCGGTGCTCTCAGCAGCCGGAGCGGCAGCGGCCTCGGCCTGGGGGGCCTCGGCAGCGGGAGCCTGCTGCGGCTTGCGACCGCGCCGCTCGCCACCACGGCCACCACGGGCCGGGCGGTCACCAGCGCCACCACCACGGGCCGGGCGGTTGCCGGCGCGGGCAGCGGCGTTCTCGGCGCGGACCTCGGCGATGTTCTTGACGTCGCCCTTGTAGATCCAGACCTTCACACCGATACGGCCGAAGGTCGTCTTGGCCTCGAAGAAGCCGTAGTCCACGTTCGCGCGGAGCGTGTGCAGGGGCACACGGCCCTCGCGGTAGAACTCCGAGCGGGACATCTCGGCGCCGCCGAGGCGGCCACCGCACTGGATCTTGATGCCCTTGGCGCCGGCCTTCATCGCCGACTGCATGCTCTTGCGCATGGCACGGCGGAAGGAGACGCGGGAGGAGAGCTGCTCGGCGACGGCCTGGGCCACCAGCTGAGCGTCCGTCTCCGGGTTCTTGACCTCGAGGATGTTCAGCTGGACCTGCTTGCCGGTCAGCTTCTCCAGGTCACCGCGGATGCGGTCGGCCTCGGCGCCGCGGCGGCCGATGACGATGCCGGGACGCGCGGTGTGGATGTCCACGCGGACACGGTCACGGGTGCGCTCGATCTCAACCTTCGAGATACCGGCGCGCTCCATGCCGGACGTCATCATCCGACGGATGGCGACGTCTTCCTTGACGTAGTCCTTGTACAGCTTGTCGGCGTACCAACGCGACTTGAAGTCGGTCGTGACACCGAGCCGGAACCCATGCGGGTTTACCTTCTGGCCCATTACCGGGTTCCTTCCTTGCTGCTGACGACCACGGTGATGTGGCTGGTCCGCTTGCGGATCCGGTAGGCACGGCCCTGGGCGCGCGGACGGAACCGCTTCAGGGTCGGACCCTCGTCGACGTACGCCTCGGAGATGAAGAGGCTGTCGGCGTCGGTGTGGTCGTAGTTGTGCGCGGCGTTGGCGATGGCGCTGTCGAGCACCTTGCCGACCGGCACGGAGGCTGCCTGCGGAGCGAATCGCAGAACAGCCTGAGCCTCCGTGGCGTCCATGCCACGGATCAGGTCCACCACGCGGCGGGCCTTCATGGGCGTGACGCGGATGTACCGCGCCTGGGCCCTGGCTTCCATGGTTGTCCCTCTCAGTTACTTACGTGTCTGAATGCGATCCGCTGCTAGCGGCGCTTCGACTTCCGGTCGTCCTTGACGTGGCCCCGGAAGGTGCGGGTCGGCGAGAACTCGCCGAGCTTGTGGCCGACCATCGACTCGGTGACGAACACCGGGATGTGGGTCTTGCCGTTGTGCACCGCGAGGGTGTGCCCCAGCATGGCCGGGACGATCATCGAGCGGCGGGACCAGGTCTTGATGACGTTCTTGGTGCCGGCTTCGTTCTGGGCGTCCACCTTCTTGATCAGGTGGTCGTCGACGAAGGGCCCCTTCTTCAAGCTACGAGGCATCTCAACCAGTCCTTAACGCTTCTTGTTCGTCTTGCGGCGGCGGACGATGTACTTGTTCGACGCCTTCTTGGGCGAACGAGTACGACCTTCCTTCTTGCCCCACGGGGACACGGGGTGACGACCACCGGACGTCCGGCCCTCACCACCACCGTGCGGGTGGTCGACCGGGTTCATGACGACACCACGGACGGTCGGGCGAACGCCCAGCCACCGCTTGCGGCCGGCCTTGCCCCAGTTGATGTTCGACTGCTCGGCGTTGCCGACCTCACCGACGGTGGCGCGGCAGCGCGCGTCCACCATGCGGATCTCGCCGGACGGCATACGGAGGGTCGCCATGGCGCCCTCACGCGCGAGCAGCTGCACCGAGGCACCCGCGGAGCGGGCGAACTTGGCGCCACCGCCGGGACGGAGCTCGATCGCGTGGACCGTGGTACCGACCGGGATGTTGCGGAGGGCCAGGTTGTTGCCCGGCTTGATGTCGGCCCCGGGACCGTTCTCCACGGTGTCGCCCTGCTGCAGGTTGCGCGGGGCGAGGATGTAGCGCTTCTCGCCGTCCGCGTAGTGCAGCAGCGCGATGCGCGCGGTGCGGTTGGGGTCGTACTCGATGTGCGCGACCTTCGCCGGCACGCCGTCCTTGTCGTGACGACGGAAGTCGATCACTCGGTAGGCGCGCTTGTGTCCGCCACCCTGGTGGCGAACGGTCACACGACCGGCGTTGTTACGGCCGCCCTTGCTGTGCAGCGGGCGGACCAGCGACTTCTCCGGCGTGGACCGCGTGACCTCGACGAAGTCGGCGACGCTGGCGCCACGACGGCCCGGCGTAGTCGGCTTGTACTTGCGGATTCCCATTTCTCAGTCCTCGTCCGATATCGGACGATCCGACCCGCTTACGCGGTCGGACCGCCGAAGATGTCGATACGGTCGCCCTCGGCGAGGGTCACGATCGCGCGCTTGGAGCCCGCGCGCTGACCGAAACCGGTCTTGGTGCGCTTGCGCTTGCCCTGGCGGTTGAGGGTGTTGACCCCGGTGACCTTGACCGAGAAGACCGCCTGGACGGCCTGCTTGATCTGGGTCTTGTTGGCGCCCGGGGCGACGACGAACGTGTACTTGTTCTCGTCCAGGAGCGCGTAGCTCTTCTCCGAGACGACCGGCTTCAGCAGCACGTCACGGGGGTCCGTGTACGACTTGCTGATCGGCGTCTCGACGGTGTTCTTGCCCTCGGCCTCGTGGCGGCGCGCCTTGGCGACGCGCGCGGCCTTGGCGGCCTTGGCGGCCTTCGAGGCGATGCTCGGGTGGCGGGTAGCCATCAGACCTCGGTCCCTTCGGTGTCGTTGGCCTTCGGGCCGGCGACGAAGGACTCGAAGGCGGCCTGGGTGAAGACCACGTCGTCCGAGACGATCACGTCGTACGTGTTCAGCTGGCCCGGCTCCAGGATGTGGACCTGGGGCAGGTTGCGGGCGGACAGCCACGCGGCCTCGTCGGCACGGTCGATGACCAGGAGCAGGTTCTTGCGCTCCGAGATCTTGCCGAACAGCGTGCGAGCGGCCTTGGTGCTGGGGGTCTCGCCCGCGATCACGCCGGTGACGACGTGGATGCGGTTGTGACGCGCCCGGTCGGTGAGGGCGTGACGCAGAGCGGCAGCCTTCATCTTCTTCGGGGTGCGCTGCGAGTAGTCACGCGGCTGCGGGCCGTGGACGACGCCACCGCCGGCGAACTGCGGCGCGCGGGTCGAGCCCTGACGGGCGCGGCCGGTGCCCTTCTGGCGGTAAGGCTTCTTGCCACCACCACGGACCTCGCCACGGGTCTTCGTCTTGTGCGTGCCCTGGCGGGCGGCCGCGTTCTGCGCGACGACGACCTGGTGGATCAGCGGGATGCTGACCTTCTCCACGCCGAAGATCTCCGCGGGGAGCTCGACGCTACCGGTCTTCTCGCCGGCAGGCGAAAGGATGTCAACAGTGCTCATCGGTTACCTCAGGCCCCCTTGGCCGCGGTGCGGACCAGGACGAGGCCGCCGTTCGGACCGGGAACCGCGCCCTTGATGAGCAGCAGACCCTTCTCCGCGTCAACGGCGTGGACGGTCAGGTTCTGGGTGGTGACACGCTCGTTGCCCATGCGACCCGCCATGCGGAGGCCCTTGAACACGCGGCCCGGGGTGGCGCAGCCACCGATGGAACCGGGCGAGCGGTGCTTGCGCTGGGTGCCGTGACCGGCGCCGAGGCCCTTGAAGTTGTGACGCTTCATGACACCGGCGAAGCCCTTGCCCTTGCTCTTGCCGGTGACGTCGACCTTCACGCCGGCCTCGAAGACCTCGGCGGTGACTTCCTGACCGAGGGTGTACTCGGAGGCGTCGGCCGTACGGATCTCGACAAGGTGACGGCGGGGGGTGACGTCGGCCTTGGCGAAGTGGCCCTTGAGGGGCTTGTTCACCTTGCGCGGGTCGATCTCGCCGAAGGCGATCTGGACCGACTCGTAGCCGTCGACGTCGTTGGTACGGACCTGGGTGACGACGTTGGGGCCGGCCTTGACGACGGTGACCGGAACAACACGGTTGTTCTCGTCCCACACCTGCGTCATGCCGAGCTTCTCGCCCAGGATGCCCTTGATCTGCTTAGCCATTCTCAGATCACCGGCCTCAGAGCTTGATCTCGATGTCGACACCGGCCGGGAGGTCGAGTCGCATCAGAGAGTCAACGGTCTTGGGGGTCGGGTCGAGGATGTCGATCAGGCGCTTGTGGGTGCGCATCTCGAAGTGCTCGCGCGAGTCCTTGTACTTGTGCGGCGACTTGATGACGCAGTACACGTTCTTCTCAGTGGGCAGCGGCACCGGGCCCGCGACCGACGCACCAGTTCGGGTCACCGTCTCGACGATCTTCTTCGCCGAGGAGTCGATGACCTCGTGGTCGTAGGCCTTGAGCCGGATGCGGATCTTCTGTCCCGCCATGGCTACTCAGTAGTCCTGTCTTTGCACGCTCTGGAACCCGGCGGTTCCGCCATCCTTCTCCGACCCACGCGGTCGGGTGTGTCGCGCTCTCGCCGACACAGATGCCCCTTGTTCGAGCATCCCTGCTGGGAAAGCACGGCCCTTCCGGAACCGCAAGCCGGGGGCGGAAGGCCCACCGGGTGCCTGGCCGGTGCCGCACCGCACTTCCCGAAAGATTCCCGTACGTCCGCCCCAGTGCTGCCGTAGTGGCAGTTAGGACGACGAGTACTGTGGGACTCGCTTCCGGTCCTCCCGGCGGGAGGCGCGCAGCATCAACACTCGACCGAGCAACTCCGACAGTCTGCCACAGAGGGCGGGGGGCTGGCCAATCGGGCCGGGGAGCATACCCCCGGAGTGACGCAGGTCAAACCCGGTCCCTCCCCGGCGGCGTCCGCGAGGGCCTCGGCCGATCCCCGCCGCACCGTAATCCGCTCGCCCGCCGCCACCCCCACCCCTACGCTGAGCAGGCACAACGGCTGTCACGGGGGACGTTCACCATGCGTACGCACTATCCACGGACCCGGCATCTGCCCTGGTCGCCCGGCGCGACCGCCGATGATCTCCGGGTCACCGACCTGTCCGGCCTGCGCGGCCGCGAGGTCGTCGTGACCGAGAAACTCGACGGCGAGAACACCACCCTTTACGCCGACGGCCTGCACGCCCGTTCGCTGGACTCGGCCCCTCACCCCTCCCGCACCTGGGTCAAGGCACTCCAGGCCCGGATCGGCCACGCCGTTCCCGAGGGGTGGCGGGTGTGCGGAGAGAACATGTTCGCCCGGCACTCCATCGCGTACGACGACCTGGAGAGCTACTTCTACGGCTTCTCGGTCTGGGACGCGGAGGGCCGCTGCCTGGACTGGGACCGGACGGTGGTCTTCCTGCGCGGGCTGGGCGTTCCCGTTCCCAGGGTGCTGTGGCGAGGCGTGTTCGACGAGCGGGCGCTGCGCGCTCTGCGGCTGGATCCCGGTCGGCAGGAGGGATACGTCGTCCGGGTCGCGGACGGGTTCGGCGCGCAGGAGTTCGGGGAACGCGTGGCCAAGTGGGTGCGGGCCGGACATGTGCGGACGGACACGCACTGGATGCACGCGGCCGTCGTCGAGAACGGGCTCGGGGCCGGCGCGGCGCTGTGGGCGGTGCGATCGGGAGCGGCCGTCGACGCGCGGGCACTGGCGGAGGCCGCGGGGCTGCCCGGCGAGGGGGACGCACGGGCCGTCGAGCGCTTCGATCCGGCGGGGCGGTCCGGGGACGACCTGCTGGCCGGTGCCCTGGCCGCGCTGCTGCACGGAGTGCGGCGGGGGCGGCTGGCGGCACGGCTCGCCACGGTGGCGGGCATACCGCTCGCCCGCCGGGTCGCCGACCTCGTGGGGCTGCACCCGGCGCTGCACCTGCCGTTTCCGGACGGAGACCGGCGGGCCGGTCTGGTGCGCCTGTCGTACGCCGCCGACCTGGGTCTGCTGCATGCGGTCGCCCGGGCCACCGCGGACACCGACGAGGCACGCGAGCAGGTGGAGTGGTCGGCGCTGCACGCCGAGGACGTACGGAATCTCGGGCTGCGGGAGGTGTTCGCAGAACTGCCGGCCGACACGGCCGCCCGGTGCCGGGCCGAGGCCCGGGAGGCGTACGCGCTGGGGCGGATCGGCGGTACCGACGAGGCCGTAGCGGCGACCTGGCGCTGGCGGTCCGGCGCGTTCCCGAAGCTGGTCCAGACGGTCGGTCCGGCCGGCAGCGGCAAGAGCACCTTCGCACGCGGGCTCCCGGGCGTGGACGCGTACGTCTCCCTGGACGACCTGCGCGAGGCGCGCGGCTCACGCGCCGACCAGCGGGCCAACGGCGAGGTCCTCCGCGAGGGGCTCGGCCGGCTGGACCGGGCCCTGGCGGCCGGCGGGACCGTGGTGTGGGACGCCACGTCCCTCACCAAGCAGCAGCGCTCGCTGGTGCACGGGATCGCCCACCGCCGTGACGCCCTGATCACACACGCCGTGGTCCTGGTCGCCGAGGACGAGCTGATACGGCGCAACACCCGCCGCGAGCACCCGGTGCCGCCCGACGTGCTCACCGGCCAGCTGCGGCGCTTCGTCCCGCCGTATCCGGGCGACGCCCATCGCACCTGGTACATCGGGGCGAGCGGGACCGTCGAGGAAGAGGTCTGACGCGTGCGTACGAGCGAGGAGATCTATCACCGGGTGCGCTGGGACGCGCGTTTCGACCCGGCCCGCTTCGTCCTCGGCGTCCTCCAGCGCGGCGCCGCGCCGAAGCGTGTCCCGCTGCCCGCGTTCGTGCCCGGGGGCGAGATCCCCTGGCACCGGGTGCTGTTCATCGAGGCCGACGGCGAGGTGGTGTGGGACCGGGCCACGGGGGCGGACCGGATCGACGCGACGGAGGCGGGGCGGGTTCGCGAGGCCCGGCTGCTCCGGGCACCGTTCTTCACGGCCCGTACGCCGTACGCGTGGGACGGCGCGGACTGGGGGCCCGCGCCCTCTCGACGCGGGGACTCCTCCGGCGGTGTGCGGGGATCCGGCGGTGTGCGGGTACTGACCTGGAACACGCTCTGGGACCGGTACGACGCCGACCGCATCGACAGTGCCCGGCGCAGGCCTCTGCTGGTGCGGGCCCTGCGCGACGCGGACGTGGACGTGATCGCGTTGCAGGAGGTCGAGGCGGAACTCCTCGCCCTGCTGCTGGGCGAGGAGTGGGTGCGGGCGGGCTGGACGCTGGGCACGGACCCACGAGGGCGGGACGTCGACGCGTGCGGTCTGCTGCTCCTGAGCCGGCTCCCCGTCATCGAGGCCGCGTACCACGAACTGGGCCCGCACAAGGCGGTGACCGCCCTCGTCGTGGAGGCGGGCGGACGGCCCGTGGTCGTCGCGGCGACCCATCTGAGCAGCGACCACTCCGAGAACGGCGCCGAACGGCGCACGACGGAACTCACGCGCATCGCCGAGGGGCTGGCGGGCGTGGAGGCCGAGCTGGTCCTGATGGGCGACTTCAACGACGGCGGCGGCACACCGCAGGTGCTGCTGGGCCTGCGGGACGCGTGGAGCGAGGCGCACGGCGCCGACGACGCGACCCCGACCTTCGACCCGGTCGGCAACCCGCTGGCCGCGATCTCGTCGCTGACGGGCCGGGTCTCACGGCTGGACCGGGTGCTGCTGCGCGGGGAGGGGCTGCGGACAAGGCGCGCCGAACTCCGCGGTGACGTGCCGTCGACGGAGGGGACGTACATCTCCGATCACTACGGTGTCCTGGCAGAGCTCGCGGTGGGCGCTCCGGAGGCGGACGCCCTGGAGTCCCTTGCCGAAGGACCGACGCCCCGGACGGCGCTGGCGTGGCTCCCGCCCGAGGAGCTGTGGGCCCCGCTGCAGGAGATCCGCCGGGACCACGACCCGCAGATCCACCGCTGGCCCCCGCATGTGAACCTGCTCTTCGGATTCGTACCGGAACACACCTTCGAACGGGCGGCGGCGGTGCTCGCGACGACCGCCACCGCTCCCTTCGACGCCCGGCTGGAGGGGGTGCAGTGGTTCGGCCACCGGGACGACGCGACCGTCTGGCTCGACCCCGCCGCCGCGGGTGAGGAGCCCTGGGCCGACCTGCACCGCACGCTGCTGCGCCACTTCCCCCGCTGCGGCGGCCGCCACACCGGCTTCACCCCCCACCTCAGCCTGGGCCGCACCACCGACCCGAACACCCTGGCCACCGCCTGCGCGGCCCGGCTCGCCCCGATGCCGGTCAGGATCGGCGAGCTGGCACTGCTTTCGCGGCGCGGGGACGAGCCGATGCGGGTGCGGGCCACGGTGACGCTGGGAACGGGCGAGGTGCGGTGGGCGGACGAGGCCGCGCAGGGCGGGGTGCAGGACATGGTGCGGATGGCCGAGGAGATCACCCGCCGCATCGAGGACACGTTCTCCGACGGTGTCGTCCATGCCGTCGGCTCCCGGCGTATGGGCTGCGCGCTGCCCGGTGCGGACCTGGACCTGGTGGCGGTGCTGCCCGGCACGGTCGGACTCCCCGCCGTACGGGCACGGTTGGCCGCCGCTCTCCCCGAGGCGACGGGTGTGCGGGAGGTGGTCGGGGCCCGCGTACCCGGTCTGCGGTTGCGGATCGACGGGCTGGACGTGGACCTGGTCGTGGTCACCACGGGATCGACGGACCCCGCGGAGGCGGTTGCGCGCCGGACCGAGCTGGGCGAGGAGGCCGCGATCGCGCTCAGCGCGGTGAGCGACGCCGACGCGGTGCTGGCCTCGGTGGGCGGGCACGGGGTTGCCTTCACCCGGCTGGCCACGCAGGTCAAGGCATGGGCGAAGGCCCGGGGCCTGGACTCGGCACCGTTCGGAGGCATACCGGGCCTGGCCTGGTCCGTCCTGGCCGCCCGCACCACGGCCGAGGCCGGCGACCTCGCGCCGGGCGATCTCCTCCGGCACTTCTTCGCAACGTGGGCGGCCTGGGACTGGCGGCAGCCGGTGGGCCGGACAGACGATCGAGCCCAGCCCCGCCTCCCCCTCACCATCACGACACCCTCCGCCCCCGTACGCCCCTGCACCGACCAGGTGACGGCGGGCATGCGTGACCTGGTCGTCCAAGAGCTTTTCCAGGCCTGGGAGTTGCTGGAAGCGACCACGGACCCCTGCCCACCGGCCGAGCTCCTCGCCCCTCCCCCGCTCCACCGCCGCCACGCGGCCTGGGCGGTCCTCACGGTGGGCCCGGGCGCGGACGAAGGCCGGGTGAGGGGCAGAATGAGAGCCCTCGTCACCGACCTCTCGGCGTCGGTCCCCGACTGCCACGCCTGGCCCCGCCCCTTCACCGCGAACCCGGTCCGCTATGCCATCGGCCTGGGCTCCGCCCCGCCGACCGCCGGCCAGCTCACGGCTCTGGCGGAACGCCGACTGCGCGGTCTGACCGGCGTCACGCTGACCCGGACCGAAGGAGGCGGGGTGCCGACCCTGCGCTGACGCTCCGCCTCCGACAGGGCGCGCTCAGAAGCCCCGAGGGACACCGAACCGGCGCGGATGACGCGGCTCCCGGACCGGTCCCCGCCGATCGGGCGCGTCAGAATCCCCAGGGGTCGCGATGAGGCTTGACTGCGGGGTCCTCGGACCAGGTCAGACGGGCCTCGATCTGGTCCCCGGTGAGCCCGAGGAGCCGATCGACTGCCCAGCCGTTCCATTGGACGGCACGGGGGAACTGCGGCAGCCGGAAGGCGGGCAGCCGAGCCGGCAGTGCTTCGGGACGGTACACGGGCCTCTTGACCTCACCGTTCCGCTTCGGCTTGGACGACCTGCGCAGATCAAGGCAGTCGACCACCTGGTCGACCACGTAGAGGACGTAGTCGTCACCCCCGGCCTTGTCGATCTCCACAGGCACCAGGCTTCCAGCCGCCAGCAACTCGTCCCCGAACCGTTCGGCCAGCCGACGGCTGAGAACGGGTGCGGCGGGGCTGCCGCTGGGAAACTCGCTCTTGGGAGTGCCGTCGTCGTCCAGCCATTCGGCGCGCAACCCGGTGGGCCGCCCCTCCTCACCTCCCTGCCCTTGCCCCTGCCCCTGCCCCTGCCAGCGCATGAGCCGGACCGCGTCCGTGACGTTCAGCCGCAGCGTCTCGTAGTCACCCAGGCTCGGCAGGAGCCGGTAGACCGCCAGACCCCGCCGGGGACTGCCGGACATCGGGTCACCTGACCGCACTGACCGGACGGTCAGCACAGGCTCTCCGCCACCAGGGGCAGAAGCTCGTCGAGCTCCAGCTCCTGGCTGCCTGACGCGCCCGAGAGCACCCACGTGCCGTTCTGGTCCCACTGCACGCGCCGCACATCACCGGTGTGGTTCTCGTACTTCACGAACCCGCCGGGTGCGTTCCTCAGCTCCGGGATCTCGGCCGGCAGGACCTCGGGCCGGGCCAGGGCACGCCCCGGGTTGTCGCTGCCTCCGCCGGTACGGGGGTGGTCGAAGCGCATCTTCAGGAACGGCATGGGGCCACGGCCGATGTCCGCGGTGGTCAGCATCTTGTGATACCTCGCCTCCGCCTCCTCCGGCGTCTCCCGCCCCGAGAACTCGCACCGGTACGCGGGGAAGACGATGGTGGTCAGGGGCGTGAGGTCGGGGTTCTGGACCCGGTGGTGGCCGTGCACCCCGGGTACGACGGCCGCTACGGCGTCGAAGGAGTATCCGGACGCCTCGAAGCCGCCAACGCAGGTCAGGAAGCGCCCCTCGGCGATCAGCTCCGCCTCGTGCGCGCGGGCGAAGGCCAGGACCGCGCGCGCCAGCGCCTCGTCGTGCCGGCGCACCTGGTTCATCTGGAGAAGCCGGGTGCCGTCGCCGGTCAGCGCCCCCGCGAAGTTCAGCACCGGGTTCAGCCGCCACGTCCAGGCGCCGGCCATGCCGTCGATCGGCGTGGCCCGCGGGAACGCGGTGACGGTGGACTGCAGATCCATGGTTCCTCGTGGGTTGCCGGATCCCCACCGCGGCACATCGCTCGCCGTGTTCTCTGCGAGACTCGTTCCCGGCAAGGCAGCCGTCCCCCTCATGGAGACCGACTGATGGACGCAGCGCACGACAACAGGTGGTCGGTGCTGGGCCGGGAGATCCTGCGTGGTGAGGTCGAGGTGACGGCGGCCCACTGCCCCAACTGCGATGCCCGGTCCTTGACCTGCAAGGAAGTGGGACGTCGCACGGACAGGACAGGGTACGCGGAGGTCCGTTGCGGGGATTGCGGACATGGCGTCTTCGTGGTGCGCGCCTTCGGACAGGACGGTTATCCCGCCCCGCCCTTCATCGGCGGCGAAGAGCGCTCGGGTCCGGGTCCGGCGTGAAGGCCGGATGCGGGTGCGGGAAGTCACTGGGAAACACATCCAACCGGGTCGCACCGGACAGGATTGCCACCAGGAATTCCACGATTCCCCCGTCGAAGTGCGGCCACTTGGTGTTGCGCGCCCCGTTCGCCGTCACGGTCCAGGAATTCGGGTCTTCTTCGGGGTCGGTAATCCAGTAGATCGTGTCACCATTGTCGGTCTTCCCGACCGCCAATAGGTCATCGATCTCGTACGGGACTTTCCTTTTCAGGCTCTCGGGCATCTGCTCCAAGATTTCGGCCGCACGTTCAGCGGCGTCAACGAGGCGCGTGGGATAAAAACGTGAACTCGGATGCAGAATGTTCATGAACTGATCGAAGGATCCCGACCCATACTGCTCTGCCAGCCACTTGTAGTCGTCAGGCAGGGAGATCCCGAGCTCGTCCTCCACCGACTCCCAGTCGATCTCCGCGGCAGCGTCCCCTGGAGGCGGAACCAGTCGCAGCAACTCTTCTCGTGCGGTCACAGCATCTCCGTCTCTCCGAATCCGAACATACCGGCAGGGTTCTCCAGTTCTTCGTCGAGAGTGAACCCCTTGTCCCCACGGGCATGGAAGGTCAATTTATGAGGGGCTACGTCGCCCGGCTCAGGATAGTGGGCTCGAACCTCGTATCTGACGGTCTCGCCGGCGTCCACCGCGTCATAGATCCTCTGCTCGATCTGGTCGCGCATGATCGGGGTGTTGGTGGGATCCTGCGTGAGAGTCACCAGGTTCTCCTCGAGATCCCCCCGTCCTCCCAGGCGATCCGCCAGCAGATGCCCGCGCCCCTCATTGAATCTCGTGCCGTGCCCGCTCCATCCGGATGGATGGATGTCCTGAGCTGCGGAGCTTCCGGTGTCGAGCATGTCCTTCGAGATGATCGCGTTGACGCCGGTCGCCCGCCCGTCGGCGTCCAACGGCAGGTAGTGGACGTTCCCGTTGTGCTCGATGACGCCGTTGCACGGTCCCAGACCCAGGGGGTCCACCCATCGCCACGGGTTGTGGACATAGGTGACCGGATTGAAGGCGAACTCTAGGCCGACCGGGTCCTGGGAGGCGTATCGGCCGGTCTCGGGGTCGTAGTAGCGGTGATAGTTGTAGTGGAAGCCCGTCTCCGGGTCGTGATACTGCCCGGGGAAGCGCAGCGGTGTGAAAGCCGTTCCGTCCGTTGTCCGAACGGTGACGCCCCAGGTCGTCCTCCTCGATCGCCAGGCGACCGTGCCGGTTTCGTCGACGAGTTCGGTGGGCGTACCCACGAGATCGGTGACGATCGCGAAGAACCGGGAGTCGATGTCCTGCCGGGTCGCCGCGTCGGTGATCCGTTCCGTCTGTGTGAGCGGGTGCAGGCCGTCGTGGTCCCAGGTGAGGGTGACGGGATGCTGCCGACTGTCGGAGACCGTGGTCTGTTCGGCCAGGGTCACGCCGTCCCAGACGAATCGAGTGATCTCGACCGGTGTCACGCCGTCGGCCGCACACCGCGTCTTCGATATTCGGCGTCCCATGGGGTCGTAGGCATAACGCCAGAACGTCCCGTCCGGTGTGGTGACGGCCGTCAGCCGGTCTTCGGCATCCCACTCGTAGGTCCAGACGTCCGCCTTGCGGGAGGGACGACGCCTACGCCTGGCGGTCACCCGGCCCGCCCCGTCGAACTCGTACCGCACCGAGCCCGCGCCACGCTGCGGCCACGTCGCTTCGACCTGGTTGCCTGCCTGGTCGTAGGCGTAGGACTCGACCCAGTCCTGTGCGCGCACACCGGTGACGCGCCCGGCGGTGTCCAGGTCGATCGAGGTCGGCCCGGTCAGCATGTCCTCCATGCCCACGAGGTAGCCGTCCGGACGGTACGCGTAGGCGCGCTGCTCCACGGTCTCGCCCGCGGCCGACAGCCTCTGGCCGACGAGGCGGCCTGCCGGATCCCAGTCGTGTTCCAGCAGCAACGAGTCGCCGATGGCACGCGATGTCTCACGCCCTGCCGCGCTGTGGGCGAAATCGAGACGGTGCCCCGAGGTGGTCAGTGATGTGGTCCGGCCCGCCGCGTCCAGTATGTACTCGGCCACCGCGCCAGCCGGTGTGGTACGTGCCCGGCGCCGTCCCCGGCCGTCGTAACGGAAGGAGAGCGTACGACCGTTGATCGTCTCGGCTGTGACGCGTCCCGCACCGTCCCGGTGCCGGACCATGTCGCAGCCCGGACCCAGGGCCCGGCTCAGCAGACCGTCGGCGTCATATTCGTACGAGGTGACGGTGCCGGCCGCGTCTTTCGCGATGGTCCGGCCGACCGCGTCCAGGCTGTAGCGGACGGTCTGCCCAAGCGGGTTGGTGCGGGAGACGAGCCGGCCCGCGGCATCTCGGCCGTAGTCGACCCTGCGGTCGTCGAAGTCCTGCTCGCTGATCAGTCGGCCTGCCGCGTCATAGGTGTAGTCCCAGGTCAGTCCTCTTGGGTCAGTGACCCTGGTCAGGTTCAGGGACGGTGCATAGGAGAACTCGTAACGGACTCCGTTCGCGTCGGTGCGCGCACTCAGCAGGTCGAAGTGCGTGTACTCGTACGTCGTGACGCCGCCGCCCGCGTCCATGTGACGGGTGCAGTTGCCCTCACCGTCGTACTCCCACGTCTCGGTCGCTCCGTCCGGGCCGACTGTCCGCGCGAGCTTTCCCTCGGGTGTCCACTGGTAGCGGGTCACCTTCCCTTCCGGGTCCGTGACGGCGCGAATCCGGCCGAAGGCGTCATACTCCCTGGTCACCCGGTGCCCCAACGGGTCCACTATGCCGACGCACAGGCCGCTTCCGTTGTTCGTCAGCCGGGTCCTGGCGCCCAACGCGTCGACGACGCCGGCCAGAGCACCCGTCTCGTCGTATTCGTAGTGCGTCGTGGCACCGAGGGGGTCCGTGACCGTGACGCAGTTGCCCCTGCTGTCGTACTCCCTCGCAAGCGATGCTCCGCCTGGCAGGGCTACGGTCGCGAGTTGTCCCCTTTCCGTGTAGGAATAGCGCGTCGTCGCTCCGTCCGGACGAGTGACGACGGTGAGCCGCCCGCCAGGACCGCGGGAGAAGCGCGTCGAGTGCCCCAGGGCATCCGTCCACGTCACCAACTGCTGATCGCTGCCGTACTCGTTGACCGTCACGCCGCCGCATGCGTCGATCTCCGCCTCGATCAGGAACCGCTCGTCGACGACGAAACGGTTGATCGCGCCCTGCGCACTCGTGTAGGTCGTGATGCGCTTTCCGGGCCAGGCGTCGTCGATGCCGTCGTAGGCGATGACAGCAGCCAAGTGCCCGGCTTCGCCGCCTTGCGCGACGCATCGGTCCTGCTCGTCGTAGGCGTAGGTGTAAGTACTTGCGTTGGTGTCCGTCCACGAAGTGATGCGCAGTCTGTCGTCATAGGCGTATCGCAGTGGAAGGCCGGACGAGTTGACGACCTCGGTGAGGTTGCCGTCTGTATAGCCGAACCGCATGACCTCGACGTCCGTACCGTCCTCGGCGGCGTCCGCCAAGTGGAGTGCCGTCACGCGCCCGCCGTCGGTCGTGATCCTCACGAGGTAGCCACCCGTGTGCCGGACGGCGACCGGTGCCCCGTCGGGGGCGTAGTCGAAGTGAACTGCGTTGCCATGGCGGTCCGATATCCGCAGCAGAGGGCAGAGCCCACGGCTGGGCCTGCCGAAATGGCGCGTCAGGCCGGATCCGGGATCCTGTACCCGGTAGCCACCGCCGTCGAGACGACGGAGGGGCCAGCGGGGCCCGGTCTCCGGGAACGCCGGCGTGTCCGGGTCGGCTGGATGCGTGTACGACAGCAGTCGGCCGTCCTCGGTGACGAAGACGACGCCCTGTCCGTCGATCTCCAGCCGCTGGTCGAGGGTGGAGGCCCAGGAGGGCCCGAACCACCAGCCCGTCCGATACCCGGATGCCACCTGCCGGGAAAGTCCAAGCGGCAGGGTGCCGGGGAGATTCAGATCGGACTGTGCAAGAAACATCCAACCGGTCGCCATGTCGATCGGGTCGCCGCAGCCCCGGATACGCGACTTGAGGCGACCGAGCGCATCCTTGCCGCCGGTGAGGGCGTCGTCGAGCATCCGGCGCCCGCTCTTCCCCAGCCCGCGGACGGCGAGGCTCATGGCCTTCATGCCGCCGCGGAGATTCTTCATCTCCTTCAGCCCCTTGGCGAGCTTGCCGAGGCTGGTGATGCCCTTGCCGCCGGGTATGCAGTCCAGGGCCGCGAACGCCACATCCCATAGCGATGCTTGGCCTTGGGAGTATTTGTAGAGGGTGTCGGCGAGGACGACGAGGGCGGCGACGAGGACGATCGCGCCGAGGATCGGCCCGCCGATGATCATCGCGATGATCCCGACGACCGCGACGACGACCTTGCAGACCGTGACGATGGTGTCCCAGTTGTCCTCGAACCAGTGCCCGACGTCCTGCCACCAGTGCCGGTTCGGGATCCCGGCGTCGGAGGCCTCGTCGATCTTCCGCTTCGCCTCACCCGCCGCGTCGTCGCGCATCTTCCGCGCGTCCTCGGCCATCTTCTTCGCCGCGTCGAGGGCGCTCTGGGCGGACGTCACGTCCGACTGGGCCTGGGTGTGCGCGGACTTGGCGCTCTGCACGTCCCGCGCAGCGGCCCGGACCTTCCCCTCGTCCGGCTTGTCGGCGTCGGACTTGCTGCCGGTGGGATCGTCCTTGTACTTGTCCGCTTCCTTCGTCGCCCGCGTCACCCACGAATCGGCCGACGACAGGCGGGACTTGGCGGAGGACAGATCCGACTGCGCCTCCTTCGCCTTCGCGAGAGCCTTGTCGGCGAGAGCCTGGGCGCGCTCCAGCTTGGGCCAGTAGTCGGCGAGCGCGTCGCCGCACAGCTCGTAGGACTTCTTCAGCTTCTTCAGGTTCTTCGGGACGTCCTTGAACTGCTCCTTGAACACCTCGGCCGACTTGCCCGCCCACTGCAGGAGGGTGTCCTCGCCGGCCATGCCCTTGACCAGACGCAGTGCGTCGGAGACGTCGTCGGCGAAGGCATGCAGCTGCGCGGCGAGGGTGCGGACGCGCTGCGGGTCGCCGGGGGTGGGGTCCCGGTCGAGGTCGAGTGGATGCCAGTCCGCCGGTCGATACCCCGCCATGATCCCGCAACCCCCGTCGCGTACGCCCCGTCAACAAACCTGTGCACACGCGAACTTACAAGGAACGGTCGTTCGAGGTGAAGCCCGGCGGTCGGACTCGCTGTCAGGTCCCGAGCGTCCAGCAGGGGGAACCCTCCACAGGCGCGGGGCGGACCCGCAGGGCGGACAGGTCGAAACCCTGGTCGTCGGCGTCGTCGTCGGCGTCGTCACCGGTGGGCAGACGTCCGGACGCATCCGGGTAGTAGTACAGACCGTACGACCAGTACTCCGGGAACTCGTGGCACATGAGATCGGGGTACGCCGAGATCTCCGCCTCGTGATAGCGCTCGTTGATTCTGGCCACGGCCTCCGCGCAGGAGATACCGAACCTTGAGATCATCTCGTTCGCGATGTCCCGGAAATACTCGACCATGCCTTGATCGAGGTCCATCAGGAACTCCGCTGTCATGGCGTCGGTGGTCCTACTCGGCTCGGCGACGGCGGCCGCGCAGCGCCCGTCGGCCCTCTCCGATGGCATCCACGGAGCGCAGCCACCAGTACTCCAGCTTGTTGCGCACCGCCAGATACACCCACCGGCGCTTGAACCAGGGCGGCAGGTCCCGGAACGGCACGAAGGTCAGCGTGTCCCTGATGGGGTGCTCGGCGACGCCGCCGGGGCCTTCGGCCCGCAGAACCGCGAACAGCTCCGGAGTCAGAGCCTCGTTGAGCCGCGCGGCGTGCCCCGTCGCGACGAAGGCGTTCGTCCGCTGCAGGCCCTCGGGCAGCAACCGCATCACCTTGACGATCCGAGGCGACGCCTCCTCCAGCGGGCAGTGGAACGCCAGCCCGATCACCGCCGTACCGAGATGATCCTCGCCGCGCTCGAAGGCCGCATCCCACTCGGCGGGGTCGTCGAGCCCCAGCAGTCCCTCGCCGCTCTTCCAGTCCAAGACGCCGGCCCGCTCAGTCCGCGAAGCGGAACGTCGACGTGATCGCGTCGAAGATGTCGAAGAAGGAGTCGGCGAGGTCGAGGACCTGGCTGCTGCCGGCGACCAGGGCGACCTTGCCCTCCTGGCCGGGGACCGGGATGAACGTCTGCATCAGGACCGCGCGGATCGTGCGGCCCAGGCTGTCCTCGGGCATCGGGATGTCCTCGATGCCGTAGGTGCGGGCGGCGGGGCCGACGCCGGGGATGTCGACGGTCGTCACCTTGCGCCAGGAGTCGCCCTCCCGGTGGGCCTCCTTGGGGGCGAGCTGCGCGGCGATGGCGGCCGGGTCGTTGGAGAGGGGTGCGCCCTCGCGGGTACGGCCGCCGACCAGCGACACCGTGACCGAGCCGGTGATCGGGGTGTCTCCGCCGAAGCTCTCCGCCATGCAGCCGCAGTACATCGCGCCCGACTTCCACGCGTCGGCCGCGGACTTGCGGAGGAACGCGATGTACGTGTCCCGGTACTGGGCCAGCTCCGGGTACTGGGCGACGCGCTCGTTCACCATCCGCCGGATCGAGTCGTCCCGGGACTCCGGCCGTACGTCGAACTCCCACCACGACTCGGGCACCTTGATCCGGAATCCGCCGCGCTCGATGGTGAGCGTCTCCATGTAGCGAGCCATGGTGTACGCAACCCCTCCCCCGATGATCTGATATACGGTGCGGCCCAGACTACGAGACGTGCGAACGGGGGACGGTCACGTGGGCAACGGCAAGAGCGATCTCGCCATACCGCTGAGCGAGCTTGAGGACTACGGCCGCAAGCTGCGCTCCATCAAGGAACGTCTCAACCACACCAAGAAGATGTTCGAGTCGTACAAGGACGACGTCGGCAGCGGCACGGTCTACGACGCCCTCGACGACTTCGAGTCCAACTGGCACGACGGCCGCGAGGACATCACCAAGCAGATCGATTCGCTCGCCGACATGTCCGACACCGTGGTCCGCGAGTTCAAGAAGCTGGACGACGACCTCGCGAAGAAGGCGAAGGACGCGGTGCGGCCGGAGGGCCAGCAGCAGCAACAGGGTGGTGGCGGGAACAAGGCGGAGTAGTCCGCGTTCCGCGCGGACAGGCTCATTTCATGCCGGACACCGCACTGCTCATCATCGACATGCAGCGCGCCATGATGAAGGACGCCCACGACGGCGAGGCCTGCCTGGGCAGGGTCGCCGAGCTCGCGGACCGGGCCCGCGCCGACGGCGTGCCGGTCGTCTACCTGCGGCAGCAGTTCGCCCAGTTGCCCGCCGAGTGGCTGGAGATCCATCCGACGCTGACGCCCCGGCCGGGAGACGTGGTCCTCGACAAGGAGAGCGCGGACTCCTTCCTCGACACGACGCTCGGCCAGGTCCTGGAGGAGCGCGCGGTACGCCGGCTCGTCGTCACCGGCTTCGCCTCCGACTACTGCGTCGACTCCACCAGCCGCAGCGCCCTCTCCCACGGCTACGACGTGGTCCTCGTCGCCGACGGCCACACCACGATGGAACGCCCGGCCGGCACCGAACCGACGGCCGCGCAGATCGTCGCCCACCACAACGGGATCTTCTCGGTCATCCAGTACGCGGGACGGTCGGTCACAGTGGCCGCGGCGGCGGCGATCCGGTTCGACGGTTCACAGCCGACCTGACCGGTCGGCGTCGTCCACGTCCACGCTCACGTTCCATGCCTCCGGCAGTTCGCCACCGCAGAAGACGCAGACGAAGTCGGCCTCACGGACGATGTTGTGCTCAGCGCAGGCCGGGCAGCGACGGAACACCACCTCGTGAGTGAAGGCGGTGGGGCGGCCGAGCGGGATGCCGTCGAGTGCCCGGGCCACCGCGGGCCAGGACGTGATGTCGGGGCAGTAGCCCGTCGACTGGTTGCTGACCTCGTCCACCGCCCAGCGACCCGCCTCGCGTACGAACACGAAGGTGATCTCTCCGGCCCCGAGTACGGCCGCCGCGCCCGCGCAGGCCACATGCTCGCTACGGCGAGGCGCCAGCCGTAGCAGCCCGTCGGCGCCGACGACGTACGTGAACGGCTCGGCCAGCTCGGCCGGTGACTGCCGTCCGGCCCACGACTCGAAGTCGGCCACGGACTCGATCGGGGTTCCGGTGGCCGCGGATTGCCGTGCCGTGACGGCGAGTTCGGCAGGGCCGACGTAGCGGTAGCCGCGCTCCGGCGGACCGCCGCCGAGCAGCTCCTCCTCCAGCGTCCTGTCGTACGACCGGAACCCTGCCTTGATGTGGTCCGGAGTGGGTGAGTCCGGGCGGAGCATCGACGGCAGGCGGGCGACTCGCCACATGCGGTGGACGTGGTGCGGGGTGACGTTCCCGGCCGGGTCCGCCAGGGCGCAGGTGGCGGTGAGGATCTCGGTGACCTGGGGTGCGCCCGTGGCCGCGCCCGTGCCGGCGTCGAGGGCCACCGCCACCAGCATGTCGAGGAACTCGGTCAGCTGGAGGTCCGCAGCCATGCGGCACATGCGGCGCACGACCGACGGCGACGGGTCGTGGAGGCTCTCGACCCCTGTCACCCCGGCGGACCAGAGGACGAGGATCGGCGCGGACAGGTCGTAGTCGCGGAAGTAGGCCATCTCGTCGGCGGTCGCCCTGGCCTCGTCTGCGTCGAACGCGCAGAGCGAGCAGACAGCGGCGAAGAGACGGTCCCATTGTTGCCGTCTGTCCGACAGGAACGCGCCGACCGAGACGTCGGCGAACGACCACGTGCCGGTGGCGTTCAGCGCACCCACGGCCACGACCGCCCCGAGCGGTGCGAACAGCTCGCGGGCGTATCTCACTCGTCGGCAGTGGCGGCGTGGGAGAGGAAGGCCGTCCAGGTGGCGGGCGGGAAGGCGAGGTGGGGGCCGCGGGAGGGGGTCGCGGTGTTCTTGGAGTCGCGGACGTGGACGGTGGCGGGCGTGGTGGCGACTTCGACGCAGGAGCCGCCTTCACTGCCACTGCTGTAGCTGCTCTTGGACCACGTCAGACGCGTCAGACCGGAGGCGTCCTCGGCCGTGGTCTTGCGGATCATGTCTCCCCCAGCAGTTGTTCGATGAAGGCCGCCGACTCACGCGGCGTGAGCGCCTGCGCCCGGACGATGCCGTACCGCAGTTCAAGGATACGGAGCTGCTTCGCATCGGACACCGGGCGGCCGTTGGCAACTGCCGGCGAACGCCCCAGCGCCGAACCGTCCTCGGACTTCAGTGCACCGGATCTTCCAGCAGGATCCGGGGCTCTTTCCCCGAGCCGTAAGGGCGCTCGGCGTCTCCTTCAGCGATCCGGTCTCGGCATCACCGTTTCCCACTGACCTGACGGAGAACCGTCCCCTGGAACGCCGCGTCGACACCCTCCTCCGCCTCGACACGGCGAAAGACGGCAGCTTCCTGCTCGCCGTGGAGGCCCAGGGAGGGCAGGACGCCGACAAGCCCGCCAGCTGGGCCTACTACCTGGCGTATCTCTACGCCAGGTACAAGATGCCGGCCGTACTGCTGGTCGTCTGCCGGGACAGGCACACGGCCGCCTGGGCGGCACAGCAGGTCAGCCTCGGTCCCCCGCAGTGGCCCACCCTCACCTTGCGCCCGCTCGTCCTGGGCCCGGACACCGTGCCCGTCATCGACACTCCGGAAGCGGCCGCCAAGGACATCTCCCTCGCGGTACTGTCCTCCGCGCTGCACAGCCGCGCCCCGGAGTCCGATGCCATACTGAAAGCACTGGCAGCCGCCCTGAAGGGCCTGCAGGCCGACGACGAAGACACCGCGAGCATCTACATCGAGCTCACCGAACAAGGCCTGGGCAAGACGCCGGCCGCGGACCTCTGGAGGCACCTGATGGCCGTCGACCTCTCCATCTTCCAGTCCCAGACAGCCCAGGCCCTCCGAGCCGAAGGCCTCGCCGAAGCCCTCCTCGTCGTCCTCGGTGGCCGCGGCATCGACGTCAGCGACGAAGCCCGCGAGCGCATCGCCGCCTGCGACGACCACGACACCCTCACCACCTGGCTGACCCGCGCCGCCACCGCCAACACCACGGCCGAGCTCTTCGAGCAGTCCAAGTAAAAGGACGGGTTAATTCCGGGTTATTCGAAATGAACGGCCTCCGGAAAATCTATCCATGGAAATCTGTGAGTTTCCCTCACTGATCATTTCCAAATCCTGTGACATTTTCTGACCTTGGCTTTACCATCGCCCAATGCGTATTTCCGAGGTCGAAGCCGCCAACGCCCGCATGCTGGCCCACGCGCCATCGGTCAGGCCGGTCACCACCGGGGACATCATCCGCGTGCACCGCAAGAAGTTCCCGTACCGGGGCTACGTGGAGATCGAGTCGCCGTACTGTCCGCCGTTTGTGATGTTCTGCGTGAACGACGATGCGGTGGCCATGGACACCCTGTGGAACGGGACGTTCGGCTACGAGCCCGGCACGCTCGCCACCTGGTCGCGGCTGGCCGCGCGGAGTTCGACCATCGCGGACGTCGGCGCCCATGTCGGCTACTTCTCGATGATCGCCGCGCATGCCAACCCGAAGGCGAAGGTGCACTCCTTCGAGCCGGTCGACCAGATCCACGCCCGGCTCTCGGTGAACGTCCGCTCCAACGGCGTCCAGAACATCAAGCTCCACCAGGCCGGCGTCTCCAGCGAGCCCGGCTGGGCCGACATCAGCGTCCGTTTCTCCGGGAACCTGCTCTCCACCGGCTCGACCCTGGAGGGCGCCGCCGCCCCTGACGCCCAGCACAAGCGCATCCAGCTCCTCACCCTCGACGAGGTGTTCGCCGAGACCAAGCTGGACCTCGTCAAGATCGACGTGGAGGGGCACGAGATGTCGGTGCTCCGCGGAGCCCGGCAGGTGCTGAAGCGGGACCGGCCGACCCTGGTGATGGAGGCCCTGGTCGACGCCTCCCTCGACGACCTCGTCGCCGAGTTCGAACCCCTCGGCTACGAGGTCCACTGGATCGCCGAGCACGACGGTGCGCTGGTGCCCTGGAACGAAGCCCGGCCGCCGCACACCCGCAACCTGCTCTTCGCTCCCCAGGGCTGAGCCCACAAGGGTTGCACTGAGGCTGTCCCCACCCCCGACCCACCCGTCTGCCGGATGGTCGGGGCTCCTCGGCGTCCGGCACCGTGAAGGACGGAAACGTCAGTCGCGTGTTGGGGGAAGGACGCCATCGTGCGAATCGCAGTCGGAGCCACAGCACCACTCCTGGCCCTCGCCCTGGCCGTACCGGCCGCGGGGGCGGCGCCGGCCACCACCGCCCATGCCGCCACCGCCACCGTCACCGCCACCGGGCTGTGGCGCATGGACGGGTACGGAACCGTCCTCGCCATCGACGCGCGCGGGGCGCAGGAGTACCAGACGACCGCCGTCAGCTGCCTGAAGGGGTACTTCGCCGCGGCGGCCCCGAAGCCGGGGACGTACGGTGTCGAGGGCGCCGTGCTCACCGTGCGGCCCGCCCCGGACGGGGAACACGCCCGGTTCGGCGTCGACGTCGCGGTGGGGCACCGGCAGCTGCGCCGGATCGGCTCCCTGCCCGCCGCCTGCACCCGCCCGGCCGCGACCGACCCGCGCACCGCCTTCGACGTCTTCTGGCAGTCGTTCGAGGAGAACTACCCCTTCTTCGCCGCCAAGGGCATCGACTGGCACGCCGTCCGCGACCGCTACCGGCCCCTCGTCCACAAGAACACGCCCCGGGCGCGGCTCTTCGACATCCTCAGCCGCATGATCACCCCGCTGCACGACGCGCACGTCCTCGTCCAGGACGGCGACCGGCACTACGGCACGGTCCGGCCCGGCACCGTCGTCCCCACCGAGGAACTCAACGACAAGGTGAAGAAGTTCGTCGTCGAACGCGACCTCGCACGGGCCACCGGCCGGCAGGACTTCGCGGGCGGGCTCATCACGTACGCGGACCTGAAGCAGCAGGGTCTGGGCTACCTCCGGATCGCGAGCTTCGACGGCTACGACCAGGACGACCCGTCGTACACCGCCCAGCTCGCCGAGCTCGACCGGGCGCTCGACACCGTCCTCACCCCGGCCCGCGTCCGCGCCCTGCGCGGGCTGGTCATCGACCTCCGCATCAACGGCGGCGGCTCCGACGCCCTCGGCATCCGCATCGCCGACCGCCTTACGGACACCCCGTACGTCGCCTACGCCAAGCGCGCCCGCAACGACCCGGCCGACCCGACCAGGCACACCCGCCCCGAGCCGATCCCCGTGAACCCCTCGCCCAAGCCCCGCTACACCGGCCCGGTCGCCCTCCTCACCGGCGGCTCCACCGTCAGCGCAGGCGAGACCTTCACCCAGGCCCTGATCGACCGCCCGGGACGCACCGTACGTATCGGGCAGCCGACCCAGGGCGTCTTCTCGGACGTCATGGTCCGCAACCTCCCCGACGGCATGGCGGTCTGGCTGCCCAACGAGGAGTACCTGACCCGGACGGGCCGGACCTTCGACGGGACCGGGATCCCGCCGCAGATCAGCGAACCCGTCTTCACGGACGAGGAGTTCGCGAAGAACCGCGACTCGGCGTTCGACCGGGCCGTGGAGCTGTTGCGGGAGCACAGGTCATGACTTGGTCGCTGCGGAAAGTCGGCCCGCACGGCCAGTTCGCGGCTGCCGGTCGTCACGACACCCTTGGTACCGGCCGGGAGAAGAACACTGGTGTCGTAGTTCTCGAACTGGTCGGAGACCAAGAGGTCCGCGTAGCCGTCACGGTTGACGTCACGCAGGCGGACATGGACACCGAAGCCCGCGTACTGAACGGCGTCCCCCGGCACACCCGCTGTCGTACGCGTGAACCACTGCGAGCCCACACCGGTCAGCCCCTTCCGGCCGCCACGCAGCACGTGCACACCACCGGCCTCCTCGGCCGAGCCCACCTTCTCGTACGGCACACCGACGGCGAGGTCCGGGTAACCGTCCCGGTTGCTGTCACCCGCCGAGACGGAGTGACCGAACTGCTCGTCCTTGATCGCCACGGTGGCAACACCGGTTGTGGACTGGGTGAGGCCGAACGAACTCGTGGCGCCCTTGGCCCCGCCGCGGAGTACCGGTCAGTTCGGCTGTCACGGCCGTCACAATCGAGAAATGACCGCTAGCATACTTGTACATTTCTCTCCGATTTCCAAAATGACGCGATGATGCCGTTATCCGCCAAACTCGACGATCACAGCGGATGGTCAGCCACGGCCCGAGATGACACGTCTCCAACCTGGCCCTTCATTACACTCAGTCCTCACAAACAGCATGGGGAACATGACCGACGTGACCAACAATACGAACATCTGCGGCATCTGCGGCGCCCAGCTCGACGAGGAGCATTCCCATGAGGAAGAGGATCCTGGAATCCAGGTCAGATACAAGGTAATCAAAATTCGCGGCATTCTAGCCGATTCAATTGCGGTCGACGACCCGGGTGACCAGCATCCACTGCCCACCCGGGTCCTCGCCACCAACCTCGGGGTAGACGCCAATTCGCTACTCGGCATCCAATACACATGCCTCGTTTCCAGCGATCCCTACGGAACTACGCGATTCGATTATCGCCTCGGCGAGGACTAGCCAACGACGCACATCCCGTTTGGGGTGCAGCAACCCCACTCCCCAAACGGTTCGAAATCTCAACCTGAAACCGAAGGCCACGTTCGAATAGTGCCGTTCACACCTGGCCATAGATGTATGAATGTCGACTGGGTATCCAGTGACCGTTCCACCTTCTGGGACCGGGCTTTGCCGCATACGGATTCAAGGTGGCCCCGTCCCGCGAGCAATTCAGGGCCATTGACTGGGGCGAATCCACAGATCTCCGTCACCCGGCCTGATTCTGACAGAATCACCGATCTCCAGCTCACTCATGACGGTGAAGATCCTACTCAGAACAATATCTTTTTCGGCACTTTCTTCGACTTCCACATCCAGATTCGACCCTGACTCTCCGGTCCCCGCGCCAGTAACCTCCCCCATACCATCCAACGCCTCATTCAGAGCGTCTTCGACGTCGTCCCGGTCGACGGGAATTGGACCGTCGAACCAAATTTCCACGAAGTCCACTGCTACCTCACCGCGATAGGAGTTCATCGAAGAACGCGTCCATCATTTGCACGGATTTCTGTCCCCTCGCAGTCTTGGAGAAGCCAAGAGCCGGCGATTCAGGACTGTTCAGGAGACTCGCACCTCGTTGCGCGTACCCCTGAGTGAAAAATTCCTCAGCCCCCTTGTTCGCATCCATGCTCTGCTGGACATCGATGACACGAGGGGTGAGATCCGGATTCTCCTTGAAAATGTCATGTCCGCGAGCAATGCGACCCTTCATGACTTGCAATGGATTCCCCTTTCCCTGTGCCCTCCCAACGTAGCGAACATTGCCATCGGAATCCTCCGCCACGTAGGTGATGTAACTCCGCCCATTGGACGCGGACGGCTCACTTAGATTGAGATTCTCCCCAGGCTTCACGTCAAACGTATCGAAGAGGTCCGCACCCTCATCTACGTCATCACAGTTGTGGACGAGGACCGGCGTATCGCCGGCCTCCACATAGTACGTATGCGTGCTGGAGACGGTGAGGTTGTTGACCGTCGCCGTCTGGGTCCATGCCTTTACGGCCGTGATCTGGACGTACGTGCCGGCCGCCGTCTGCAGCCAGTCACCCGAGCGCAGTTCCTTCGCCTTCGCCCAGCGGTGCAGCTTCGGCAACCAGATGGGGTGGCCGTCGGTCGCCGTGATCGACTTACCGTTGGCGAGGGTCAGGCGGACGAGGTGCTTGGTGCCGTGGCCCTTGATCGTGGCCGTGACCGTCTGGGTGCCGAGGCCGCCCAGGACCGGGTCCGTCGACTTCACCTTGTCGCCGGGCTTCAGGTCCTTGATGGCCTTCGTCTTGCCGTTGGCCAGAAGGACCTTCGTGTCCGGGGTGAAGCTGTTGCACTTGCCGCTCGACTCGACCGCGTCCTCGACCGCGTCGGACGCCTTGCCCGCGTCCTTCTCTGCGGTTTTGGCAGCGGACTTCTCTGTAGCTTTGACAGCCGTTTTCTTCTCGACCGCCTTCGCCGCCTTCTCCTCGGCGGTCTTCACGACCTTCTTCTCGACGGCCTTCGCCGCCGTGTTGACGACCGTCTTCTCGGCGGTCTTCACCGCCGCTTGTTCGGCGCCCCGCGCCAGCACCCCGCCGCCGAAGCGCATGGCGCCCCTCGCGGCCGCCAGGGCCAGGCCGCCCTCGCCGAAGGTCGCGACCGTGATCACGATCGTCGCCGCCGCCATCAGGCAGGAGCCGAGGGAGGGGTTGGTGGCGCAGCTGACGATGTCCGCGACACCGGAGTACTCGTACGCCACGTGCGCGACGACCTTCGTCGCCTTCCACGCCGCGTGCGCGATCTGGGAGAAGCCCCAGAACTCGCCGTTCGGGTCCGACTTGGTCACCGGGCTGTTGTCCGCGTAGGCGTAGCCGCCCAGTTGGAGGAGGTCGGAGAAGTCCATGACCGGGTCGAGGGTCGTGAAGCGACCCGTTACGGGGTCGTAGTCCCTCGCGCCCAGGTGGATCAGGCCCGTGCTCGACTCGTCGTCCCCGCCGATGTACGTCCGTGAGCCGGCCCAGGCCGCCGCGCCGGCCAGGTCGCCGCGCAGGTTGCCCCACGCGTCGTAGGACCGGGAGGAGACCGCCATCCCGGACGCCAGCTTGATCTGGACCGTGCCGGTGCCCTGGGTGTTGGTGATCTGGGCGGCCAGGGTGTGGGCGGAGGTGGCGCTGGAGGTGTAACGGACCACCGTCGGGGCACCGGCCTGGCCATAGCTGCGCATCGCCTTGGTGGCCGTGGTCGTCTGGGAGCCCATCACCTCGGTCTCGCCGAGGTAGAGGGTCGTCCAGCCGCCGGGGGTGGTGTGGCGTACGGACGTGGCCGGCAGTCCTATCCCGTTGGCCGCCGTGTCGTACGTCCACTCGACCGCGGGCAGGCTCGCCGAGCCCACGGTCATGGACAGCTTGCGGCCGAGCGCGTCGTAGCCGTAGTGCAGGACCTTGCCCGTGGCGTCCTTGGTCTGGGTGACGTGGTCCTGGTCGTCGTACCAGGTGCGGCTGGTACCGGCGTCGGGGTCGGTGCTGGTGAGGACGCGGTGGCGGGAGTCGTAGGTCCAGGACCAGACGCGGCCGGACTTGTCCTTGATCTGGGTGCGGTTGCCCAGCGGGTCGTACGTCGTCTCCGTGTAGGTGCTGGCCGAGCGGTCGGCGTTGGTGTAGGTGATCTGCTTGACCGCGCGGCCGAGGGCGTCGCCGATCGTCTTGGTGGCGGTGGCGCCGCTGGGCGGGACGACGGTGACCGAGGCGTCCGTGTCGCTGTAGGTACCGGTGGTGGACGAGAACTCGGCGTTGTGGTGCAGGGTGGTCGTCTTCACCGGCCGACCGAGGCCGTCGTAGGTCGCCTTCGTCGAGTTGGGGATCGGCTGCTGGCTGGTCGGCAGGTACCAGGCCGTTGCCGGCAACGAGTCGGCCGCCCCGAACTCCTACCGGATCTTCGTCAGCCCCAGCGACCGTGACGAGTCCGCCGCCGACCTCACCGGTGACGACAAACCCGATCTGCTGGCCATCAGCGAGTCGACGGACGACAACGGGAACTCCTCCTACACCCTGCGCGACTACCCCTCCGGCAAGGACGGTGACCTGTTCTACGGAATGAACCCGTCCTATGGCAAGGTCACCAAGAACACCGCCTACACCGACGGCTGCACCTCCTCCAGCCTCAGCTGGAAGGGCGCGCTGATCACCCATACCGGCGACTACTACCCGGGCGACGGGCTCCAGGACCTCATCGCCCGCATGGGCGACGGCAATCTCTACGTCTACCCTGGTGACGGCTTCGGAGGCTTCAACACCTGTGCCCGGCTGCCGATCCTGCTGCCGACCAAGGGCACGGACACCAGCGGTGCGAGCGTCAACGTCCCCGACCCGTCCGCCTTCGACCAGATCCTGGCCGTCGGGGACGTCACAGGCGACGGCCAGCCGGACCTGTTCATGACCTCCGGCACCCAGTACTGGGCCTTCACCGGCTACACCGGCGGCTCCTTCGCCGGTGCCACCCTGCTGAACACCGGCAGCGCCTGGACCACCCGGGACCTCGTCACGGTCGCCGACATCAGTGGTGACGGGATCCCTGACATGCTCTACCGCTCGGACTCCGGCCGGCTGATCCTGCGCAAGGGCAAGGCCAATTCAGCGGGTACCGGCGTCGACATCCTCTCCCTCGCCACCGCGGCGGCGAGTGCTGACGGGTCCGACGCCGAATACGCGGCCAGCGGCTGGTCCAGCACCGACGTGCCCCGCTTCTTCGCCATCCCGGACGTCAACGGCGACGGGATCCCCGACCTGTACGCCCACATGAGCAGCGGCAGCGTGCGCCTCTACTTCGGCGGCAAGACCGCGATCGGCAGTTACAGCACGGTGATCAGCAGTTGGACGGGCAAGCTCGCCTTCGGCTGAGCCCGGCGGAGCCGGCGGCTACAGCCGCCGGCTCTCCAGCGGTCCCAGATACGTCGGTGTCAGGCCGCCCATGTCGAGCACCAGCCGCTGCACCACCACCGTGGGGTCCACCGACCAGAACGTCAGGCGGTGGACCCCGGATCCCGGCGTGTGGCGGGTCGCCGTCCGGTTGACGTTGTCGGAGGTGTTGCGCGCCCAGACCGTGTTGAGCAGGCCGTCGTCCGCGCCCGCGGTGATGTCCACCAGCTGGGGGTCCTCGTCGTCGAAGGAGAGCGCGTAGCGCAGGCCCCGCCCTGTCCCCAGTGCCGGATTCCGCGGGGACAGGTACGCCCACACCGTCACCTCCCCCGCCGACAGCAGGCTCACCTCGTACTCCAGCCGGGGCCAGGAGTCCGGGGAGTCGCCCCAGCCTCCCGTCACCGGCCACGCCGTCATCCCGGCCCCGGTGCGGCCGATCCCCGCCAGGCGGCGCCACTCCCCGACCGACCGGTCGTAGTGCTCCGCGTCGATCGCCACATACCCGCCGGCCTCGACGAATCCCCGCAGGCCGCGAGCCGACGGCCGCTCGGCGACACACCCCACCGTCACCGACTCCCCCGCCCCGCTCACCGTCAGCGTCCCCTCCGCGCGGCCGGCCGGGGCCCGGGACCAGTCCACCCGCACCTCCACCCTGACCTGCCGCACCAGCCGGCCACGGGGACGGTCCACCGTCAGCCAGGGTGCCGACGTCTCCACCCGGTAGTCGAAGGGCGAACGCCCCCGGTTGAAGACCTCGACGTACTGCTGCGGCCGGGTCTGGTACGGGCTGAACGGCGGCAGGGTCATGGACCCCTCCTCGTCGGGGTCCACCGACACGCCCAGCCCCGCCGCCTGCGGCACCTCGATCCGGCGTACCGCAGGGAAGAGCACGTCCGGGAGCGCCACGTTGTCCTTCTCCGGCTGCTGCCAGGGCGCGTTGGGGCCGTAGCGGTCCACGTCGCCGTAGTCGATGTGGGGCTGGGTCTGGAAGCCCTGCCACTTGCCGTCCGCCACCCGGGAGTTGAAGCGGTCGGCCAGGGCGAGGTCCTGGAGCAGGCCCTGCTCCGCCTGCGCCGCGCGGTCGTTCGTCGCCGCCCTGCCCTGGCGGGCGTAGAGCAGGTTCGTGAACTCGGCCTCCCGCAGCGCGTACAGGTTCGCGGTCGCCGCCACCTCGTAGCCGACCAGTTCGAACCATGCGTCCTGGGCCGCATCCGGCAGCCGGCGGGCGATGCGTGCCGCCCGCCGGCCCAGCTCCCGCCACTCCTCCGTCACCCGCTCCAGCTCGCCGTGGCCGAAGGAGAAGGGCGTCTGCCGGTCGTCGTACACCACCTGGCCGTCGTCCCCGAGCGTGATCCGGCGGTTGAGCAGCTCCGGTTTGCGGCGTGCCTGCAACTGGCCGTAGCGCGCGAGCAGTTCGGCTATCTCGGTGGCCGCCGCCGCGCCGAAGTTCTGCCGGGCGTGCCTCCGTTCCCACTCCCCCAGCCGGTCGAAGCCCCAACGCTCGGGGTTCCAGGCGTAGTTCAGGAAGAACTCGGTCGGCAGTTCGTTCCCCTTCAGGTCGCCCACGTTGGCCACCCACAGGCCGTGGTTGCCGTAGGCGTGCGCCTGGTGGAGCTGGTCCCAGACGTTGCGGAGGTTGGCGGTGTCGACCCACTTGTAGTTGCGGCCGGCTCCCACGTAGTCGAAGTGGTAGTAGAGGCCGTAGCCGCCGGCGCGTGGTTCCTGCGGGGAGGGGTGCTTGCGGATGTTGCCCCAGTTGTCGTCCGTGAGGACCACGGTCACGTCGTCCGGTGCGCGCAGACCGCGGTCCCAGTAGCGCTGGACCTCCTTGTACAGGGTCCAGACCTGGGGGGTCTCGGCGGCCGGTCGCCCCGTCACCTCCTCGATGATCTGCCGTTGCGCCGCGATGATCTCCCGCATCAGCTCGATGCCGTCGCCGTCGGGGAGGCCGGTGTCGCCGTTGCCGCGCATGCCGAGGGTGACCACGCCCTCGAAGTCCTCGTCCACCATGCGCTGGATGCCGGCCCGCCAGTAGGCGCGGATCGCCTCGGCATTGCGGAGGTAGGACCATTCGCCGGTGCCCCCGTAGGGGTCGGTGCCGCCCGTCGCGTGGCGGTTCCATTCCTCGATCCCGCGCATCATCGGCGCCTCGTGCGAAGTGCCCATGACAATGCCGTACAAGGCGGCCCGCCGGTGGTTCTCCGGGTCGTCCTCGGCGAACGCCCGCCCCCAGACGGCCGGCCAGAGGTAGTTGCCCTTCAGCCGCAGCAGGACCTCGAAGACCTTCGCGTAGAAGTCGGCGTTGAAGCCGCCGGGATAGCCCGGGGCCTTGCCGGGGCCGAAGTGGGCCGGGGCCCAGGTGCCGAGCGCCGGGTTCTCGTCGTTGACGAAGAAGCCGCGGTACTTCACCGCCGGGGTGCCCTGGGTGTGGCGGCCCGGCAGCACCCAGACCTCGTCGCGGTGGACCGGGGGCACGTCGTCCCACCAGTGCCAGGGCGAGACGCCGATGCCGTACGAGACGTCGTACGCCCCGAAGATCGTGCCGCGCGGGTCGCTGCCGGCGATGACGAAGGCCTGGTCGACGCCGGGCAGAGGATGGTCGACCACCGTCTGCAGCGAGGTCTCCCAGCGGCCCCGGATCCCCGTCACGTCCAGCTTTCCGGACGCCACCAGGCCGTCGATCAGCGGGCTGCGGCCGATCGTGCCGACCAGCACCGCACGGCGGGCGATCGTCGCGGCCGGCCGCACCCCCGTCACCCGCTCGATGTCGTCGCGGAGGTCGCCCGCCACCCGTACGACTCCGGGGTGGTCGTCGGCGCTCACCACGACCGGGGCGCCGACCAGGGAGAACGCTCCCGAGGTGAAGGAGAGGTAGGCGCCCGGGTCCGTCGTCCGGAGCCCGGAATCCGGGGCGCCCCAGGCGATCCCCGACGACAGCACCGGCACCGCGGCGGCACCTGCGCCCAGCACAGCCCTCCGGCTGACAGACATGGCTCACCCCTCCACCCGACTCCACCCGAATTTGGTCAGCGGCATGACAAATGGTGGGTGAGCGACTCCGGGGGAACCAGGGGTCGTACGCGCCGAATAGTTTCGAACTCCCGCACGGGCCCCAGGGGATGCCGGGACACAGGGGATGCCGGAGATGCCGAAAGGGCCCGTACGACCGAAGTCGTACGAGCCCCTTCAGATACCCACCGGGTCAGCCCTTGCGGGCCAAGATCACTTCGTGATCTTGATGACCTGGCCGGCGCCGACCGTGCGGCCACCCTCACGGATGGCGAACTTCAGGCCCTCTTCCATGGCGATGGGCTGGATGAGCTCCACCTTCATCTCGGTGTTGTCACCCGGCATGACCATCTCGGTGCCCTCGGGGAGGGTCACGACGCCGGTCACGTCCGTCGTACGGAAGTAGAACTGCGGACGGTAGTTGTTGAAGAACGGCGTGTGGCGGCCACCCTCGTCCTTGGACAGGATGTAGGCCTGCGCCTCGAACTCGGTGTGCGGGGTGACCGAGCCCGGCTTGATGATGACCTGGCCGCGCTCGACGTCCTCGCGCTTGATGCCACGGAGGAGCAGACCGACGTTCTCACCGGCCTGGCCCTCGTCGAGCAGCTTGCGGAACATCTCGATGCCGGTGACCGTGGTGGTGGTCTTCTCGGTCTTGATGCCGATGATGTCGACGGTCTCGTTGACCTTGAGGACACCACGCTCGATACGACCGGTGACGACGGTGCCACGACCGGTGATCGTGAAGACGTCCTCGATCGGCATCAGGAACGGCTTGTCGACGTCACGCTCGGGCTGCGGGATGGCCTCGTCGACGGCGGACATCAGGTCCAGGACGGACTGGGTCCACTCCGGGTCACCCTCGAGCGCCTTCAGCGCGGAGACCTTGACGACCGGCAGGTCGTCGCCCGGGAACTCGTACTCGGAGAGCAGCTCACGGACCTCGAGCTCGACGAGCTCCATGATCTCCTCGTCGTCCACCATGTCGGCCTTGTTCAGGGCGACAACGATGTACGGAACGCCGACCTGGCGGGCCAGGAGCACGTGCTCCTTGGTCTGCGGCATCGGGCCGTCGGTGGCGGCCACGACCAGGATCGCGCCGTCCATCTGGGCGGCACCGGTGATCATGTTCTTGATGTAGTCCGCGTGACCCGGGCAGTCGACGTGGGCGTAGTGACGGGTCTCCGTCTGGTACTCGACGTGCGCGATGGAGATCGTGATACCGCGCTGACGCTCCTCGGGCGCCTTGTCGATGTTGTCGAACGCGGTCGCCTCGTTCAGGTCCGGGTACGCGTCGTGCAGCACCTTGGTAATGGCGGCCGTGAGGGTCGTCTTACCGTGGTCGATGTGACCGATGGTGCCGATGTTGACGTGCGGCTTAGTCCGCTCGAACTTCGCCTTCGCCACTGGGGTCCTCCTGGAAGTGGTTCTGTACGCCTTGACTCGATCGGCGCCAGGTGATCTTTGCTGTTGGTTCCCGGGCCCCGGGCCATTCCGCCACGAATGCGGAGGAACGGCCCGTGAGGCTCCGGGGTCAAGCCTAAAGCGTGTGTGCGCGGTGCGTTGAACGCGGTGCGCTACTCGCCCTTGGCCTTCGCGATGATCTCCTCGGCGACGTTCCGGGGAACCTCGGCGTAGGAGTCGAACTGCATGGAGTAGCTGGCCCGGCCGGACGTCTTGCTGCGCAGGTCGCCGACGTAACCGAACATCTCCGAGAGGGGCACGAGGCCCTTCACGACGCGGGCACCGGCCCGCTCCTCCATGGCCTGGATCTGGCCACGGCGGGAGTTGATGTCGCCGATGACCTCACCCATGTAGTCCTCGGGCGTGGTGACCTCGACGGCCATCATCGGCTCAAGGAGCACGGGGGACGCCTTGCGCGCGGCCTCCTTGAAGGCCTGCGAACCGGCGATCTTGAAGGCGAGCTCGGAGGAGTCGACCTCGTGGTAGGCACCGTCGAGCAGGATCACGCGGACACCGGTCATCTCGTAACCGGCGAGGATGCCGAACTGCATGGCCTCCTGCGCACCGGCGTCCACCGAAGGGATGTACTCCTTCGGGATACGGCCACCGGTCACCTTGTTCACGAACTCGTACGACGTGTCGCCGCCCTCGAGGGGCTCGATCGCGATCTGCACCTTGGCGAACTGACCGGTACCACCGGTCTGCTTCTTGTGGGTGTAGTCGACGCGCTCGACGGCCTTGCGGATCGTCTCGCGGTACGCGACCTGCGGCTTGCCGACGTTGGCCTCGACCTTGAACTCACGGCGCATACGGTCGACCAGCACCTCGAGGTGCAGCTCGCCCATACCACCGATGATGGTCTGGCCGGTCTCCTCGTCCGAGTGGACCTGGAAGGACGGGTCCTCCTCGGCCAGGCGCTGGATCGCGATGCCCAGCTTCTCCTGGTCGCCCTTGGACTTGGGCTCGATGGCGACCTGGATGACCGGCGCCGGGAAGTCCATGGACTCCAGGATCACCGGGGCCTTGTCGTCGCACAGCGTCTCGCCGGTCGTGGTCTGCTTCAGACCCATGACGGCGATGATGTCGCCGGCGCCCACCGACTCGATCTCCTCACGCTTGTTCGCGTGCATGCGGTAGATCTTGCCGATGCGCTCCTTGCGGCCCTTGACGGAGTTCAGCACGGCCGTGCCGGACTCCAGGCGGCCCGAGTACACCCGGACGAACGTGAGCTTGCCCAGGTGCGGGTCGCTCATGATCTTGAATGCGAGGGCGGACAGCGGCTCGTCGTCGGACGGCCTGCGCTTGACCACGACCTCCGGGTCCTTCACGTCGTGGCCTTCGATGGCCTCGACGTCCAGGGGGGAGGGCAGGTAGCGCACGACCGCGTCGAGCAGGGGCTGGACGCCCTTGTTCTTGAACGCGGTGCCACAGAACACCGGGGTGACCGTGACGTCCTTGGACTTGCCGGACGCGATGGTGATGCGACGGATCGCGGCGTACAGCTGCTCCACGGAAGGCTCCTGGCCCTCCAGGTACAGCTCCATGATCTCGTCGTCGTTCTCGGCGACGGTCTCGACGAGCTTGCCGCGGTACTCCTCGGCAGCCTCGGTGTGGGTGGCCGGGATGTCGACGACGTCGTACATCTCGCCCTTCTCCGCCTCCGCGGACCACACCAGGGCCTTCATCGTGACCAGGTCGACGACACCCTTGAAGTCGGCCTCGGCACCGATCGGGAGCTGCATGACGATCGGCGTCGCGCCCAGGCGGTCGCTGATCATGTCGACACAGCGGTGGAACTCGGCACCGGTCCGGTCGAGCTTGTTGACGAAGCAGATACGCGGAACGCCGTAGCGGTCCGCCTGACGCCAAACCGTCTCGGACTGGGGCTCGACACCGGCAACGCCGTCGAACACCGTCACGGCACCGTCGAGGACGCGGAGCGAACGCTCCACCTCTACGGTGAAGTCGACGTGACCCGGGGTGTCGATGATGTTGATGGTGTGATCGACGTCTTCGAGCGGCCAGTGACAGGTGGTGGCAGCAGAGGTGATCGTGATGCCACGCTCCTGCTCCTGCTCCATCCAGTCCATGGTGGCAGCACCGTCGTGGACCTCACCGATCTTGTACGACACACCGGTGTAGAACAGGATCCGCTCAGTGGTGGTCGTCTTGCCCGCGTCGATGTGGGCCATGATCCCGATGTTGCGGACCTTGGCCAGGTCAAGCGAAGTGGTAGCCATAAGGCTTCAGTCTTCTCTCGGTCTCGATGTGGACTGCGACTACCAGCGGTAGTGCGCGAAGGCCTTGTTGGACTCGGCCATCTTGTGCGTGTCCTCGCGCTTCTTGACGGCCGCACCGAGGCCGTTCGAAGCGTCGAGAAGCTCGTTGAGCAGACGCTCGGTCATGGTCTTCTCGCGACGGGCGCGGGAGTAACCGACCAGCCAGCGCAGCGCGAGCGTGTTGGCACGACCGGGCTTGACCTCGATCGGAACCTGGTACGTCGCACCACCGACACGGCGGGACTTGACCTCGAGGGTCGGCTTGATGTTCTCCAGCGCGCGCTTCAGCGTGATGACCGGGTCGTTGCTGGTCTTCTCGCGCAGGCCCTCCATGGCGCCGTACACGATGCGCTCGGCGGTGGAGCGCTTGCCGTTCAGCAGCACCTTGTTGATCAGGGAGGTCACCAGAGGGGAACCGTAGACCGGGTCGATGATGACCGGGCGCTTCGGGGCGGGGCCCTTACGAGGCATTTCTACTTCTCCTTCTTGGCGCCGTAGCGGCTGCGGGCCTGCTTGCGGTTCTTGACACCCTGGGTGTCGAGCGAGCCGCGGATGATCTTGTAGCGAACACCCGGCAGGTCCTTCACACGGCCGCCGCGCACGAGCACGATGGAGTGCTCCTGCAGGTTGTGTCCCTCACCCGGAATGTAAGCGGTGACCTCGATCCCGCTGGTCAGACGCACACGCGCGACCTTACGCAGGGCCGAGTTCGGCTTCTTCGGGGTGGTCGTGAACACACGCGTGCAGACGCCACGACGCTGAGGGGAACCCTCGAGTGCGGGCGTCTTGTTCTTCTCGACCTTGTCCTGCCGGCCCTTCCGGACCAGCTGCTGGATCGTAGGCACTACTTCTCCGGTTTCTGTGTGCCGATGGTGAAGCTAACCTGGAACGTCACCGACCCACGCGGTCGGGTGTGTCGGATCCCGTGGACTCCTGCCGCAAGGCAGAAGGGGGCGCGGATCGCGGTGGCCGCTTCGTCACTCCGGTGCGGTTTGAAGGCACGCACGAGGGTCAGGGCACACCCCAGGCACAAGGTCTGAGCGTACCTAGCGCAATCACTCCGGTCAAAACAAAAGGACGGGGACCGGTTGTGGGGGGCATGAGCTGCGATTTTGGGGGTGGGTTCCGATATACCACGCAGACGAACGACACGCGAACGGAAGGGGGCGCGGGGTGCCGGGGATCAGTTCGGCGCCTGTGCAACGCTGATCAGATCTTCTGGTCGCCGGTCCCCTTCAGCGCGCCCCTCGGGGGCGCGGGGCTGTGTAAATTTGCGGCTCCGCCGCGTGGGCGCGACCAGCCACGACGTCTCTGCAGCCGCCAGTCGGCCACGCGAGGCACTGCCATCGGCGTTCTTCAGGGGGCATCACGGTCATGAGCACAGCTCAGAGCAGTACCGCGACGACCACCGAGCCGGCCCCACGGCCTCAGAGACTTCGCCTCCCCCCGGCCGCCCGCCCCTATCTCCCGCCCCTCGCCCTCTACGGCGCCGCCAAGCTCACCGGCCTCCTGGTCTTCGCCTGGCTGCTGACCTACGCCGGCGACTACCGCCACAAGGACCCCCGCTTCGGCGGCGGCGCCCACTGGTGGGACGTCCTGTCCACCTGGGACGGCTGGTGGTACCTCCAGGTGGCGCAGAAGGGCTACCACCCCGAGCCGCTCAAGCCGCTCGCCCCGGGCGGCCAGTTCACCGCCGAACAGAACTCGGTCGCCTTCTTCCCCCTCTATCCCGGTCTGGTCCGAGCGGTCTCCGAGATCACCGGCATCGGCCTCTACGGCTCCGCGATCCTCGTCTCGGTGCTCTCCTCCTTCGTGGCGGCGGCCGGCATCTACGCGGTGATCGCGATGCTCGCCGGGACCCGGGCCGGGACCATCGCGGCCGGCCTGTGGGCCGTGGCCCCCGCCGCCGGCGTCGAATGGGCGGTCTACACGGAGTCCCTGTTCGTGGCGATCGCCGCCTGGACCTGCCACGCCGTGATGAGGCGCCGCTGGGTGGCGGCGGGCCTGCTCGCCTTCCTGTCCGGCCTGAGCCGTCCGACGGCGGCCGTCCTGATCGGGGCGGTCGGCCTGGCGGCCCTGGTGACGCTGGTGCGCCCAGGCAGCCGACGCGATCAGGGCGTCGCGGCCCCGCTCTACGCGGCGATCGCGGCACCCCTCGGTCTCCTCACCTACATCGTCTGGGTGGGCTGGTCGATGGGGGACCTGGGCGCGTACTTCTCCCTCCAGCACCAGGCCTGGGCCCACTACTTCGACTTCGGCGCCTACACCCTGGACGTGCTGCGGAACGTGGCGGTGGGGCACGGCGACTACCTCTTCGCCTACTCCGTCCCGGACCTGATCGCCGTGCAGGTGGTGGTGGCGCTGCCGTTCCTGGTCGCGCTCATGCTGCGGAAGCGGCCGCCACTGGTGCTGACGGCCTACGCCCTCGCCTCGATCGTGACGATCCTCGGCACCCAGCAGATGTTCGGGAACACCCCGCGCTACCTGCTCCCCGTCTTCCCGCTGCTGCTGGCCCCGGCGGCGGCGATGGCGCGGCTGAAGTGGCCGAGCCTGGTGGTCTTCTTCGCGACGGCCGCGGTGGCGTCGGGGTGGTACGCGCATTACGTGATCTTCGAGTTGGGGATTCCGTAGCGAGCGGCGTTCAGTTGCCGTCGACCACGGCCAGATACTCAGCAACGAGGCTGTTCGGCAGGCGCCCCTTGGAGCTGACCGGCCGCCCGTTCGCCTTGGCCCAACGCCGCACCCTTTCCGGGGAGGCATCAGGAGTGGCACGGTCTGGATTCCGTGCCACGGCTTCCTCCTGCTCCGGCGAGGTCCCGTGACGGTCCGCGACGGACGATCCAGCGAGCAGGGGAAGGCCGTCCTCCAGGACGTCGGCGAAGGTACGCAGGCGGGCCGCGACGAGTTGGGGCGGTGCTGTCGAGGTGAATTCCCCGCCCTTCGTCCTGGCAGAGGCGGCTAGCAGTGGATTGCTCAGCAGGGAAAGCGCGTCCTCGATCTCACGAGGGCTGAGGGGATTTTTCTCGGTGCCCTTGCTCATACGCCAGATGTCGCGAACAGTCAGCGCTCCTCCGCTGAATTCGATGTCATTCTCGTCATTCCCGCTCTCCCAGAGAGCACTGGAGACCTGACCGATGGCTTCGAGGCTTCGCGTGACAGAGGTCAGGACAGAGTCTGCCGACTCGGAGAAGATGATGTCGAACAACTCCTGAGGAAAGAGTCGCGCATGCCGAGAACGACTGATCCACTCCGCGATGTTGCCCGCGGAGATCAAGGGGATGTTTTTACTCTTGGCCCATTGCGGCAGGCGACCGCCGAAGTCCGGGCCGACCACGATGACCCCTTCCGCTTTGTGAATCTTCCGGTGCTCCTCCAGAGCATCGAATTTGATGTCGTTTTCGCGGACCACACCGGCCGAGTCTGTTTTGACTTCAACCGTCACACGGCACCGCCTTGTGGGCGAGATCCAGAAGACCACGACCAGGTCCGTCTTTCCGGGCCCACCGTGCTGTTCGACGTTCAGTCCCAACAGGCGGAAGGACGTGGCGACGGCTTCCTCGAACCGTCGGGGATTGGCGCTGTCGACGGCAGCATCGAGGACTTCCTGCACTTGGTTGACCATCTCCGCGGCCGAGGCTTCGGAGGGCCTGGTTTCCTCGCTCCCGCGAGGAGGCGAAAGGTGGGATTCGGCCGGCTCCAGGCATGGAAGGGCATCGTGGAACAGTTCCCCCAGAGGGGTGATTCGGTACCGTGTGTGGCCGATGCGCTCGATGAGCTCGGCGTCGTTCAGAATGGCGAGCCGCCGCGTCAGCTCCCCACGAGAGAGCCTATGGGCGGGGAACCGGAGACTCAGCCAGCGCAGGATCGCCCCGGTTTCCGACTCCTCGCGGAGAGCCGACAGGACCTCTCCGACCAGCGCGACTTTGCAGTGCAGGATGCGCACGAGATCAAGCGGATTCCCGGAATCGAGCCACTCGACGGCCACCGGCGTAGGGGCGAAGGTGTGCATGCCGACCTGTTCGAGGATGTTCAAGGCCCTGAGAGTCCACAGGGTCTGCTCGGCCGAGGTCTCCTTGACGGTGAATTGTTCAGCGCATTGCCGAATATAGTCGTCTTTGGTGGTGCGCGGGGACGCCAGGTCTGTGAGAATCCGGAAATTGTCCAGCGAACCGCCGCCGGCGAGGTATCCCCACTGTGGCTTGCGGTGGACCAGTGCGTTCTGGTCGAGTCCCTCCGTTTCCGCAAGCACAAGAGGCCCTGCGGGCTTCTGCTCGGGTGTTTTCTGATGCAAGTCCGTGAATCCCGGGATTTCGTTCGTCTGTGCCGGCCGGATAGCAGTGCTCAGAGAACGGCCGCGATCGGTCAGCACCACCTGGTTACTGTGATTCCACAGCTCCGCAAGACCGAGGGCGCGGAACCAGTTGGAACGTCGGCGCACCTGGTCGAGAGTGCCCCACTTCAGTCCGTATGAAGTCTCGGCCGCCGCGTTGAGCTCGGCGTGACTCCGTCCTGAACCAATCTCCCTCAGCATCTCCCCCACAAAGCGGACGTTCGCGTGAAGGACTGCGGCCAAGTAGTCGGTGTCCCCACCGTCGAGGAAGACACGGGCTTCGCCCGTCAAGCGCAGCGTGTCCCCACCTTTGGTGATGAGTCCGCAGGATCCAAGGCTGTGGACGGCCGCCTTGATTGTCGTTACGGCACCGGTGGCGGGCCAGGTGAAGGGCCTTTCCGCTTCCTCGTCACCTCCGATGTCCCGCAACAGCTCGCGCAGGTTCGGGACCAGTTGGTCCACGTTGCCGGGGACCCAGAGGATGGAACTGGATCGCTGGGTCCATCGACGAGGAGCTGGAAAAGCCCTACGGTTCGGTTCGGCGGTGGGCATCGATCCCTCACGGTTGAGAGTTTCATGGATGAGATTAATACCCTAGCTTTCACATTGCCTTAGCGGATAAATTCACCACTCAATGGTGAAACGTGATCAATATTGGCCGCTCCAATATGGCTATTGTTCGTTGTTCCCATGATTCAGATCGGTCCCGTCCCTGTGTGGCGAGTCCGAACACGCCGAAGGGCGGCCACCCCGCGCTGGGGTGACCGCCCTTCAGATCCAACTCCTACTGGTTGTACGGACCGTAGTCGTAGTCCTCCAGCGGAACGGCCTGGCCGGAGCCGGTGCCGAACGGCGAGTAGTCGATGTCGTCGTAGCCGACGGCCGAGTACATCGCGGCCTTCGCCTCCTCGGTCGGCTCGACCCGGATGTTGCGGTAGCGGGACAGACCCGTACCGGCCGGGATGAGCTTACCGATGATGACGTTCTCCTTGAGGCCGATGAGGCTGTCGGACTTGGCGTTGATCGCCGCGTCCGTCAGCACTCGGGTCGTCTCCTGGAAGGAGGCGGCCGACAGCCAGGACTCCGTCGCCAGCGAGGCCTTGGTGATACCCATGAGCTGCGGACGACCCGAAGCCGGGTGACCGCCCTCCTGGACCACACGACGGTTCTCGTGCTCGAACTTCGAGCGCTCGACCAGCTCCCCGGGCAGCAGCTCGGCGTCGCCGGACTCGATGATCGTCACGCGGCGCAGCATCTGCCGGATGATGATCTCGATGTGCTTGTCGTGGATCGACACACCCTGCGAGTTGTAGACCTTCTGGACCTCGCCGACCAGGTGGACCTGGACGGCACGCTGACCCAGGATGCGCAGCACGTCGTGCGGGTTGGTGGCACCCACGGTGAGCTTCTGGCCCACCGAGACGTGCTCGCCCTCGCTGACCAGGAGTCGGGCGCGCTTCGAGATCGGGAACGCCGTCTCGTCGCTGCCGTCGTCCGGCGTGATGACGATCTTCTTGGTCTTCTCGGTCTCCTCGATACGGACACGGCCGTCCGCCTCGGAGATCGGGGCGACACCCTTCGGGGTACGGGCCTCGAAGAGCTCGACGACACGCGGCAGACCCTGGGTGATGTCGTCACCGGCCACACCACCGGTGTGGAAGGTACGCATCGTCAGCTGGGTACCGGGCTCACCGATGGACTGGGCGGCGATGATGCCGACCGCCTCACCGATGTCGACCAGCTTGCCGGTGGCCAGCGAGCGGCCGTAGCACATGGCGCAGGTGCCGACGGCGGACTCACAGGTCAGGACCGAGCGGGTCTTGACCTCGGAGACGCCACGGGCCACGAGCTCCTCGATGAGGACGTCACCGAGGTCGGTGTTGGCCGGGGCCAGCACCACGCCGTCCACGACGATGTCCTCGGCCAGCGCACGGGCGTACACGCTGGTCTCGACGTTCTCCGCCTTGCGCAGCACGCCGTCCGCGCCGACCTCCGCGATGTGCAGCTTGAGGCCGCGCTCGGTGCCGCAGTCCTCCTCGCGGATGATGACGTCCTGCGAGACGTCCACCAGACGACGGGTCAGGTAACCCGAGTCGGCGGTACGCAGGGCGGTGTCGGCGAGACCCTTACGGGCACCGTGCGTGGAGATGAAGTACTCAAGGACGGACAGGCCCTCGCGGAAGGACGCCTTGATCGGACGCGGGATGGTCTCGTTCTTCGCGTTCGACACCAGACCACGCATACCGGCGATCTGCCGCATCTGCATCATGTTTCCTCGGGCACCCGAGTCAACCATCATGAAGATGGGGTTCGTCTTGGGGAAGTTCGCGTTCATCGCCTCGGCGACCTCGTTGGTCGCCTTGGTCCAGATCGCGATGAGCTCCTGCGTGCGCTCTTCCTTGGTGATCAGACCGCGCTCGTACTGCTTCTGGACCTTCTCGTCCTGCGCCTCGTACCCGCGGACGATCTCCTTCTTCGCCTCGGGAACGACGACGTCGGAGATGGCCACGGTGACACCGGAACGGGTCGCCCAGTAGAAGCCGGCCGCCTTCAGGTTGTCGAGCGTCGCCGCCACGATGACCTTGGGGTAGCGCTCGGCCAGGTCGTTGACGATCTCGGAGAGCTGCTTCTTGCCCACCGAGTAGTCGACGAACGGGTAGTCCTCGGGCAGCAGCTCGTTGAAGAGCGCGCGGCCCAGGGTGGTGCGCAGCCGGAAGGTGTCACCGGTCTGGTACTCCGGCTCGCCCTCCTCGACGACCGGCGGGGTCCAGCCGCGCGGCGGGATGGTGCCCACCGGGAAGCGGATGTCGATCGGCGACTGCAGCGCGAGCTCGCCGGCGTCGAACGCCATGATCGCCTCGGCCGTGGAGCCGAAGGACCGGCCCTCGCCCTTGGTGTCACGCAGCTCGCCGTCGGTGGTGAGGAAGAACAGACCGAGGACCATGTCCTGGGTCGGCATCGTCACCGGACGGCCGTCGGCGGGCTTGAGGATGTTGTTCGAGGACAGCATCAGGATGCGGGCCTCGGCCTGCGCCTCCGCGGACAGCGGCAGGTGCACGGCCATCTGGTCACCGTCGAAGTCCGCGTTGAACGCGGTGCAGACGAGCGGGTGGATCTGGATGGCCTTGCCCTCGACCAGCTGCGGCTCGAAGGCCTGGATGCCGAGGCGGTGCAGGGTGGGCGCACGGTTCAGCAGCACCGGGTGCTCGGCGATGACCTCTTCGAGGACGTCGTACACGACGGTGCGGCCGCGCTCCACCATGCGCTTGGCGGACTTGATGTTCTGCGCGTGGTTGAGGTCCACGAGCCGCTTCATCACGAACGGCTTGAAGAGCTCCAGCGCCATCGCCTTGGGCAGACCGCACTGGTGCAGCTTCAGCTGCGGACCGACGACGATCACGGAACGCGCGGAGTAGTCCACACGCTTGCCGAGCAGGTTCTGACGGAAACGACCCTGCTTGCCCTTCAGCATGTCGCTGAGGGACTTCAGCGGGCGGTTGCCGGGACCGGTGACCGGGCGACCACGACGGCCGTTGTCGAACAGCGCGTCGACGGCCTCCTGGAGCATGCGCTTCTCGTTGTTCACGATGATCTCGGGCGCACCGAGGTCGAGAAGGCGCTTCAGTCGGTTGTTCCGGTTGATCACACGGCGGTACAGGTCGTTCAGGTCGGAGGTCGCGAAGCGGCCACCGTCCAGCTGCACCATCGGGCGGAGGTCCGGCGGGATGACCGGCACGCAGTCGAGCACCATGCCCTTGGGGCTGTTGCTGGTCTGCAGGAACGCGGAGACGACCTTCAGGCGCTTGAGCGCACGGGTCTTCTTCTGGCCCTTGCCGGTGCGGATGATCTCGCGGAGCTTCTCGGCCTCCTCGTCGAGGTCGAAGGACTCCAGGCGCTTCTGCAGCGCCGCGGCACCCATCGAGCCGTCGAAGTACGTGCCGAAGCGGTCACGCAGCTCGCGGTAGAGGAGCTCGTCGCCCTCCAGGTCCTGGACCTTGAGGTTCTTGAAGCGGGTCCACACCTCGTCGAGGCGGTCGATCTCGCGCTGCGAACGGTCGCGCAGCTGCTTCATCTCGCGCTCGGCACCCTCGCGCACCTTGCGGCGCACGTCGGCCTTGGCGCCCTCGGCCTCCAGCTCGGCCAGGTCGCTTTCCAGCTTCTTGGCGCGGGCCTCCAGGTCGGCGTCCCGGCGGTTCTCGACCTGCTGGCGCTCCACGGAGACGTGCGCCTCCAGGGAGGGCAGGTCGCGGGTACGACGCTCCTCGTCGACGTACGTGATCATGTACGCCGCGAAGTAGATGACCTTCTCGAGGTCCTTGGGAGCCAGGTCGAGCAGGTAGCCCAGCCGGCTCGGGACACCCTTGAAGTACCAGATGTGCGTGACGGGAGCGGCCAGCTCGATGTGGCCCATCCGCTCACGGCGCACCTTGGCGCGGGTCACCTCGACGCCGCAGCGCTCACAGATGATGCCCTTGAAGCGGACGCGCTTGTACTTGCCGCAGTAGCACTCCCAGTCCCGGGTGGGGCCGAAGATCTTCTCGCAGAAGAGCCCGTCCTTTTCCGGCTTGAGGGTGCGGTAGTTGATGGTCTCGGGCTTCTTGACCTCGCCGTGGCTCCACTGACGGATGTCGTCAGCGGTGGCCAGGCCGATCCGGAGCTCGTCGAAGAAGTTGACGTCGAGCACTATGCGTCAATCCCTCTCAGGGTCGTGAGTCTTTGGTCTGATACGGGGGCCTGGGGGTCGGCGGGGGCCTCACACGGTGGTGAAGCCCCTACCGGACTCCCGTCAGACCTCTTCGACGCTGCTCGGCTCGCGCCGGGACAGGTCGATGCCGAGCTCCTCCGCAGCGCGGAAGACGTCCTCGTCGGTGTCACGCATCTCGATGGACATACCGTCGCTGGACAGCACCTCCACGTTCAGGCAGAGCGACTGCATCTCCTTGATGAGGACCTTGAAGGACTCGGGGATGCCGGGCTCGGGGATGTTCTCGCCCTTGACGATGGCCTCGTAGACCTTCACGCGGCCGGTGACGTCGTCGGACTTGATGGTCAGCAGCTCCTGGAGGGCGTAGGCGGCGCCGTACGCCTCCAGCGCCCACACCTCCATCTCGCCGAACCGCTGGCCACCGAACTGGGCCTTACCACCCAGCGGCTGCTGGGTGATCATCGAGTAGGGGCCGGTCGAACGCGCGTGCAGCTTGTCGTCGACCAGGTGGTGGAGCTTGAGGATGTACATGTAGCCGATGGAGATCGGGTCCGGGAACGGCTCACCGGAACGGCCGTCGAACAGCCGCGCCTTGCCGGTCGGCTGCACCAGGCGGTCGCCGTCGCGGTTCGGGATGGTGTGCTGGAGCAGACCCGCCAGCTCGTCCTCGCGGGCACCGTCGAAGACCGGGGTGGCGACGTTGGTGCGCGGGGCGACCTGGTCGGCGCCGATGGCCTGGAGCCGCTGGGCCCAGTCGTCGGCGAGGCCGGAGACGTCCCAGCCGCGGCTGGCGAGCCAGCCGAGGTGGATCTCCAGGACCTGTCCCGGGTTCATTCGGGACGGCACACCGAGCGGGTTGAGGATGATGTCGACCGGAGTTCCGTCCTCGAGGAACGGCATGTCCTCGATGGGAAGGATCTTCGAGATGACACCCTTGTTGCCGTGGCGGCCGGCGAGCTTGTCACCGTCGGTGATCTTGCGCTTCTGCGCGACGTAGACGCGGACCAGCTGGTTCACGCCCGGCGGCAGCTCGTCGCCCTCCTCGCGGTCGAAGACGCGCACACCGATGATCTTGCCGATCTCGCCGTGCGGCACCTTCAGCGAGGTGTCACGGACCTCACGGGCCTTCTCACCGAAGATCGCACGGAGCAGGCGCTCCTCCGGCGTCAGCTCGGTCTCACCCTTGGGCGTGACCTTGCCGACGAGGATGTCACCGGCGACGACCTCGGCACCGATCCGGATGATGCCGCGCTCGTCGAGGTCGGCGAGGACCTCCTCGGAGACGTTCGGGATGTCCCGGGTGATCTCCTCGGGGCCGAGCTTGGTGTCACGGGCGTCGACCTCGTGCTCCTCGATGTGGATCGAGGAGAGGACGTCGTCCTGCACGAGGCGCTGCGACAGGATGATCGCGTCCTCGTAGTTGTGACCCTCCCACGGCATGAACGCCACGAGCAGGTTCTTGCCCAGGGCCATCTCGCCGTTCTCGGTGGCCGGACCGTCGGCCAGGACCTGGCCCTCGATGATCCGGTCGCCCTCGTCGACGATGACCTTCTGGTTGACCGAGGTGCCCTGGTTGGAGCGGGCGAACTTGGCCAGGCGGTACGTGATGTACGTGCCGTCGTCGTTGGCGGTGGTGATGTAGTCCGCGGAGACCTCCTGGACCACACCCGCCTTCTCGGCCTTGACCACGTCGCCGGCGTCGACGGCGGAGCGGTACTCCATGCCGGTGCCGACGAGCGGGGACTCGCTCTTGATCAGCGGCACGGCCTGACGCATCATGTTCGCGCCCATGAGGGCACGGTTGGCGTCGTCGTGCTCGAGGAACGGGATCATGGCGGTCGCGACCGACACCATCTGGCGCGGCGAGACGTCCATGTAGTCCACGTCGTCACCGGCGACGTAGTCGACCTCGCCGCCACGGCGGCGGACCAGGACGCGGGCCTCGGAGAAGCGCATGTCGTCGTTGAGGCCGGCGTTGGCCTGCGCGATGACGAAGCGGTCCTCCTCGTCGGCGGTCAGGTAGTCCACCTCGTCGGTGACCTGGCCGTCGACGACCTTGCGGTAAGGGGTCTCGACGAAACCGAACGCGTTGACGCGACCGTAGGAGGCGAGCGAGCCGATCAGACCGATGTTCGGGCCTTCGGGGGTCTCGATCGGGCACATACGGCCGTAGTGCGACGGGTGCACGTCACGGACCTCGAAGCCGGCCCGCTCGCGGGAGAGACCACCCGGGCCAAGGGCCGACAGGCGGCGCTTGTGGGTGAGACCCGACAGCGGGTTGTTCTGGTCCATGAACTGGGACAGCTGGCTGGTGCCGAAGAACTCCTTGATGGAGGCGACGACCGGCCGGATGTTGATCAGGGTCTGCGGCGTGATCGCCTCGACGTCCTGGGTCGTCATGCGCTCACGGACGACGCGCTCCATACGGGCCAGGCCGGTACGGACCTGGTTCTGGATGAGCTCGCCGACGCTGCGCAGACGACGGTTGCCGAAGTGGTCGATGTCGTCGGTCTCGACGACGATGGTCGTGCCGCTGTCACCGACCGTCTCGGTCTCGCCGGCGTGCAGCTTCACCAGGTACTTGATCGTCGAGATGACGTCCTCGACGGTCAGGACGCCCGCGTCGAGCGGAGCCTCCGCACCCAGCTTCTTGTTGACCTTGTAGCGGCCGACCTTGGCGAGGTCGTAGCGCTTCGGGTTGAAGTACAGGTTCTCGAGCAGCGTCTGCGCGGCCTCACGCGTGGGGGGCTCGCCCGGACGCAGCTTGCGGTAGATGTCGAGCAGCGCGTCGTCCTGGCCCTGGGTGTGGTCCTTCTCCAGGGTGGCGCGCATCGACTCGTACTCGCCGAACTCCTCGAGGATCTGCTCGGTGGTCCAGCCGAGCGCCTTCAGGAGGACGGTGACGGACTGCTTGCGCTTGCGGTCGATACGGACACCGACCATGTCGCGCTTGTCGATCTCCATCTCCAGCCAGGCACCCCGGGACGGGATGATCTTGGCGGAGAAGATGTCCTTGTCGGACGTCTTGTCGATGGAGGAGTCGAAGTAGACACCGGGCGAGCGGACCAGCTGCGACACCACGACACGCTCGGTGCCGTTGATCACGAAGGTGCCCTTGTGCGTCATGAGCGGGAAGTCGCCCATGAAGACCGTCTGGGACTTGATCTCGCCGGTCTCGTTGTTGGTGAACTCGGCCGTGACGAAGAGCGGGGCGGCGTACGTGAAGTCGCGCTCCTTGCACTCGTCGATGCTGTTCTTCGGCGGCTCGAAGCGGTGGTCGCGGAACGTCAGCGACATCGACCCGGAGAAGTCCTCGATCGGGGAGATCTCCTCGAAGATCTCCTCCAGACCGGACTTGGTGGGGACGTCCTGACCGGACTCCAGAGCCTCCTCGACCCGACTCTGCCAGGCGGTGTTCCCGAGCAGCCAGTCAAAGCTCTCGGTCTGCAGCGCGAGCAGGTTGGGAACCTCGAGAGGCTCCTTGATCTTTGCAAAAGAGATGCGCAGCGGGGCAGTGCTGGCGCCGTTGTTCATATTCGCGTTCGAGGCAGTGCGCGAGGCGGCCAAGAGGGGGTCCTTCCGAGGGCTCGGACTCACTACGCGCTCCCCGGTCCCTTCCCGGACACAGAGACAGAAACCCCAGTTCAGAGGAGGTTCGGTCGTCGGCGTTCGGGTGAGGGCAGACCCCTGGTGACGGGCAGGGGAAGGCTAACAGGCAGCGCAAAGGGTCAGTGTAGCCACTTGGCACACTGATGTCCAGTCCCCATTTTCTGAGACCCTCTTCATCGTCAACGCCTGCGTCATGCCTGCCCTCAACGCACGTTGATACTGCCCTCTTCGTCGCCGATCCATGCCTCGGATTCGGACCGTTCTGGCGACGCGTCCTGAGAATTGCGCGCTGCGTGCGGTTCGTCAAGGCCCCTCTGCGCAAACCCGGTGCGCCGGAGACACGACGAAGATCACCATACCCCCCGCCGTCACAGGAGCAAGGCAACCGCGGTCGGCCTTCCGGGAACGCCGAAGAGCGACCACCCGGATGGATGATCGCTCTTCGCGGTCTGCGCGTTACAGCCCCCGAGGGGGTGTTTCAGCACACAGAGGTCTGCTCGACCTCAGAGGCCTTACTTGACCTCGACGGAGGCGCCGGCGCCCTTGAGGGACTCGGCGGCCTTCTCGGCGGCGTCCTTGGCGACCTTCTCGAGGACGGGCTTCGGAGCGCCGTCCACGAGGTCCTTGGCCTCCTTCAGGCCGAGGGAGGTCAGCTCACGCACGACCTTGATGACCTGGATCTTCTTGTCGCCGGCGCCGGTGAGGATGACGTCGAACTCGTCCTTCTCCTCGACGGCCTCGGCGGGGGCGGCCGGGCCGGCCGGGCCCGCGACGGCAACCGCGGCGGCGGCGGTGACGTCGAACTTCTCCTCGAACGCCTTCACGAACTCGGAGAGCTGGATCAGGGTCATCGTCTCGAACTCGGCGAGCAGTTCGTCCTGGGTGAGAGCCACGATGGCTTTCCTTCCACTAATTCGGCTGGTGCCGGATGTACATGTCTGGCGGGCGTACGTTCGGCCCGCTACGACCTCTGCCTCAGGCGGGACGCCTCAGGCGGCGGTCATTTCGCGAGCCGAGTTACTCGGCACCGCCCTGCTCGTCCTGCTTGGCGCGAAGCGCGTCCACGGTGCGGACGAGCTTCGACGGGAGCGCCTGGAAGAGCTGTGCAGCCTGCGTCTGCTTGCCCTTCAGGGCGCCCGCCAGCTTGGCGAGCAGAACCTCGCGGGACTCGAGGTCCGCAAGCTTCTTGATCTCGTCGGCGGAGAGCGCCTTGCCGTCAAGGACACCGCCCTTGATGACGAGGTTCGGGTTGTCCTTGGCGAAGTCACGAAGACCCTTCGCCGACGTCACCGGGTCACCGGTGATGAAGGCGACCGCCGTCGGACCGTTGAACAGGTCGTCGAGCGTCGAGATCCCGGCCTCGTTGGCCGCAATCTTGGTCAGCGTGTTCTTCACCACGGCGTACTGGGCGTCTTCACCGAGCGACCGGCGCAGCGTCTTGAGCTGCGCCACGGTGAGACCCCGGTACTCGGTCAGCACGGCGGCGTTCGAGCTACGGAACTGCTCCGTGAGCTCGGCCACCGCGGCAGCCTTGTCGGGCCTTGCCATAGAGCGTCGGCCTCCTTCCGGGTGATGAGGACCGCTCAGAAGGGGCTGAGGAAAACGAAACGCCCCGGCGCAGGCGCACGGGGCGTAGCTCGACCGAAGTCACACACGCGATGCATGCGTCTCCGGGAGCACTTCCACAGTCACCTGCGCGGGTCGTCCGCGGTTCAGCGGATCCTTCGGCCACCGCACACCCTTACGAGCACACGGCAACGACCAGCGGTCTTTGGCTTCTGTAGGAGAGTACGGGACCGGTACACCGTCGAGCAAATCGGCCCGGTGGGGGGCGCCACAGCTCCCCGAAGGGGCGCGGGGCCGTATCGATGTGCGGCTGCCGCCGCGCGGGCGCGACCGGCCCCCACCGGCCGTCAGCGGACCAGCCGCCGCTCCGCCCTCCCCGGAAGTCGGCCCGGTGGCTCAGGAGGTCAGCCCGCTCGCGCCCTGCGTCTTGAGCAGCGTCGTGAAGTCCGCGGTGTCGCCGGCCGGGGGCTTGCTCGCGCTGACCTTCACGCCGTAGTCGCTGTAGTGCGCGGTCTGGGTCATCGTGCCGTTCGCCGTGTCGGCCTTCTCGGTCCTCTTGACCAGCAGGTCCTGGGCGTTGACCCAGATGTCGACGGTCTCGGTGCTGACGCCGGCCTGGGTGAGCTGCTTCTTCAGGGCGGCCAGCTGCCCCGCCGTGAGGCTGCTGCTCTGCCCGGCCAGGTCGGCCACGTTCACCGTGCCCGCGTAGTGGGTGGTGGCCTGGCCGTCGACCTTCTCCTCGCCGACCTTCTGCACGTCGCCGGAGGCCAGCAGCATCTGCACGGACTTGTTGGGCGTGGTGTTCTGCATCTGGTCCTTGAGCAGCGCGCCCGAGCCGCCGGCGACGGAGGCCAGGTCGCCGTACCCGTACCGGATCCAGTGCTTGCCGCCGGTCTGCGCGGCGAACGTGTCGCTCATCTTCGCGTAGTAGGCGTCGGGCAGATAGCGGGCCTCCATCGACGTCGTGCCGAGCTTCCGCATCAGCTCGGCCGTGCTGCCGCCGGTGTAGGTGATGGTGACCGTGCCGGTTATGCCGTCGCCCCAGGCGAGGCTGCCGTTCGTCGTCATGGACAGCAGGGAGCCCATGGTCGTGGTGGAGCGGACCCGGGCGGAGTCGGCGCTGTCGGTGGACTTCTCCGCGGAGCGCAGTGCTGCGATGGGGCTGACCCGGGTCGCGGCGCGGGCACCGGCCTTGTCCTCCTTGCCGGAGCCTCCGGAGCCCGTGGACCCCCCGGAACCGCCCGCGGAGCTGCAGGCTGCCACCCCGGTCAGCGCGGCCACCACCGCGATCGAGACGACCGTACGACGTACCTGCCCGCTCTTCATCCCGCCCACCCCCATGAAGGTCCCGTACCCCGACGCTAACCCAGGGCACCGACAGAGCGCCGAGAGTCGCACAAACATCAGGACGGGCCCCGCAACCCTTTCGGTTGCGGGGCCCGTCCTGGTGCTGTCGCGTCCCTGACGCGGCTACCGGACCGAGCGCGGGGCTCAGACGGCGGCCGGGTCCTCCTCGACGAGGAGGTTGCGGGTGCGGTTCGGGTCGACCGGGATGCCGGGGCCCATGGTGGTGCTGACGGCGGCCTTCTTGATGTAGCGGCCCTTGGCGGCGGACGGCTTCAGACGGAGGATCTCCTCCAGCGCGGCGCCGTAGTTCTCCACCAGCTTGTCGTCCTCGAAGGACGTCTTGCCGATGATGAAGTGCAGGTTCGAGTGCTTGTCGACGCGGAACTCGATCTTGCCGCCCTTGATCTCGGTCACAGCCTTCGCGGTGTCCGGGGTCACGGTGCCGGTCTTCGGGTTCGGCATCAGACCACGCGGGCCGAGGACGCGGCCGAGGCGGCCGACCTTGCCCATGAGGTCCGGGGTGGCGACGACGGCGTCGAAGTCCAGACGGCCCTTCGCCACCTCGTCGATCAGCTCGTCGGCGCCGACGATGTCGGCGCCCGCGGCACGCGCGGCCTCGGCACGGTCACCGGTCGCGAAGACCAGGACCCGGGCGGTCTTGCCGGTGCCGTGCGGGAGGTTCACGGTGCCACGGACCATCTGGTCGGCCTTGCGCGGGTCGACACCCAGGCGGAAGGCGACCTCGACGGTGCCGTCGAACTTGGTCGTGGAGGTCTCCTTGGCGAGACGGACGGCCTCGAGCGGGGCGTACAGCTTCTCCCGGTCGATCTTCTCGTCCGCAGCGCGAAGGGCCTTGCTGCGCTTGCTCACAACTTGCTCCTGTGTGTTCTGAAGGAGTCGTGGTGTACGGGCCGAGCAGGCCCTACCACGGTGGTTCTACGAAGGTGGGGTTCAGCCCTCGACCGTGATGCCCATGGAACGGGCGGTGCCGGCGATGATCTTCGCGGCGGCGTCCAGGTCGTTGGCGTTCAGGTCGGGGAGCTTGGTCGTGGCGATCTCGCGGACCTGCGCCTCGGTGATCTTGGCGACCTTGGTCTTGTGCGGCTCGCCGGAGCCCTTCTCGACACCAGCGGCCTTGAGGATCATCTTCGCGGCCGGCGGGGTCTTGGTGACGAAGGTGAAGGAGCGGTCCTCGTAGACCGTGATCTCCACCGGGATGACCCAACCGCGCTGCGACTCGGTCGCGGCGTTGTAGGCCTTGCAGAACTCCATGATGTTGACGCCGTGCTGACCGAGCGCGGGGCCGACCGGCGGAGCCGGGTTCGCCGCACCGGCGTTGATCTGGAGCTTGATGAGCCCCGTGACCTTCTTCTTCTTGGGAGGCATAGCTCTCCGGGTCCTTTCATTTCGGGTCCTGCCTGCGCGAGGGGACCAACCCGAACGCAGGCATACCGCACAACGATAACGGGTATAGATGCGCGGCCAAAAACCGAGCAGGTCAGGGGCCTGAGAAAGGCGCCTGACCTGGCACGGACGTCCACTCGGGCGCCCCGAAAGGGGCGCGGGGAACTGCGCGACCAGCCCCCACCGGCCCGCAGCTGAGGTGCTACCTCTAGTTCTTCTGAATCTGATCGAACGAAAGCTCGACCGGCGTCTCACGCCCGAAGATCTCCACCAGACCCTTGACCTTCTTCGAGTCCGGGTTGATCTCGTTGATCGTCGCCTGCAGCGTGGCGAACGGACCGTCGGTCACCGTCACCGAGTCGCCCACCTCGAAGTCCAGCACCTGGACCTCGACCTTGCGCTGCGGCGCCGGCTTGCCCTCGGCCTCCGCCGCCTCGCGTGCCGCCTTCTCCTCGGCCTCCGGCGCGAGCATCTTGACGATCTCGTCCAGCGTCAGCGGGTAGGGGTCGTACGCGTTGCCGACGAAGCCGGTGACACCGGGGGTGTTACGGACGACGCCCCACGACTCGTTGGTCAGGTCCATACGGACGAGCACGTAACCGGGCAGCTTGTTCTGCTTGATGGTCTTGCGGTCGCCGTTCTTGATCTGGACGACCTCTTCCTGCGGCACCTCGGCCTGGAAGATGTAGTCCTCGACGTTCAGCGAGACGGCGCGCTGCTCCAGGTTGGTCTTCACGCGGTTCTCGTAGCCGGCGTACGTGTGGATGACGTACCACTCGCCGGGGAGCAGTCGCAGCTCCTCGCGCAGCGCCTGGACGGGGTCGACCGGCTCGGCGGGCTCTTCCTCGACGAGCTCGTCCGCGACGGCCTCGTCTTCCGCGTCCTCGTCCTCGGCGTCCTCGACGTCCTCGTCCTCGACGTGGACCGCGGTCTCCTCGGCCGGCTCCCCCAGTTCGGCTTCGGCAGCCTCGAACTCGTCCTGCTCGTCCGCGCCCTCGACGATGTCCAGCTCGTCTTCGACGGCCTCTTCGGGCTCGACGGCCTCGACGGCGTCGTTCAGGTTCGGGTCAGACACGATGGCTGCTTCTTCCTGGATACATAGAGGTGGAACATGCGAAAACGGGCGCCGGTACCACGGCGCCCTTCGCTCTGTGCTCAGCCGAAGACGTACTTGGCCGCGTGGTTGAGTCCATAGTCAATCACGGTCACCAGAGCGATCATGATCGTGACGAAGAAGATCACCACAGTGGTGTACGACGTCAACTGGTTACGAGTCGGCCAGACGACCTTGCGAAGTTCCGCGATGATCTGGCGGTAGAAGGTGCCGAGACGCTTCAGCGGGCCCTTCTTGGCACGCTTGCCGCCCTTACGGCCCTTCTTCTTGGACTCCTGCACCTCATCGGCATCAGGCGTGTCGATGGAGCCCACGGCGTCCGTCATTCGTCCTCACCTGGTCCCGGGTCATGGCCGTGCCGCGCCCGGTTTCTGGAGCCGCACGGCGGTGCAATGCTTGTACGTACATGCGCACACATCCTGGCGGTGTGTGTAGCAGGGCCGGAGGGACTTGAACCCCCAACCGCCGGTTTTGGAGACCGGTGCTCTACCAATTGAGCTACGACCCTTCGTGTGTCCCCCAACGTACCGCATCCGGCCGGGTGCTCGTTGTGCACCGGCCCAGGCACGGCTGTTGAAGGCCAACGAGGTGAGAGTGTACGTGGTCCGCGGCGCCGCGTCGAACAGAAAGTGGCAGTCCTGGGGGACCGTACGGAAGATCGTCCTGGCCGGGGGCCGGATCCGCACGCTTGTTCACGGTTCGGCCCGTGGTTGTTCAGTCTGTGAAACCGGCGTGCCGGGCAGGTTTCCGGTCTGAAACGATAGGCCCCATGAGCGCTGCAACCCCTCCCACCGAGCGCCGGGTCTCCGCCCGAGTCGGCGCGATCTCCGAGTCCGCCACCCTCGCCGTGGACGCCAAGGCCAAGGCCCTCAAGGCCGCCGGGCGCCCGGTGATCGGCTTCGGCGCCGGTGAGCCCGACTTCCCGACGCCGGACTACATCGTCGAGGCCGCCATCGAGGCCTGCAAGAACCCGAAGTACCACCGCTACACCCCGGCCGGCGGTCTGCCCGAGCTGAAGGCCGCGATCGCCGCGAAGACCCTGCGCGACTCCGGCTACGAGGTCGACGCCTCCCAGGTCCTCGTCACCAACGGCGGCAAGCAGGCCATCTACGAGGCCTTCGCCGCGATCCTCGACCCGGGCGACGAGGTCATCGTCCCCGCCCCGTACTGGACGACCTACCCGGAGTCCATCCGGCTGGCCGGCGGTGTCCCGGTCGAGGTCGTCGCGGACGAGACCACCGGCTACCGCGTCTCCGTGGAGCAGCTGGAGGCGGCCCGCACCGAGAAGACGAAGGTCGTGCTCTTCGTCTCCCCGTCCAACCCGACCGGCGCGGTCTACAGCGAGGCCGAGACCGAGGCGATCGGCCGCTGGGCCGTGGAGCACGGTCTGTGGGTCCTCACGGACGAGATCTACGAGCACCTGGTCTACGGCGACGCGAAGTTCACCTCCCTGCCGGCGATCCTGCCCGAGCTGCGCGACAAGTGCATCGTGGTCAACGGCGTGGCGAAGACGTACGCCATGACCGGCTGGCGGGTGGGCTGGGTCATCGGCCCCAAGGACGTCGTCAAGGCGGCCACCAACCTCCAGTCGCACGCCACCTCCAACGTCTCCAACGTGGCGCAGGTCGCCGCCCTGGCCGCCGTCTCCGGCGACCTGGCGGCCGTGGCGAAGATGCGCGAGGCCTTCGACCGGCGCCGCCAGACGATCGTGCGGATGCTGAACGAGATCGACGGCGTGCTCTGCCCGGAGCCCGAGGGCGCCTTCTACGCGTACCCGTCGGTCAAGGCGCTGCTCGGCAAGGAGATCCGCGGCCGGCGCCCGGCCTCCTCGGTGGAGCTGGCCGAGCTGATCCTGGAGGAGGCCGAGGTCGCGGTCGTCCCGGGCGAGGCCTTCGGCACGCCCGGCTACCTGCGCCTGTCGTACGCGCTGGGTGACGAGGACCTCGCCGAGGGCGTGAGCCGGATGCAGAAGCTGCTGGCGGAGGCCAGGGACTGACGTCCGCCGCGAAAACACGCTCCACGCGCGCGTGCGGGCCGTCTCCCTCCGGGGAGGCGGCCCGTTCTCGTGTCCGGTCCGCGGTGCGCTCTCGTGTGCGAGCAAGGCCACTAACGGGGAATCCGCTACCGGTACGGCAGCCGCGTACGGCAGGATCCTGGAATGGAGCACGTACGTGATGTCACTGAGCTGCCGAAAGCTCATCTGCATCTGCACTTCACCGGTTCGATGCGGCCGGAAACCGTCCTGGAACTGGCCGACAAGTACGGCGTGCGCCTCCCCGAGGCGCTGACCGAAGCTTTGACCAGCGGCGAACCGCCGAGACTGCGGGCCACCGACGAGCGGGGCTGGTTCCGCTTCCAGCGGCTGTACGACGCTGCGCGCTCCTGCCTGAGAGAGCCCGAGGACATCCGGCGGCTGGTCAGGGAGGCAGCCGAGGAGGACCTGAAGGACGGCTCGGGCTGGCTGGAGATCCAGGTGGACCCGACGTCGTACGCCCCGCGGCTCGGCGGTCTGATCCCGGCCCTGGAGATCATCCTGGACGCGGTCGAGACGACCTCCCGGGAGACCGGCCTCGGCATGCGCGTCCTGGTGGCCGCGAACCGCATGAAGCACCCCCTGGACGCGCGCACCCTGGCCCGGCTCGCCGTCCGGTACGCGGACCGGGGCGTGGTCGGCTTCGGGCTGTCGAACGACGAGCGGCGGGGCATGGCGCGGGACTTCGACCGCGCGTTCCACATCGCGCGTGAGGGCGGCCTGCTGGCGGCCCCGCACGGCGGCGAGCTGACCGGCCCGGCGTCGGTCCGGGACTGCCTGGACGACCTGCACGCCACCCGGATCGGGCACGGGGTGCGGGCGGCGGAGGACCCGAGGCTGCTCAAGCGCCTGGCGGACCGGGAGATCACCTGCGAGGTGTGCCCGGCCTCCAACGTGGCCCTGGGCGTCTACGAGAAGCCCGAGGACGTCCCGCTGCGCACGCTCTTCGAGGCGGGCGTCCCGATGGCCCTGGGCGCCGACGACCCGCTCCTGTTCGGCTCCCGGCTGGCCGCGCAGTACGACATCGCGCGCGTGCACCACGCCTTCACGGACGCGGAACTGGCGGAACTGGCCCGCCAGTCGGTCCGGGGTTCGGCGGCGCCGGAGGACGTGAAGGCCAAGCTCCTCGCGGACATCGACGCCTGGCTCGTCGCCCCGGTGTCCTGATTCCCGGTCACGCCCCGGTGGCGGGGCGGGCGCGCTCCTCGGCGACGGAGAGCCCGCCCAGCAGGGTGCGGGCGATCCGGGCGGCGAACGTGTCGACCGGCGGGCGCTCGCCGGTCGATGTCGCCTCGTAGGCGAAGACACGCTGGACACAGGCGCCGAGGAGCAGGGCGGCGGCGGCCGTGGTGTCGGCGTCCGGTCGGATCCGGCCGATCGCCTTCTCGGCGCACAGGTAGGCGTCGAGGGCTCTCATCGGCACGTGTGGTCCCGCGCCGATGGTGCGCAGCTTGTCGTCGAGCTTCCGCTTGAGCTGCTGCTCGGCGTAGAGGGAGGCGGCGATCGGGAAGCTCCCCTCGTAGAAGAGGGCGGCCTGGCGGGCGATCTGCGTGAGGTTGTCCTCCAGGCTGCCCCGGCCGGGTTCCACGGTGAGCTCGCCGAGGAGCGGGAGGAGCCGCGGCAGCCGCTCGGTGAGCACGTGCACGAACAGCTCTTCCTTGCTCGGGAAGTACTTGTAGAGGGCCGCCTCGGAGCAGCCGGCCGCCCTGGCGATCTCCTTGGTGGTGGCGCGGGCGAGCCCGACGGTGCCCATCAGCTCGTGGGCGGCGTCGAGGATGCGGACGCGGGCCGGTTTCTGCTCCATGGCATCCAAGGATCACATGCCCCTTCCTGCGGCTTCGACGGACTTCCCCGAAGGGCCTTGACGGGTGAGTGAATGCTTACCCACTCTAGGAGGAGACAGTGGTGAGTGAATACTCACCCACCAATCTTGCTGTCACCACTCTTGCTGTGCTGGAACGGGAGCAGTCATGAATCTCACTGTGTTCGGCGCGACCGGCGGGATCGGCCGGGAGCTCGTCCGTCAGGCGCTGGGGTCCGGCCACCGGGTCACGGCGGTCGTCCGCGACCCCGCCCGGCTGACCGTGACCGGCGCGGGCCTGGAGGTGGTCCGCGCGGACCTCACCGATCCCGAGGTGATCCGCCCGGCGCTGACCGGCCGGAACGCGGTCCTGTCCGGCCTGGGCCCGCGCGGCCGGGGCGACGCCGGCGTCGCCGCCCGGCTGACCCGCACGATCCTGGCCGCCATGGAGGCGGAGGCCGTACGACGGCTGGTGGTGGTCAGCGCCGCGCCGGTGGGCCCGGAACCGGACGACGGCCTCCTGGACCGCTCCATGCGCGGTCTGGTCTCCACCATCCTCAGGCCGGTCTACGACGACCTGCGCGAGATGGAGGCGGAGCTGTCCCGCAGCGGCACGGACTGGACCTCCGTGCGCCCGCCGCGCCTGCAGGACAAGCCGCTGACCGGGACCTATCGCACGGTGGTGGGCGGCTTCCCGCGCAAGGGACGCTTCATCGCGCGGGCGGACGTGGCCCACGCGATGCTCGCGATGATCGAGGACGCCGGGACGGTGAAGCAGGGGGTGGGAGTGGCGTACTGAGCCTCCGGCTCGCTACTCCTGTCTCTCCTCCTGCCTCTCCAGAGGCTCGCGACTCCTGCCTCTCTAGAGGCTCACGCCGACGGTCACCGGCTCGTTGACCAGGGTCACGCCGAAGGCCTCCCGGACCCCGGCGACGACCTCCCGCGCCAGTGCCAGCAGGTCCTCGGTCGTGGCTCCGCCCCGGTTGGTCAGCGCCAGCGTGTGCTTCGTGGAGATCCTGGCCGCGCCGCTGCCGTATCCCTTGGTGAACCCGGCCTTGTCGATCAGCCAGGCCGCCGAGGTCTTGGTACGCCCGTCCCCCGCCGGGTAGGCGGGCGGCTCGGCCGCGTCCCCCAGCCGCTCCCGCACGCGCGCGTGGAAGGCGGCGAACTGCTCGTCCGTGAGGATCGGGTTGGTGAAGAAGGACCCCGCCGACCAGGTGTCGTGGTCCTCGGGATCCAGCACCATCCCCTTCCCGGCGCGCAGCTTGAGCACCGCCTCGCGGACCTCGGCGAGCGGTACCCGGTCCCCCGGCTCCACCCCGAGCGCCCGCGCGGCCTCCGCGTACCGCACCGGCGCCGACAGCCCGCCGGCGTCCTCGAGCCCGAACCGGACGCGCAGCACGACGTACCGCTCGGGGTCGGCCTTGAACCGGCTGTGCCGGTACGAGAACGCGCACTCCTCGTTGGTCAGCGTCACCGTCTCACCGGCCCGTCGGTCGTACGCGACGACCTCCGTGACGGTCGCGGAGACCTCCTGCCCGTACGCCCCCACGTTCTGGATGGGCGTGGCCCCGGCGGAGCCCGGGATCCCGGCGAGGCACTCGATGCCCGCGAGGCCGGCTTCGACGGTGCGGGCGACCGCGTCGGTCCACACCTCGCCGGCCGCCAGCTCCAGCGTCGTACCGCGCAGTTCGAAGCCGGTGGTGGCGATGCGCAGGGCGGTGCCGTCGAAGCCCTTGTCGCCGATGACCAGGTTCGAGCCGCCGCCGATGACCAGCAACGGGGTCCCGCTGTCGTCGGCCGCGCGGACGGCGGAGATCACCTCGGCGTCGGTGGTCGCGGTGACCAGCCGGGTGGCCGGGCCGCCGAGCCGGAAGGTGGTGAGGGGGGCGAGGGGGGCGTCGTGGAGTTCCTGCACGCGCCCAAGACTACGAGACGCCACCGACAGTCCCGCCGCCACGAGCCGCACGCGCGTGTGGGGCCCCGTCCACCAGGAACGGGGCCCCACACGCGCGAACCGTCAGCCGCCGTCAGCCGTCGTCAGCCGCCGACGGTCTCCAGCGCCGGGGCCGGCTCGCCCTCGGTGACGAACCGCGCGGCGCGGCGCCGGCCGGGGATGGCCAGGGCCGCGATCCCGGCGACGACCACCACGGCCGAGCCGGTGTACAGGGCGGGCTTCAGTCCGTCGACGAAGCTCTGGGCGCTCTCGTAGCCGCCCTGGGCGGAGAAGATGGAGGACATGACCGCGACGCCGAGTGCGCCGCCGACCTCGCGCAGCGCGTTGTTGGCGCCGGAGGCGATGCCCTGTTCCTGCGGTCGTACGGCGGACATCACCAGGTTGGCGGCCGGGGCGAAGTACAGGGCCATGCCGATGCCGCTGACGATCAGGCCGGGCAGCTGGGCGCCGTAGGAGGCGTCGGCGGTGACGACGTAGGCCAGGTAGCCGAGCCCGGCGGCCTGCAGGAAGAGTCCGGCCGCGACGACCGGGCGGCCGCCTGTGCGGTCGGACAGGATGCCCGCGATCGGCGCGACGATCATCGGCATGCCGGTCCAGGGCAGCATCCGGAGGCCCGCCTCGGTGGGCGAGTAGCCGAGCACGCCCTGCATGTACTGGCTGAGCAGGAAGATCGAGCCGAACATCCCGAGGAACATCAGGAGGCTGGCCGCGTTGATCCCGGAGAAGGCGCGGGAGCGGAAGAGCCGCATCGGCAGCATGGGGTTCTTGGCGCGGCTGCCGTGGAAGACGAAGCCGACGAGCAGGGCGGCGCCCGCGAACAGCCCGGTGAGCACGAGCGGGCTGGTCCAGCCGTCGGCGGGGCCGCGCACCAGGCCGTAGACGATCCCGAAGAGGCCGCCGCTGGCGAGCAGGGTGCCGGGGACGTCGAGCGGGGCGCCGGTGCCGTGGGACTCGGCGAGGCGGAGGCGGGCGAGCGGCAGCAGGGCGAGGCCGAGCGGCACGTTCAGCCAGAAGATCCAGTGCCAGGACACGTGTTCGGTGAGGCTGCCGCCGATGAGCGGCCCGGAGGCGACCGCGAGCCCGTTGACGGCACCCCAGATGCCGTACGCCATCCCGCGCTTGGCCTCGGGCACGGCGGCCGTCAGCAGGGTGAGGGTGAGCGGCATCATGATCGCCGCGCCGACGCCCTGCACCGCACGGGCGGCGATCAGGGAGTCGATGCCGGGCGCCATGGCCGCGGCGGCGGAGGCGCCGGTGAAGACGGTGAGCCCGGCGAGGAAGAGCCGGCGCCGGCCGAAGCGGTCACCGAGGGCGGCGCCGAACATCAGCAGGACGGCGAAGGTGAGCGTGTAGGCGCTCACGGTCCATTCGAGGTCGTCCAGGGCTCCGCCGAGGTCCTTGCGGATGGAGGGCAGGGCGGTGGTGACGACGAGGTTGTCGAGGGCCGCCATGAAGCCGGCGACACTCGTGATGACCAGCGCCCATCCGGCGCCCCCGCGGCGTGCGGTCTCTTGTGACATCGCTCCCCCAGAGCATGTTCCGTGTCGGGTGGTGAGTTAGTTATTGATCACTAATTTTCTGGCCCATGAAAAGGCCCGGACCGGGAACGGCGGACCGCCCCGTCACCCGTCGCTGCACTTGTCCAGCCGCCCCGTGGCCCCGGCGTCCGGGAACATCCCCTGCCAGACCCGGTGTTCGGGCGGAAACCCCATGGCCGAGTAGGTGTTGATGAGCATCCCCTTGGCCAGGAAGGCCGTGGTGGCGTCGACATCGGCCCCCGAGAGCAGGTGGACGGCGTCCCAGAGCCGCATCCAGCCGTCCCGCACCAGCTCGCCGAACTCGCGCTCACCCTCCGCCTCCGCGGCCGCGACGGTGATGTACGTCTGCATCTGCATCTGGAGCCGCTCCGGCCGCTCCTGGATCAGCCGCACATACGCCTCGCCCATGGCCCGCAGGGCCTCCTCGCCCTTCAGCCCCTCGGCCGCCTCCCCGAAGACCTGCCGCATGTCGTCGATGCAGCGCTCCGAGGCCGCGGCGAAGATCGCCTTCTTGCCCGGGAAGAGCCGGAAGAGATACGGCTGCGAGACGCCGACCCGCTTGGCGATCGCCTCGGTGGAGGTGCCGTAGTAGCCCCTCTGTGCGAACTCGGCGATCGCCGCACGGATGACGCTCTCGCGCCTCTCCTCGGCACTCATCCTGACCATGCGACGAAGTTAGTGCTCAATAACTAACTAAGTCAAGGGCCGCCCGCGAAGTACTTCCCCGTGGGCTTGCTTCCGGGTGGGCGTGGGTGCGTCCCCGTGGGCCTGCACGACGCGCACGTACGTCTGCACAACATGTAAGGGGCGCCCGCAGTGCGGAGCGCCCCTTACCCGGTCGTCGAGCCGGAACTCAGCCCAGCCGCACGACCGCACGTGACATGCCCAGCACCTTCTGCCCGGCGCTCATGGCCGTCAGGTCGACGCGCACGGTGTTGTCGTCGAGCTTGGCCGCGACCTTGCCGCTGACCTCGATCAGGGCGCCCTGGTCGTCGTTCGGGACGACGACGGGCTTGGTGAAGCGGACGCCGTAGTCGACGACCGCGCCCGGGTCGCCGATCCAGTCGGTCACCACACGGATCGCCTCGGCCATGGTGAACATGCCGTGCGCGATGACGTCCGGCAGGCCGACCTCCTTGGCGAACTTCTCGTTCCAGTGGATCGGGTTGAAGTCCCCGGAGGCGCCCGCGTACCGCACCAGCGTGGCACGGGTCACGGGGAAGGTCTGCGCCGGGAGTTCGGTGCCGACCTCGACGTCCTCGTAAGCGATCTTCGCCGTCATCGGATCCTCACGCCCCCTCTTCCACGTCCGCCGCGCGGGCCACCAGCTTGGTCAGGGCGCTCACCACGAGCTCGCCCGCCTCGTCGTGGACGTCGCCGCGGATGTCGATGACGTCGTTGCCCGCGAGGGACTTGATGGCCTCGATGGTCGAGGTCACGGTCAGCCGGTCGCCGGCACGCACCGGGCGCCGGTAGGCGAACTTCTGGTCGCCGTGCACCACCCGGCTGTAGTCCAGGCCGAGCTGCGGGTCCTCGACGACCTGTCCGGCCGCGCGGAAGGTGATCGAGAAGACAAAGGTCGGCGGGGCGATCACATCGGAATGGCCGAGCGCCTTGGCGGCCTCCGTGTCCGTGTACACGGGGTTGGTGTCACCCACCGCCTCGGCGAACTCACGGATCTTCTCCCGGCCCACCTCGTAGGGCTCGGTGGGTGGGTAGGTCCGTCCCACGAAGGACTGGTCGAGCGCCATTGGCCCGGCACCTCCTGATGTCTCCTGTGCTGCCCCACAAACTAGCGGGAGGGCATCTGCCGAAACGCCGTGAGGCCGCCCCCGAGTGGGGACGGCCTCACGGACGAGCCTGTTGTTATCGCGTCTCGCGGTGCGCGGTGTGCGCGTTGCAACGCGGGCAGTGCTTCTTCATCTCCAGTCGGTCCGGGTTGTTACGCCGGTTCTTCTTGGTGATGTAGTTCCGCTCCTTGCACTCCACGCAGGCCAGCGTGATCTTCGGGCGGACGTCGGTGGCAGCCACGTGAGTGCTCCTTGACGAACGGATGGGTTTGGTTTAACGCATAAAAGAGTAGCCGATCGAAGGACCGACCCCGCAATCGGCTACTGTCAGTAGCGGTGACCGGACTTGAACCGGTGACACAGCGATTATGAGCCGCTTGCTCTACCGACTGAGCTACACCGCTTTGATGAGATCGGCCCCCGTCTCGCGACGGGAACCTCTCACACCAGAGCCCCAATACGGAATCGAACCGTAGACCTTCTCCTTACCATGGAGACGCTCTGCCGACTGAGCTATTGGGGCGAGCGATGAAGACATTACACGCTCGGCCGCCGTTCACCCAAATCCGTTTCCCGCCGCCCTTCCCGGCCCCTTCCGCACCGCTCACGGGAGCCTCCCGGCCCCCTTCCGGCACTCCCCACGCACCCGCGCCGAACCGTTCCCCGCAGGTCCGACGGCTGCGGTACGACTATTGCGCTCCTCCCCGCCGCACGCGGCTCGTCACCCTAGGCTCGACTCACTCTGCGTGATCTTGAGTCCAATGCCTGGACCGACCCTCATGGAGCGCGATGCCCGACAGCCAGCCGCAGCCGCCCTCGTCGTCGTCCAACCCGCAGGGTTCCTCGGGCCAGTCCGACCCGGCCGCGCTCCTGCTGTGCGGGGCGCGGCTCACCGACGGCCGGACCGTGGACGTACGGCTGGGCTGCGGTCGCATCGAGGCGGTGGGCACGGCCGGCAGCCTGACACCGGGCCCGCCCCGCGCGGGCGGCACGCGGGTGGACCTGACCGGCTACCTCCTCCTCCCGGCCCCCGCCGAACCGCACGCCCACGGCGACACCGCGCTCTCCGCCGAACACGGCGGCCCCGTCTCGTACGAACCCGAGGACGTCCAGCGCCGCGCCACCGAGGCGGCCCTGCTCCAACTCGGGCACGGCGCCACGGCGGTACGCGCGCACGTGCGCGTGGGCGACGTCCAGGGGCTCGGCGCCCTTGCGGCCGTCCTCCAGGCGCGCCGCTCGCTGCGCGGGCTCGCGGAACTCACGGCGGTCGCGATGCCGCGCGTGCTGACCGGGATCGCCGGCGCCGACGGGCTCGCCATACTGCGGGACGCCGCGAAGATGGGCGCGTCCGTGGTGGGCGGCTGCCCGGACCTGGACCCCGACCCCACGGGTTACGCGGAGGCGGTCCTGGAGGTGGCCTCCGAACACGGCTGCCCGGTCGACCTGCACACGGACGCCATCGACCCGGCCCGGCTGGCCAGACTCGCGGCGATGGCCGGCGGCATGCGCCCCGGCGTGGCCCTCGGCCCGTGCGCCGGGCTCGCACGCCTGCCCTCCGAGGTCGCCGCGCGGGTCGCGGACCAGCTCGCCGCGGCCGGCATCACGGTGGTGTGCCTGCCGCAGGGCGGCTGCGGCTCCGTCGACCGCCGCGGCACGGCTCCGGTACGGCTGCTGCGCGCGGCCGGGGTACGGGTCGCCGCCGGTAGCGGCGCCCTGCGCGACCTGTCGAACCCCGTCGGCCGCGGCGACCCCCTGGAGGCGGCCTACCTCCTGGCCTCCCGCCACGGCCTGCGTCCCGAGGACGCCTACGACACCGTGAGCGCCGCCGCCCGCGCCGCCCTCGGCCTCCCCGAGGTCCGCGTGGAGGCCGGCTTCCCCGCGGAACTCCTCGCCGTACGCGGCGACCACCTGTCGGGCGCGCTCTCCCTCGCCTACAGCCGGATCGTGGTGCACCGGGGGCGCGTGGTGGCACGCACCAGCGCGGTCCGCGAGTACTGCAACTCGGCGGTGGCGGCGGAACTGGGCCTGCCGCGGCAGGGGCGGGGCGAGTTGTCCTGAGGGACGCGGGAGCGCGCGGCACGGAGCGCCGCGCCCTCGCGACGAACCCGGCCCGGCCCGCTGTGCCGGGCGGAATCACCCGGGCGCGTGGGGCGCATGAAGTCGTGCGGCGGACGCGGGGCTTCGGGCGTACGGTCTGAGACATGCGCATTGTCATCGCTGGTGGTCATGGTCAGATCGCGTTGCGGCTGGAGCGGCTGCTCTCCGCGCGCGGGGACGAGGTCGCGGGGATCATCCGGAGAGCCGAGCAGGGCGACGACCTGCGGGCGGCCGGTGCCGAACCGGTGCTGCTGGACCTGGAGTCGGCGTCGGTCGAGGAGGTCGCGACGCACCTGCGGGGAGCGGACGCGGCGGTGTTCTCGGCGGGCGCGGGCCCGGGCAGCGGCGTGGCCCGCAAGGACACGGTGGACAGGGGCGCGGCGGTGCTGTTCGCGGACGCGGCCGTGCGCGCGGGCGTACGCCGTTTCGTGGTCGTCTCCGGGATGGGCGCGGACCCGGCGCACCAGGGTGACGGGGTCTTCGACGCTTACCTGCGGGCCAAGGGCGAGGCCGACGCGTATGTGACCCGGCAGAGTGCCCTGGACTGGACGATCCTGCGCCCCGGTGCGCTGACGGACACGCCGGGCACCGGCCTGGTGCGGCTGGAGGCGCACACGGGCCGGGGCGCGGTCACCCGCGACGACGTGGCGGCCGTACTCGCGGAGTTGGTGGACACCTCGGCGACGGCGGGCCTGACCCTGGAGCTGATCGGCGGATCGACGCCGGTCACGGTGGCCGTGAAGTCGGTGGCCGGGAACTGAGTTCCCGCTCTCAGAACAACGGCAGCTGTCCGGGGAACTCGGGCACGACGTAACCGTCCAACGCGGGCTGTACGGCACCGATCCGGGCCTGCTGCCGCGAGCCCGAGCACGAGACCAGTTCCCCGTTCTCACGCGCCCCGGGCGGGTCGTGCCGCGCGAAACGGCCCGCCACGACGGCGATTTCACGGCGGCACACCGGGCAGGTTCTTCGTCGGGAGGACATGTGTTCAGTGTGCCCCGGGGCGGGGCCGAGACGACGGACCGCGGTCCCCGGCCGTAGCGTCACCGAAGCACCTGCATGATCTTCATCACGCCTCGTCACACCTCGTCACGCCTCCGCGGCCGCACGGCCCCGTTCCCGTGAAGGCGTGCACACGGACACATGACCAAGGGCCCGTGACCTGCTTGATAGCAGGTCACGGGCCCTTGGTTCCCGTGTGGCGGCGCCAGGATTCGAACCTGGGAAGGCTGAGCCGGCAGATTTACAGTCTGCTCCCTTTGGCCGCTCGGGCACACCGCCGGGGTTCTGTCACCAGCTCGAACCGCTTTTCGGCGGCGCTCCCTGGCAACGACGTAAACAATACCCGATCCACAGGGGTGCTCCGCCACCCGATTGATCGCCGCCCGCGGGACGCGGGATGGCTAGGCTGGTGAGGATGCGGCCCGGCCCCACACCGGGCCCGGCGACCGCCGCCGCGCGCCGGAACGCATCCCGATACGCCCCCCGATACAAGGAGCCACAGGACATGGCCGACTCCAGTTTCGACATCGTCTCGAAGGTCGAGCGGCAGGAGGTCGACAACGCCCTCAACCAGGCCGCCAAGGAGGTCTCGCAGCGCTACGACTTCAAGGGCGTGGGCGCCTCGATCGCCTGGTCCGGCGAGAAGATCCTGATGGAGGCGAATTCCGAGGAGCGGGTCAAGGCGATCCTCGACGTCTTCCAGTCGAAGCTGATCAAGCGTGGCATCTCGCTGAAGGCGCTGGACGCCGGTGAGCCGCAGCTCTCCGGCAAGGAGTACAAGATCTTCGCCTCCATCGAGGAGGGCATCTCCCAGGAGAACGCGAAGAAGGTCGCGAAGATCATCCGCGACGAGGGCCCCAAGGGCGTGAAGGCGCAGGTCCAGGGCGACGAACTGCGTGTCAGCTCCAAGAGCCGCGACGACCTCCAGGCCGTGATCGCGCTTCTGAAGGGCCAGGACTTCGACTTCGCGCTCCAGTTCGTGAACTACCGGTAGGCAGCGCTGTCGAAGCACGAGAAGGGCGGGTACCCCGTGGTGCCCGCCCTTCCCGTGCACTCCCGTGCACTCCCGTGCACTCCCGTGCGCCGGCTGCGGCCGGGGGTGTTCAGTCGCGAGAGTTGCCGAACAGAAGGCGATAGGCGATCAGCAGGACCAGCGAGCCGCCGATCGCCGCCACCCAGGTCGCGCCGTCGTAGAAGTTCTTGGTGATCGGGTGGTCCAGCCAGCGGGCCGATATCCAGCCGCCGAGGAACGCACCCACGATGCCGATGAGGGTCGTGCCGATGAAGCCGCCCGGGTCGCGTCCCGGCAGCAGGACCTTGGCGATGGCGCCGGCCAACAGTCCCAGGATGATCCAGCTGATGATGCCCATGACCTGAACCTGCCCTTCCGCGCTGTGTTCGCACTGTTCCGGCCCTGTGATTTCGGTCTGGGCCGGCTGTGCCGGACAGGTTGTGCCGGACAGGCTGTCCGAGCCGTCCGTTCGCGTCCGCCGCGCGTGTGTTCGTGCCTTGTCGGTGACGAGGACGCCTGGGCGATACCGCACGGTTGCGGTGATCAGTAGGGTGCGGTCCGTGGTCACCTCCTCCCCCTCCGGTCTGCGGCGCACGCTGGGCGTGCGCGACGCCGTGGTCGTCGGACTCGGCTCGATGGTCGGGGCCGGTGTGTTCTCCGCCCTGGGCCCCGCGGCCCGCGCGGCCGGGTCGGGGCTGCTTCCCGCACTGGCCGTCGCCGCCCTGGTCGCCTACTGCAACGCCCTGTCCTCGGCCCGCCTGGCCGCGCGGTACCCGCAGTCGGGCGGCACCTATGTGTACGGGCGGGAGCGGCTCGGCGCCTTCTGGGGGTATCTCGCGGGCTGGGCGTTCGTCGTCGGCAAGACCGCGTCCTGCGCCGCGATGGCGCTCACCGTCGGCGCGTACGTCTGGCCGGGGCAGGCGCATGCGGTGGCGGTCGCGGCCGTGGTGGCACTGACCGCCGTGAACTACGGCGGCATCCAGAAGTCGGCCTGGCTGACGCGGGTGATCGTGGCCGTGGTGCTGGCGGTCCTCGCCGCCGTGGTGGTCGTGTGCCTGACGTCCGGGGCGGCGGACGCGGGGCGGCTGGACATCGGGCTGTCGTCGGGCGTGGGCGGGCTGCTCCAGGCGGCCGGCCTGCTGTTCTTCGCGTTCGCCGGGTACGCGCGGATCGCGACCCTCGGCGAGGAGGTGCGGGACCCGGCCCGCACCATCCCGCGGGCGATCCCGCTGGCCCTGGGGATCACGCTGGTCGTGTACGCGTGCGTGGCGGTGGCCGCGATCTCGGTGCTGGGCACGGACGGGCTCGGGCGGGCGGCCGCGCCACTGGCCGACGCGGTACGGGCGGCCGGGATGCCGGGGCTGGTGCCCGTGGTGCGGGTGGGGGCCGCGGTGGCCGCGCTCGGCTCGCTGCTGGCCCTGATCCTGGGCGTGTCACGGACGACGCTGGCCATGGCCCGTGACGGTCATCTGCCTCCGGCGCTGGCCGCCGTGCACCCACGTTTCCAGGTCCCGCACCGCGCCGAGCTGGCCGTGGGCGCGGTGGTCGCCGTGGTCGCGGCGACCGCGGACGTCCGGGGTGCCATCGGGTTCTCCTCCTTCGGTGTGCTGGTGTACTACGCGGTGGCCAACGCCTCGGCGTGGACGCTGGATCCGGCGCCGCGGGCTCGGCTGGTTCCAGTGGTGGGACTGCTGGGGTGCGTGATCCTCGCGTTCGCGCTGCCGGTGGCGTCGGTGATCTCGGGGGCGGCCGTACTGGCGGTGGGTGCGGTGGCGTACGCCGTACGGCAGTGGGCTGCGGCACGGTAGCCACCGTGACCGGCGGTGACCACGAGACCGAGACCGCTTCCGCTTCTCACGCCGCTTTCCGCTGCCTGCGGCGCAGGACGGCGGCGTCCGCGCTCGCAAGGCCCCGGCTCTCTCAGGAGGCCTGCTCCGGAGCCGTGCGTATCCGGAAGTCGGCCCAGGGCGCCAGGTCCGTGCCCTCGTCGGTCTCCTCGTACCAGCCCGTACCCTCCAGCCATACGCGCAGCCAGTCGGTGAGGCTGGGCGCGTCCACGAACCAGGCGCCGTCGGCGTCGTCGGCGTTCGGCTCGTAGAGCAGGACCGTGGCCTGTGGGGTCCGGCAGTCCACGCACGCGTACATGCCGCAGCCCCAGTGGGATATCGGCAGGACACCCTCGGGCCAGGGCCAGTCCGGGTTCTTGCGGCCGTACTCGCGGTTGGTGAGGTACTGGGCGACCGCGGCCGGTTCGCCCGAGGGCGCCGCGTCGAGCAGGGGCAGCAGGCCGTACGACGGGCCGAACCCGCCGTCGCCCACCCGCTCGTAGAGCGCGGCGAGGAGGGGTGGCAGCGGGAAGCCCAGGGCCTGACCAGCGCGGTCGAGCGTGGCGGCGTCGACGGGCGCGGGGAGCGAAGGCCAGCCCCAGGGGCGGGACTCGCGGGCCTGCGCGGTCACCTGTGTCAGCAACTGCTCGATCTCGGTCATGGCTTCATGATGCAGCCCGCCACTGACAACCGGGCCGGCCTGTGGACAACCTCCCGCCGACGCTCCGGCCTGTGGACAACTCGTCGACCGGAGACGTCGGATGAGGTCGGATGGCGTCGGATGAGGTCGGTCTTCTTCGAGGGGACGAGGAGCGGTCAGCGGGTCGCGAACGGCTGGTCCGTGGGGACGATCTCGCGGCCGAGCGGGAGCAGGGAGACCGGGATCAGCTTGAAGTTGGCGATGCCGAACGGGATACCGATGATCGTCAGGCACATCGCGATGCCGGTGACGATGTGGGCAAGGGCCAGCCACCAGCCCGCGAGGACCAGCCACAGGACGTTGCCGATGCAGGAGGGGGCACCCGCGTCGCGGCGCTCCACGGTCGTGTAGCCGAAGGGCCAGAGGGCGTACACGCCGATACGAAATGCTGCTATGCCAAATGGAATGCCGATGATCGTGATGCAGAGGATCACGCCCGCGAGCAGGTAGCCGAGGAACAGCCAGAAGCCGCTCAGGACGAGCCAAATGATGTTCAGGATGGTCTTCACTGCGGGCGACCTGCCATCTTCTCTAGCCGGGCGATCCGTTCCGCCATGGGCGGGTGCGTCGAGAACATCTTGGACAGTCCCTGCCCCGGACGGAAGGGGTTCGCGATCATCATGTGGCTCGCGGTCTCGATCCGGGGCTCGGGGGGCAGCGGGAGCTGCTTGGTGCCGGCGTCCAGCTTGCGCAGGGCGCTGGCGAGGGCGAGCGGGTCACCGGTGAGCTGGGCGCCGGAGGCGTCCGCCTCGTACTCCCGGGAGCGGCTGATGGCGAGCTGGATGAGGCTGGCGGCGAGCGGGCCCAGGATCATGATCAGCAGCAGGCCGAGGAAGCCGGGGCCGTCGTCGTCGTCCGAACGGCCGACCGGGATCAGCCAGGCGAAGTTGACGAGGAACATGATCACCGAGGCGAGGGCGCCGGCGACGGACGAGATGAGGATGTCGCGGTTGTAGACGTGGCTGAGTTCGTGGCCGATGACACCGCGCAGTTCCCGCTCGTCCAGGATGCGCAGGATGCCTTCCGTGCAGCACACGGCGGCGTTGCGCGGATTGCGGCCCGTGGCGAAGGCGTTCGGTGCCTCCGTCGGGGAGATGTACAGGCGGGGCATGGGCTGGCGGGCCTGGGTGGAGAGGTCGCGGACCATCCGGTACAGGGCCGGGGCCTCGAATTCGCTCACCGGGCGGGCGCGCATCGCGCGTAGCGCCAGTTTGTCGCTGTTCCAGTACGCGTACGCGTTCGTCCCGAGGGCGACGAGGACCGCGACGATCAGACCCGTTCGGCCGAAGAAGCTGCCGATGACGATGATGAGTGCCGACAGTCCCCCGAGGAGAACTGCGGTCCTGAGCCCGTTGTGCCGGCGGTGCACGGTACGCCCTCCAAGTCGTGCGGCAGGGGAACCCTTTGCCTGCGGTGCTGCCTTCCGATCTGCGATGCCACCGGTGTCGTGGTGTCACGTCCAGTGGACCCTTTCGCACTGGTCAACGCCAGGCGACGGCCACTAGTTCCCTTGTGCCCGCTGTGCGCCGCGTGAGCCGTCCGGGTGAGGGCCGTGCCGGGCGCGCGTGACCGCCCGGCACGCGGGCGTGCGGGATGTCCCCCCACGCGCGCGTGCAGGGCGTCAGAACAGGCCCGTGGCGGCGAAGCGGAGGACCAGCTGCGGTGCGCCGGAGAGGACGACGCCGAGGGTGCCGGTGAGGGCGAGCGCGGCCGTGAGGGGGGCCGGGAGACGGTGCCTGACGGGCTCACCCTCCGGAGCGCGGAACAGCAGGGTCGTCCACTGGAGGTAGTAGTAGAGGGCGATCACCACGTTGACGGCCATGACGACGGCGAGCCAGCCGAGGCCGGCGTCGACGGCTGCCGAGAAGACGGTGACCTTGGCGAACAGGCCGATGATGCCGGGCGGGAGTCCGGCGAGGCACAGCAGGAAGAACGCGAGGAGCAGTGCGGTGAGCGGGTTCCTGGCGTACAGGCCGCGGTAGTCGGAGATCCGGTTGAGCCGCTGGGTACGGGCGACGGCGGCGGCCACCGCGAAGGCACCGAGGTTCACGGCGGCGTACATGAGGGCGTAGGCGACGGTGGAGCCGACGGCCTTCTGGGTGTCCTTGGTGTATCCGGCGGCGGCGATCGGCACCAGCAGATAGCCGGCCTGGCCCACCGACGACCAGGCGAGCAGTCGTACCGCGCTGTACGCGCGCGTGGCCTGCTGGCGCAGGGCCGCCACGTTGCCGACGGTCATGGTGAGGGCGGCCAGGGCGGCGAGGGCGGGTCCCCAGACGTCGGCGTACGACGGGAAGGCGACGACGGTGACCAGGATCAGGCCGGAGAAGCCGACGGCCTTGCCGACGACCGACAGGTAGGCGGCGATCGGGAGCGGGGCGCCGACGTAGGTGTCGGGCACCCAGAAGTGGAAGGGGACGGCGGCCGTCTTGAACGCGAAACCCACGAGGGTGAGGACGACGCCCGTCTGGGCGAGGGTGTGCAGTTGTCCGTCGACGTGCTGGATCCGGTCGGCGACCTGGGTGAGGTAGAGGCTGCCGGTGGTGGCGTACACGAAGCTGACGCCCATGAGGCTGACCGCGGTCGCGGTCACCGAGGACAGGAAGAACTTCAGGGCCGCTTCGGAGGACCTCTTGTCGCCGTGCCGGATGCCGACGAGGGCGAAGGCGGGCAGGGAGGCGACCTCCAGGGCGACGATCAGGGTGGCGAGGTCGCGGGAGGCGGGCAGCAGGGCGGCGCCGGCGGCCGAGGAGAGCAGCAGGAACCAGAACTCGCCCTGGGGGTGGCGGCGGTTTCCGTCCCTCAGGGTGGTGAGGGACAGCAGGGCCGTGAGCAGGGCGCCGCCGAGGACGAGGAACTGCACGACCAGGGTGAACCGGTCGGCCGTGTAGCTGCACGCTCGCGTGCTGCCGGTCAGGCAGAAGGTGCTGCGGTCATGGCCGAGGAGCGGGAGCAGCAGGAGGGCGGCCGCGGCGAGTCCGGCGACCGAGACCCAGCCGAGGAGCGGTTTCCTTGCCTCGGGTACGAAGAGGTCGGCGATCAGGACGATCAGGCCGACGACCGCGGTGAGGGTGGGCGGGGCGATGGCGAGCCAGTCGACGGACTGGACGAGGTTCGCGGCCAGTGGCTGGGCCAGGGCGCTCATCGGGTGCCTCCTGCGAGGAGCTGCTGCACGGCCGGATCAGTCAGACCGAGCAGGGCCCGCGGCCACAGTCCGGCGACGACGGTGAGGGCGACGAGCGGGGTCCAGGCCGCGAACTCGTAGGTGCGGACGTCGGCGAGTTCCGGCATGTCCTGCGGTGTGGCGCCCATGCAGACGCGGCGGACCACGGCCAGCATGTAGGCGGCCGTCAGCAGGGTGCCGAAGGCGGCGATCGCCATGAAGGTCAGGAAGGCCGGTCGGCTGAGGCCGGCGGCGGGCTTGAAGGCTCCGAACAGGGCCAGCATCTCGCCCCAGAACCCGGCGAGGCCGGGGAGCCCGAGCGAGGCGACGGCGGCGAACGCGAGCAGTCCGCCGAGCCTCGGTGCCCTGCCGTACAGCGCGGCTCCCGTCTCCTCCGCGAGGGTGTCCAGGTCGGTGGTGCCGGTGCGGTCCTTCAGACCGCCGACCAGGAAGAACAGCAGGCCGGTGATGAGGCCGTGGGCGATGTTGGCGAACAGGGCGCCGTTGACGCCGGTCGGGGTCATGGTGGCGATGCCGAGCAGGACGAAGCCCATGTGGCCGACGGAGGAGTAGGCGATCAGCCGTTTGAGGTCGCCCTTGGCGCCCCGTTTGGCCAGGTTCAGGCAGGCCAGGGACCCGTAGATGATCCCGACGACCGCGAAGGCGGCGAGGTACGGCGCGAAGGTGCGGAATCCGTCGGGCGCGACCGGCAGCAGGATCCGGACGAACCCGTACGTGCCCATCTTGAGCATGACACCTGCGAGCAGGACCGAGCCGACGGTCGGCGCGGCGGTGTGGGCGTCCGGCAGCCAGCTGTGCAGGGGCCACATCGGGGTCTTGACCGCGAGCCCGATCCCGATCGTCAGAACGGCGATGACCTGCACGGATGCGGTCAGCGACCGGCCGTTGTCAGTGGCGAGTGCCACCATGTCGAACGTGCCCGCCTTGATTCCGATCAGGAGCAGGCCGAGCAGCATGACGACGGATCCGAGCAGGGTGAAGAGGATGAACCTCCAGGCGGCCCTGGTCCGCCCCGCGCCGCCCCAGCGGGCGATGAGGAAGTACATCGGGATGAGCACCGTCTCGAACGCGAGGAAGAACAGCAGCAGGTCGAGGACGGCGAAGCTCGCGAGGGTGCCGGACTCCAGGACGAGGATCAGTGCGACGAAAGCCTTCGGGGACGGGCCCGCGGGCGGGTTGAAGTACGAGTAGAGCGCGCAGAGGAACGTCAGCAGCGCGGTCAGGACCACGAGGGGGAGGGAGATGCCGTCGATGCCGAGGTGGATGCGCACGTCGAGTGCGGGGATCCAGCTGATGTCGGTCGTGGCCTGCATCCTCGACGGATGGTCCTGGTCGAAGCCGAGCGCGAGGACGATCGCGGCGATGAGGATCGCGCCGGTCACGGTCACGCCGTGGCGGAGCACGGCCTGCTCGGGCGACTTCCCCTTCAGCCCGGGCGGGGCGGGCAGCAGGGCGGCGACCGCGCCGAGAAGCGGGCCGACGACGATCAATGCCAGAAGGAACTGCATCACGGACTCGCTGATATCGATCACGCCTGCTCACGCTCCCGTGGCGACGAGGAGGACGGCGACCGCCAGGACGACGGTGCCGGCGAGCAGCGCGCTCACATAGGTCTGGACGTTGCCGGTCTGGGCTCGCCGTACGGCGGCGCCGAGCAGGCGGGGCAGAGCGCCCGCCCCGCGCACGTAGGTGTCGACGACCTCGCGGTCGAGGAACTGGACGAGACTCGCGGCGGCCAGCACCGGGCGGACGAACAGCGCGTCGTAAAAGGCGTCCAGGTGGAAGCCCTCGGCCGCGTGCCGGTGCAGGGGGCCGAGCAGCAGCCGGCCGGGGTCCGCCGGGTCGGGTGCGTAGGCCACATCGCCGAACACCTGCTGGTGGGCGGCGATGGCCTCGGCCTCGACGAGCCCGGGCTCGGCCTCGGGGTGGGTGACGACCGCCCCGAGCGGGACGCGGGCGGCCAGCGCCCTGGTGTGCTGCCAGGCGCCGTAGCTGACGAGTCCGCCGACGAGCGCGAGGCCGGTGCCGAGGACCGACGTGGTGAGGGTCGGGGTGAGGGCGCGGCCGTCGAACCAGCCGGGCAGCGAGCGGTAGGCGAACCCGCCGAAGGCGAGGGACGGCACGGCCAGGACCCACAGGACCACAGTCATGGACCGCGGCTGCCTGCCGTGGCCGGGTGCCTCGGCCCCCCGGCCCCGGAAGGTCAGCAGCCACAGGCGGGTCGCGTAGGCGGCGGTCAGCAGCGCGGTGACCAGGCCCGCGACCAGGACGATCCAGCCGGCGCTGCCGGGGACGTGCTCGGTGTGACCGTTCGTCGCGTGCTCCGCGGCTCCGAGGACGGACTCCTTCGAGAAGAAGCCGCTGAAGGGAGGGATCGCGGCGAGCGCGAGCAGGGCCACGGTCATCGTCCAGTAGGCGTCCGGGACCCGGTCGCGCAGGCCTGAGGTGCGGGACATGACGGCCAGCGAGTTGGTGCCGGCGGCATGGATGATCACGCCGGCCGCGAGGAACAGGAGCGCCTTGAAGGCGCCGTGGGACAGGAGGTGGAAGACGGCGGCACCACGGTCGCCGACGGCGAGGGCGCCGGTCATGTAGCCGAGCTGGCCGATCGTCGAGTAGGCGAGGACGCGCTTGATGTCGTCCTGGGCGAGCGCGGCGAGAGCCGAACCGACCATCGTGACGGCCCCCATGACGGCGAGGACGACCATCACGGCCGCACTGGCCTCGAAGACCGGGAGGAGGCGGGCGACGAAGTAGACACCGGCGGCGACCATGGTCGCGGCGTGGATCAGCGCGGAGACGGGGGTCGGGCCGGCCATGGCGTCGGGGAGCCAGGTGTGCAGCGGGAACTGCGCGGACTTGCCGGCCACTCCGCACAGGAGCAGCAGGCCGACCAGGGTGGGGTGGTGCAGCCCGCCGTTCGCGACGGTGCCGAGGACCGTGGTGATGCGGAACGACCCGGCGTCGGTGGCCAGCGCGAACAGGCCGATCAGGAACGGTACGTCGCCGAGCTTGGTGACCAGGAAGGCCTTCATGGAGGCGGCGCGTGCCTCGGCAGTCTCCCAGTAGTGGCCGACCAGGAAGTAGGAGCAGATGCCCATGACTTCCCAGCCGACCAGCAGCACGATGAGGTCGCCGGAGTAGACGACCAGCAGCATCGCGGAGGTGAACAGGGAGACGAGGGCGGCGTACGAGGGGTAGCGCGGGTCCTCGCGCAGGTAGCCGGTCGAGTAGATCTGCACGCAGGTCGCGACGAAGGCCACGAGGACGGCGACGAGGGCGGCGAAGCCGTCGACGTGCAGGGCGAGTTCGATGGGGACCGAGCCGGTCGGGGTGAGCTCGGTGTGGGCGTCCACGGCCCGGCCGCCGCCCTGGTCGGCGGCGACCGTGCAGGCGAGGGCCAGCGCGGCGAGCGTCGGCAGGATCGCGAGCGGGCGGACGAACCCGGGGGCGGTGCGTCCCAGGAGCAGACCGGCGGCGGCGCCGAGGAACGGCAGGAGGGGGACGAGGACGGCGAGGGTGGTCGTGGTCACGCGGTGGCCTCAGCCTTCTCGTCGGCCGCCTCGTCCGGGGGCGTGCCGTCGTCGTGGCCCTCGGCGGTGTCGCGGAGCCGGTCGATGTCGGAGGTGCCGCGGTTGCGGTAGACGGCGAGGACGATCGCCAGGCCGATGCCGATCTCGGCGGCGGCGATGGCGATGGTGAACAGGGTCAGGGCCTGGCCGGAGTGCAGGGTGTCCCGGGCTGTCTTGCTCAGCCAGACGTCGAAGGCGACGAGGTTGAGGTTGACGGCGTTGAGCATCAGCTCGACCGACATCAGGACCAGGATCGCGTTGCGGCGGGCGAGGACGCCGTACAGGCCGGTGCAGAAGAGGAGAGCGGCGAGAACGGCGGGATAGGCGAGGTGCATCAGCGGGCGCCTTCCTGCTCGGATTCCTGCCCGGGCTTCTGCTCAGGTTTCTGCTCGGGTTTCTGTTCGGGAGCCTGCTCGGTCCGTTGCTCGATCGGGTGAATCCCGGAACCTGTGACGGGATGGGAACTCTGCGTGACGTCCCGGCCGTTCACAGGGGGCGGGGCCGACTCCGCCTCCGCCTTCCGGGACAGGACGATCGCGCCGACGAGGGCCGCGAGGAGGAGGACGGAGAGGGCCTCGAAGGGCAGGACCCAGTTCTGGAAGAGGCTCGCGCCGGTGACCTTCGTCGAGCCGGCGGCGGCGCCGTCGAGGTCGATCCAGGTGGAGCGGAAGGCGTCCACGACCACCCAGACGAGGGCGGCCGCGGCGGCGACGGCCACGGCCAGCGCGACCCAGCGGTTTCCTGAGTCGGCGTCCGGGGATCGGCCGATCGGGGCCTTGGTGAGCATCAGACCGAAGAGAAGGAGGACGACGACGGAGCCGACATAGATGAGGACCTGCACCCAGGCGATGAACTCGGCGGTGAGCAGCAGGTATTCGACGGCGATCCCGCCGAGGGCGACCACCAGCCACAGGGCGGCGTGCACGAGCTGGCGGGTGGTGACCGTGACGAGGGCGGCGCCGAAGGTGACCAGGCCGACGAGGAGGAAGGCGATCTCGACACCGGTGGGCGAAAGGAAGCCGTGCGGTGCTTGGGCGAGAGGGATCACTGCTCCCCCTCCCGCGGCTCGGCCTGGGCGGCCGCGAGCTTCTCGGCGGTCTTGCGGGCGGCGGCGATCTCCTTCGGTTCCTCCGCGCCGGGGTCGAGGGCGGGCGGGGCCGGGACCGTCCACATCCACTCGCGGAGCTTGTCGCGCTCGTGGGTGAGTTCGCGGATGTCGGTCTCGGCGTACTCGAACTCCGGGGACCAGAACAGCGCGTCGAAAGGACAGACCTCGATGCAGATACCGCAGTACATGCACAGGGAGAAGTCGATGGCGAAGCGGTCCAGGACGTTGCGGCTGCGTTCGCGGCCGCCCGGGGCCGCCGCCGGGACGGTCTCCTTGTGGGAGTCGATGTAGATGCACCAGTCGGGGCACTCACGGGCGCAGAGCATGCAGACCGTGCAGTTCTCCTCGAACAGCCCGATCACACCCCGGGTCCGGGGCGGGAGGTCGGGAAGGGCGTCCGGGTACTGCTCGGTGACCGACTTCCGGGTCATCGTGCGCAGGGTGACGGCCAGGCCCTTGGCGAGGCCACTTCCGGGAATGGGAGCCACGGTTAGGAGATCACCACCTTGACGATGCCGGTGAGGGCGATCTGGGCGAGAGAGAGGGGGACGAGGAGGGTCCAGGAGAACTTCTGCAACTGGTCCTCGCGCAGCCGGGGGTAGGTCACGCGGAGCCAGATCACGACGAAGGCGAGGAGGGCCGTCTTCAGGAGGGTCCACAGCCAGCCGAGGCCGTCGGCACCCCACGGGCCGTGCCAGCCGCCCAGGAAGAGGACGGTGGTCAGGCCGCACAGGACGACGATCCCGGCGTACTCGGCGAGCAGGAACAGGGCGAAGCGCAGGCCGGTGTACTCGGTGTACGCGCCGAAGATGATCTCCGAGTCGGCGACGGGCATGTCGAAAGGGGGCCGCTGGAGTTCCGCGAGGCCGGCGACGAAGAAGACCAGGCCGCCGGTGATCTGCCAGGGCAGCCACCACCAGTGGAAGGAGCCCACGATGCCCGGCAGGGAGACGGTTCCGGCCGCCATCGCCACGGAGGCGGCGGCGAGCAGCATCGGGAGTTCGTAGGCGAGGAGCTGGGCGGCGGTGCGCAGGCCGCCGAGGAGGGAGAACTTGTTGGCGCTGGCCCAGCCGGCCATGAGCGAGCCGAGGACGCCGATGCCCATCACGGCCAGCACGAAGAACACACCCGCGTCCAGGACCTGACCGACCGCGCCCTCTCCGGGGCCGATCGGGATGGCGAGCAGCACCAGCAGATACGGGAGAAGGGCCACCGCGGGGGCCAGTTGGAAGACACGGCGGTCCGCGCCCGCCGGGACCACGTCCTCCTTCTGCGCGAACTTCACGCCGTCGGCGATCAGCTGGGCCCAGCCGTGGAAACCACCGGCGTACATCGGGCCGAGGCGGCCCTGCATGTGGGCCATCACCTTGTGCTCGGTCTGACCGACGATCAGAGGGAAGGTGAGGAAGACGACGAACACGATGAGGAGTCGCAGGGCGACGTCCAGAGCGTCGTTCACTGCGGGCCTCCTGGCGGGTCGTCGGGGGCGGCGGGGGCCGGGGCTTCGGGGTTGGGCGGGGCGGCTGAGGCCGGGGCCTCCGGGCCGGATGGCTCGAGGCCGGACGGTTCGGGACCGGACGGTTCGGGACCGGAGTCCTCGGGTGCCTCAGGTTCGGCCGGGTCCGGCTCGGGCTCCACGGGCGCGGCAGGGCTCGACTCGGCCGGCCCCGATGCCGTCGGCTCCTCCGTCCCCGGCTCCTCGAAGGCCGGGCGGGCGTGGTGCCACGGCGCGTCCGAGCTGCGGGGGGTTGCGGGGCGGGCCGGTGTGGGCGGCACCGCCGGGGTCTCCGTCTCCTGCGCACGCTGTGAAGCGGAGCCGCCCGAGGTGGTACGTGCCCGGCGCGGCCCCCGGGGAGCGGCCGACGGCTCCGCGGGAGGAGCGGTCGCTTCCACCCCGGTGCCTTGCGCGGCGCTCCCCTCGGCGGGCGTCTTCTCCGCGCCGGAGGCCGTCCGCTGCGTGGCGGATCCCTCGCTCGCGGTCCGTGCGCGGCGTGGAGCGGCCGTCGGCCCCGCCACGCCCTCGGCAGTCGTCTCGGGCGCCGCAGCCGCCGCGGTCGTCTCAGCCGCCGCAGTCGTCTCAGCCGGCCCGGCTGCCTCGGCTGCTTCGGCCGCCTGGCTCACCGAGCCCTCTGCGGTCGTGCGTGAGCGGCGTACCGGGCGTTCGCCGGTCGCACGGGCCGGGCGTTCGCCGGCGGGGCGGCCCGCTGCGGCTCGCGCCGGGCGGGCGGGGGCGGCCGGGAGCCGGCCCTTGAGGGGGCCCCACTCGTTGGGGTCGGGGACGCCCGGGGGGAGCATCTGGCGGCGCTTGGGGCCGCCGTGGTCGGACTCGCCCGGTTCCTTGGCGCCGGGCCAGGCCTTGGCGACGCGGGCCGCGAGGACGAAGTCCTTGCGGAGGGGGTGGCCTTCGAAGGTTTCCGGGAGGAGGAGGTGGTCCAGGCCGGGGTGGCCGGTGAAGCGGACGCCGAACATCTCGTGGGTCTCGCGTTCGTGCCAGCGGGCGCCCGCGAAGACGCCGACGGCGGACGGGAGTTCGGGGGCGGCGTGCGGGACGGTCGTGCGCAGGAGCAGGCGGCGGACCGGTGCGAGGGCGACGACGTGGGCGGAGACACGGAAGCCGGTGCCGGGTTCGTCGACCGCGCTCAGCCAGTCGAAGTAGGTGCAGGAGAGGGTCGTACGGGCGATCTCCAGGGCGGCGAGCCAGGAGGAGGGAGGGACGTCGACCGTCAGGACGTCGTAGGACTCTTCGGCGGTGGCGTCGGTGCCGAAGAGTTCCTCGGCCGGGGCCGGCAGCCAGCCGGTCGGGGTGGTCATCGTGGGTCCCCCTGGCCGTCGTGCGCCGTGGGGGCCGGGACCGGGGGCCGGACCAGGCCGCTCTGGAGGGCCGCGGTGGAGGGGCGGGGGGTGGCGTAGCGCTCGCTCAGGGACTCCGCGGCGATCTTCTCCTGGAGTTTGAGGATGCCCTGGAGGAGCGCCTCGGGACGCGGCGGGCAGCCGGGGACGTAGACGTCCACGGGGATGATCTGGTCGACGCCCTTGGTGACGGAGTAGGAGTCCCAGTAGGGGCCGCCGCAGTTCGAGCAGGCGCCGAAGGAGATGACGTACTTCGGCTCGGGCATCTGCTCGTACAGGCGCTTGACCGCCGGGGCCATCTTGTCCGTGACCGTGCCCGAGACCACCATCAGGTCGGCCTGGCGGGGGCCCGGCGCGAAGGGGATCACGCCGAGGCGGATGAAGTCGTGGCGGGCCATCGACGCGGCGATGAACTCGATCGCGCAGCAGGCGAGGCCGAAGTTGAAGACCCAGAGCGAGTAGCGGCGGCCCCAGTTGAGGACGACCTTCATCGGTTCGGGGGCGAGGCGGGCGAGCGCGCCCAGCCTCTGCGGCTCCGGCAGCGGCACGGGCTCCGGCATCACGTCCATGTCAGGACGCCCTTCTTGTATGCGTACAGCAGGCCCACGGCGAGGAAGCCGAGGAAGATGAACATCTCCACGAGCGTGGTCGCGCCGTAGCCGGGGGCGGCGAAGACCGTCGCCCAGGGGAACAGGAAGATCGAGTCGACGGCGAAGATGACGTAGAGGAAGGCGTAGACGTAGTAGCGGACCTGGGTGTGGGCCCAGCCCTCGCCGACGGGGTCGACGCCGCACTCGTAGGTGAGGAGTTTCTCCGGTGTGGGGACCACCGGGCGCAGCAGCCGGCCGGCGCCGAAGGCGACGGCTACGAAGAGCACGCCGACCAGCGTCAGCAGCCCCACGACCGAGTAGGACGCGAAGTAGTCCGCGGCGAGGACCGCGGTCGGTTCACCGCCCACCGTCTCCCGCATCGCCCGTCCCTCACTCCCTCGACAGACCACAGGCCCGACCGGCCCGGTGCCGTGACCTCAGTCAACTCTTGATTCGACGATCTGTACGCACGGGAGTCTAGGCCCTGATAAAGACACGGTAAGCAGGCCGTCACACAGTGGGCCACGGCGGGCCATGGCGGGCCGCGGTGGGACACGGGACCGGAGTCGGCTGGTGGGGTTTTCCCCAGGGCGGCCCGGGCGGCGAACTCCATGGCGTCGCGCCACGGCACACGGCACGCTGGCGCATATGACCGCACCAGCACCCCGATCCCTCAGCCTCGCCGACGGCAAGGAGGACCGCGAGCGGCTGCCGCCCGTGCGGTTCGCCTACGACGCGCACACCTGGAAGGAGATCTCGCACCTCCTGCTGAACCTGCCGATGTCGCTGTTCGGCTTCGTGTACGTCACCACGACGGTGTGGGTGAGCGGTGTCCTGACGCTGACGGTGATCGGTATTCCCCTGCTCGCCGCGACCCTGCTGGGCGCCCGGCAGCTGGGGAAGCTGGAGCGGGGACGCGCGCGTGCGCTGCTCGGGGTGCGGGTGGAGGAGCCGACCCCGCTGCCGTGGAGCAGGCGCGGTGCGGGCACCGGGCGGCTGTGGATGACGTTGAAGGACCCGGTGGGCTGGCGGACGCTGCTGTACGACTTCATCCGGCTGCCGTGGGGCGTCCTCACCTTCTGCCTCACGCTGGTCTCGCTGTTCGTGCTGTGGCCGGTGCTGCCGTTCATCGCGCGCGGGCTGGCGAACGTGGACCGGGCGATGGTGCGCGGCCTGCTGTCGCCCTCCGACGAGCTGGAGCGCCGGATCGCGGAGCTGGAGTCGGACCGGGGGGTGGTCGTCGACGTGGCCGCCGCCGACCTGCGGCGCATCGAGCGTGATCTGCACGACGGGGCGCAGGCCCGGCTCGTCAATCTGGCGATGGGGCTCGGTCTGGCGAAGGAGAAGCTGCTGGAGGATCCCGACGCGGCCGCCGCGATGGTCGAGGAGGCGCACGGCGAGGTGAAGCTGGCGCTGCAGGAGCTCAGGGATCTCGCCCGGGGCATCCATCCGGCGGTGCTGACCGACCGGGGGCTGGACGCGGCGCTGTCGTCGGTCGCCTCGCGCTGCACGGTGCCGGTCCAGGTGACCGCCGACCTGCCGTCCAGACCGGCGGCCGCGATCGAGGGCATCGCCTACTTCACCGTCTCCGAGCTGCTGCAGAACATCAGCAAGCACAGCGGGGCGCGTACCGCCTCGGTGGACGTGTGGCGGGCCGACGACCGGCTGCTGATCCAGGTGCAGGACGACGGGCGCGGTGGGGCGAGCCTGGACGGCGGCTCCGGGATGCGCGGGCTCGCGGACCGGCTGGGCGCGGTCGACGGACTGTTCGTCGTGAACTCACCGGCCGGCGGTCCCACGACGGTCACCGCGGAGCTGCCCTGGCGCGACCGGGCATAGCGAACCGGGCGTAGCGCACCGGGCATAGCGAACCGGGCATAGCGAACCGGGCGTGGTGCGGCGCAGGGGGTGGGGAAAACCCCCCTCTCAAGACGCCGATGGCCTCCATGGTCCCTCGACCTGCGGCACAGCAGAGTGGGGATACGGCAGGACAGGGCCGATGAGACTGGGACTGGACAGGACGGGACGGGACGGCGCCGATGGCCACGGAGTACGGACACGGACACGGGTACGCGCAGGAGCAGGGGTACGGCTACGAGCCGTACGGCGAGCGTCGGCATCGGGTGCCGGCCGTGCTGCGGGCACCGTTCGAGGCGCGCAGCTGGCGCGAGTTCGGCTATGTCCTGCTGGGCCTGCCGATCGGCGTGACGCTGTTCGTGTGGACCGTGACGATGCTGTCCCTCGGGGTGGGTCTGCTGGTGACCTTCATCGGGATCCCGTTGCTGGCGGTGGCCCTCGCCGGGTGCCGTGGCTTCGGGGCGCTGGAACGGGCACGCGCGCGTGGGCTGCTGAAGCTGGAGGTGGCCGACCCGGAGCCGCTGCGGATGCGCAAGCCGGGGTTCTTCCCCTGGATCGGCGCGGTGCTGAAGAGCGGCACGTCCTGGCGTCATCTGCTGTATGCGGTCCTGCAGTTCCCCTGGTCGATGTTCTCCTTCGTCGTGGCCCTCAATTTCTGGGCGTACGGCTGGGCTCTGCTGACGTATCCGCTGTGGTTCTGGGTGTTCCCGATGTGGGCCGGGCAGGGCGGACTCCAGCTGTACGGCGACGGGCACCACAGCGTCTACCTCGACAACCCGTTCGAGATCACCGTGACCGCGCTGGTGGGACTGCTGTTCACGCTGGCCACGCCGTGGATCGTCCGAGCGCTGACGCTGGTGGACCGGGTGATGGTGCGCGGGCTGCTGGGGCCGTCGAGGCTGGCGTCGCGGGTGGTGGAGCTGGAGTCGGACCGGGGGATCGTGGTGGACGCGGCCGCCGCCGACCTGCGGCGGATCGAGCGGGATCTGCACGACGGGGCGCAGGCGCGGCTGGTGGCGCTGGCCATGGATCTGGGGCTGGCGAAGGAGAAGCTGCGGGAGGACCCGCAGGCCGCGGCGCGGATGGTGGACGAGGCGCACGGCGAGGTGAAGACGGCGCTGCAGGAGCTGCGGGACCTGGCCCGTGGGATCCATCCCGCCGTGCTGACCGACCGGGGGCTGGACGCGGCGCTGTCCGCGGTGGCGTCGCGGTGCACGGTGCCGGTGCTGGTGGAGGTCGATCTGGCGGAGCGGCCGGCGGCAGCGATCGAGGGGATCGCGTACTTCACGGTGTCCGAGTTGCTGCAGAACGTCAGCAAGCATGCGCGGGCGAGTGGGGCGGCGGTGGATGTGTGGCGGAGCGAGGACCGGTTGATGCTGCAGGTCGCGGACGACGGGGTGGGGGGTGCGGACACGGCGAGGGGGTCGGGGCTGGCGGGGCTGGCCGAGCGGCTCGACGCGGTCGACGGGATTCTGGTGGTGGACTCGCCGGTGGGTGGGCCCACGCGGGTGACGGCGGAGCTGCCCTGGCGTGGCTGAGGGCGGGTTCTTCGCCCCCGCCGCCCCCTACCCGTCCCGTCCCGTCCCGTCCTTCCAGGGGGTGGGCCCCCTTCTGCCGCCCGTTTCGGGGGCTGCCGCCCCCGGGCCCCCGCTTCGGCCTGTACGGCCTCGTCCTCAAACGCCGGACGGGCTGGAAGGCAACCTCACACGCCGGACGGGCCAGTGGGCGGCTGGGCGGCCTGATTTGGTTCGCCTCCTCTCCTTACCCGCACGCACTCCGATCCGAATGCTGGAATGCTGGACTTTCGGACAGGGCAGGCATGTACGCCGGACGGGGTGTGGGGGGCCGGGAGATCGTGGAGGACAGGGTGCGGGTGGTCATCGCCGAGGATTCCGTGCTGCTCAGGGAAGGGCTGACCCGGCTGTTGACCGACCGGGGGCACGACGTCGTCGCGGGGGTCGGGGACGCGGAGGCTCTGGTCAAGACCATCGCCGACTTGGATGCGCAGGACGCGCTGCCGGACGTCGTCGTCGCGGACGTGCGGATGCCGCCGACGCACACCGACGAGGGTGTGCGGGCCGCCGTACGGCTGCGGAAGGCGCATCCGGAGCTCGGGGTGCTGGTGCTGTCGCAGTACGTGGAGGAGCGCTACGCCACCGAACTGCTGGCCGGTTCCAGCCGGGGCGTGGGGTATCTGCTGAAGGACCGGGTCGCCGAGGTGCGGGAGTTCGTGGACGCCGTGGTGCGGGTCGCGGAGGGTGGTACGGCGCTCGATCCGGAGGTCGTCGCGCAGTTGCTCGGACGGAGCCGGAAGCAGGACGTGCTCGCGGGCCTCACCCCGCGCGAGCGGGAGGTGCTGGGGCTGATGGCCGAGGGGCGGACGAACTCGGCGATCGCGCGGCAGCTGGTCGTGAGCGACGGAGCCGTCGAGAAGCACGTCAGCAACATCTTCCTCAAACTCGGGCTCTCCCAGAGCGACGGTGACCACCGGCGCGTTCTGGCCGTTCTGACGTATCTGAACTCCTGACGGGCCGACGGCACCGTGTCGGCACCGGAAGGCGGCCAGGGGGAGGGAAAATCGTGACAAGTCAGGGCGACAGGTCGTCTCAGAACTCGGTCCAGCATGCGAGCGGGCACGGGAAGGCGACCCTAACCGACGTAGGGTTGATTACGGGATGGTCCGTGGGACGACCGCTCCCGGACAGCCGCCTCGAAGGAGGTCCAGTTCAGTGACCAGCCAGGTCAGCAGGACAACGGAACAGGCCGACGGAACCGTCGTAGGAGAGCAGCGCAAGCCGGGCGGCGTGAAGGCCGTTCGGCGCCTCGATCGGGTGATCATCCGGTTCGCGGGGGACTCGGGTGACGGTATGCAGCTCACCGGTGACCGGTTCACGTCGGAGACCGCGTCTTTCGGCAACGATCTGTCCACCCTGCCGAACTTCCCCGCCGAGATCCGGGCCCCCGCAGGCACTCTGCCGGGGGTTTCCTCGTTCCAGTTGCACTTCGCCGACCACGACATCCTCACCCCGGGCGACGCCCCGAACGTGCTGGTGGCCATGAACCCGGCCGCGCTGAAGGCGAACATCGGGGATCTGCCGCGCGGCGCGGAGATCATCGTCAACACGGACGAGTTCACCAAACGGGCGATGCAGAAGGTCGGCTACGACACCTCGCCCCTGGAGGACGGGTCGCTCGACGGCTACAGCCTCCATCCGGTGCCGCTGACCACGCTGACCGTGGAGGCACTGAAGGAATTCGACCTCAGCCGCAAGGAGGCCGAGCGCAGCAAGAACATGTTCGCGCTCGGCCTCCTGTCATGGATGTACCACCGGCCGACCGAGGGCACGGAGAGATTCCTCCAGCAGAAGTTCGCCAAGAAGCCCGAGGTCATGAAGGCGAACCTGGTGGCCTTCCGGGCGGGCTGGAACTTCGGCGAGACGACCGAGGACTTCGCCGTCTCGTACGAGATCGCTCCGGCGACGACGGCTTTCCCGGTGGGCACGTACCGGAACATCTCGGGGAACCTGGCGCTGGCCTACGGCCTGGTCGCGGCGTCGCGGCAGGCGGATCTGCCGCTGTTCCTCGGGTCGTATCCGATCACCCCGGCCTCGGACATCCTGCACGAGCTGTCCAAGCACAAGAACTTCGGTGTGCGGACCTTCCAGGCGGAGGACGAGATCGCCGGCATCGGCGCGGCGCTGGGGGCGGCGTTCGGCGGTTCGCTGGCGGTGACGACGACGTCCGGTCCGGGTGTCGCCCTGAAGGCGGAGACGGTCGGGCTCGCGGTCTCGCTGGAGCTGCCGCTGCTGGTGATCGACATCCAGCGGGGCGGGCCGTCCACCGGGCTGCCGACCAAGACCGAGCAGGCGGACCTGCTGCAGGCGATGTTCGGGCGTAACGGCGAGGCGCCGGTGCCGGTCATCGCCCCGCGGACCCCGGGCGACTGCTTCGACGCGGCGCTGGAGGCGGCCCGGATCGCGCTGACGTACCGGACCCCCGTGATGCTGCTCTCCGACGGCTACCTGGCCAACGGCAGCGAGCCCTGGCGGATCCCGGAGCCGGCGGAGCTGCCCGACCTGCGGGTGCAGTTCGCGAGCGGACCCAACCACACCCTCGACGACGGCACCGAGGTCTTCTGGCCGTACAAGCGTGACCCGCAGACCCTCGCCCGGCCGTGGGCGATCCCGGGCACGCCCGGTCTCGAGCACCGCATCGGCGGCATCGAGAAGCAGGACGGCACGGGCAACATCTCCTACGACCCCGCCAACCACGACTTCATGGTCCGCACCCGGCAGGCCAAGATCGACGGCATCGACGTCCCCGACATCGAGGTGGACGACCCGGACGGCGCCAGGACCCTGGTGCTGGGCTGGGGGTCGACGTACGGGCCGATCACGGCGGCGGTACGGCGGCTGCGCGCGGCCGGCGAGCCGATCGCGCAGGCGCACCTGCGGCACCTCAACCCGTTCCCGAGGAATCTCGGTGCGGTGCTCAAGGGCTACGACAAGGTGGTGATCCCCGAGATGAACCTCGGCCAGCTCGCCACCCTCATCCGGGCGAAGTACCTGGTGGACGCGCATTCGTACAACCAGGTCAACGGCATGCCGTTCAAGGCCGAACAGCTCGCCACGGCGCTCGAGGAGGCCATCCATGACTGACGCCATGACCGACGCCGGGACCGACGCCGCCGACGGACTGCTGCAGCTCGTCCCCAAGGCCGAGGCCAAGCAGTCCATGAAGGACTTCAAGTCGGACCAGGAGGTGCGCTGGTGCCCTGGCTGCGGTGACTACGCGATCCTGGCGGCCGTGCAGGGGTTCATGCCGGAGCTGGGGCTGGCGAAGGAGAACATCGTCTTCGTCTCGGGCATCGGCTGCTCGTCCCGCTTCCCGTACTACATGAACACGTACGGCATGCACTCCATCCACGGCCGCGCCCCCGCGATCGCGACCGGGCTCGCCACCAGTCGGCGGGACCTGTCGGTGTGGGTGGTGACCGGTGACGGCGACGCGCTCTCCATCGGCGGCAACCACCTGATCCACGCGCTGCGCCGGAACGTCAACCTGAAGATCCTCCTCTTCAACAACCGGATCTACGGGTTGACGAAGGGGCAGTACTCACCGACGTCCGAGGTCGGCAAGATCACCAAGTCGACGCCGATGGGCTCGCTGGACGCCCCGTTCAACCCGGTGTCGCTGGCGATCGGCGCGGAGGCGTCCTTCGTCGCGCGCACCATCGACTCCGACCGCAAGCACCTGACCGAGGTGCTGCGCGCGGCCGCCGCCCACCCGGGGACGGCCCTGATCGAGATCTACCAGAACTGCAACATCTTCAACGACGGCGCCTTCGACGCCCTCAAGGACAAGCAGTCGGCGGCGGAGGCGGTGATCCGCCTGGAGCACGGGAAGCCCATCCGCTTCGGTGCGGACGGCGCACGCGGTGTCGTACGGGACCGGCTCACGGGCGACCTGAAGGTGGTCGACGTGACCGCGGAGAACGAGTCCGAGGTCCTCGTCCACGACGCCCACTCCTCCTCCCCCACCACGGCGTTCGCGCTGTCCCGGCTGGCCGACCCCGACACCCTGCACCACACGCCCCTCGGCGTCTTCCGCTCGGTGGAACGGCCCGTGTACGACGTCCAGATGTCCGAGCAGCTGGACACCGCCGTCGAACGGCACGGCAAGGGCGACCTGGCGGCGCTGCTGGCCGGCGGGGACACCTGGACGGTCGTGGGCTGACCCCGGGAAGTCGCGGGCGGTGACGAGTGGGGCCCGGGCGTCAGGCGCGCTTCGCGTCGTCGTACGCGGTCCGGGCCCGCTCGACGTCCGCCATGCGCCGTTCGGTCCACAGCGCGAGGTCCCGCACCTGCTGGGCGGCCTCGCGGCCGAGGTCGGTGAGGGAGTAGTCGACGCGGGGCGGGATGACGGGCTTGGCGTCCCGGTGGACGAGGCCGTCGCGTTCCAGGGTCTGCAGGGTCTGGGTGAGCATCTTCTCGCTGACCCGGCCGATCGCGCGGCGCAGTTCACTGAAGCGGTGGGGGCGGTCGAGGAGCTGGATCAGCACCAGGACGCCCCAGCGGCTGGTGACGTGCTCCAGCACCAGGCGGTACGGGCACATCTCCACGCCGACGACGTACGTCCCGGCCTTCGGTGCGGCTTCGGCTTCTGCTCGGACTTCTGCTCGGACTTCGGAGGCGCTTACGGGCATGCCAGTACCTTACTTCAAAGTGGGTACTTTCTCAGGGTTAGCGCACCTCCTAGGGTTAGTGGCATCGGAACCCCACAAGGAGATCGCAGACCATGAGCATCGTTGTCACCGGAGCCACCGGACACCTGGGCCGCCACGTCGTGACGCAGCTGCTGGAGAAGGTCCCGGCCGAGCAGATCACCGCCGTCGTGCGTGACGAGGCCAAGGCCGCCGACTTCGCCGCCGCAGGCGTGCGGATCGCCGTCGCGGACTACAACGCCCCCGAGACCTTCGACGGCCTCTTCGCCGCCGGCGACAAGGTACTGCTGATTTCCGGCAACGAGTTCGACAAGGGCCGCCCCGCCCAGCACAAGGTCGTCATCGACGCCGCCAAGGCGGCCGGCGTGGCCCTGCTGGCGTACACCAGCGCCCCGGGCAGCCTGCACGCCTCGCTGGTGGACGACCACCGTGCCACCGAGGAGGTGCTGCTCGCCTCCGGCCTGCCGTACACCCTGCTGCGCAACGGCTGGTACCACGAGAACTACACCGAGAACCTCGCCCCGGTCCTCGCGCACGACGCCGTCGTCACGGCCGCCGGCGAGGGCCGGGTCTCCTCGGCCTCCCGCGCCGACTACGCGGCCGCCGCGGTCGCCGTGCTGACCGGCGAGGGCCACGAGAACCAGACGTACGAGCTGGGCGGCGACGTCGCCTGGAGCTTCGCCGAGTACGCGGCCGAGCTCTCGAAGCAGACCGGCAAGGAGATCGCCTACAACTCCGTGCCCGGCGAGGCGCTCCAGGGCATCCTCACCGGCGCGGGCGTGCCGGAGATGTTCGCCGCGATCCTGGTCGACGTCGACGCGTCGATCGCCAAGGGTGAGCTGGTCGTCGACTCGGGCGACCTCTCCCGCCTGGCCGGCCGCCCGACCTCCCCGATCTCCGAGGCGATCACCGCCGCGCTCAAGTAAAGCCCTCCGGTAATGCCCACCGGCAAAGCCCTCCGGAAGGCGGTGACCCCCGTCCGTCATGACCGTATGCCGATACGGCCATGACAGACGCGGGTGCTCGGCGCTACCTTCGTCCCGGTGTGCTGAAGAAACTGGGCGTGAGGAGGGTCGGTGGCCGACATATCGAAGGGTGAGCGGCGGACAGGACTGGTGAACGGCTTCGCGGCCTACGGGATGTGGGGGCTGGTCCCCCTCTTCTGGCCGCTGCTGAAGCCCGCCGGGTCGATGGAGATCCTGGCCCACCGGATGGTGTGGTCCCTCGTCTTCGTCGCCGCCGCACTCGTCTTCGTACGGCGCTGGGCCTGGGCCGGTGAGCTGCTGCGGCAGCCGCGCCGGCTGGCCCTGGTGACGGTCGCCGCCGCCGTGATCACCGTCAACTGGGGCGTCTACATCTGGGCCGTGAACGCCGGGCACGTCGTCGAGGCCTCGCTCGGCTACTTCATCAACCCCCTCGTCACCATCGCGATGGGCGTGCTGCTGCTGAAGGAACGGCTGCGGCCCGTGCAGTGGGCGGCGGTGGGCGTCGGTTTCGCCGCCGTCGTGGTGCTGACCGTGGGCTACGGGCAGCCGCCGTGGATCTCCCTCGTCCTCGCCTTCTCCTTCGCCACCTACGGGCTCGTCAAGAAGAAGGTCAACCTCGGCGGCATCGAGTCGCTCGCCGCGGAGACCGCCATCCAGTTCCTGCCCGCGCTCGGCTATCTGCTGTGGCTGGCAGGCCACGGCGAGTCCAGCTTCGTCGACGACGGCGCCGGGCACGCGGCCCTGCTGGCCTCCACCGGCATCGTCACCGCCGTCCCCCTGGTCTGCTTCGGCGCCGCGGCGATCCGCGTCCCGCTCTCCACGCTCGGCCTGCTGCAGTACCTGGCGCCGGTCTTCCAGTTCCTGCTCGGCATCCTCTACTTCCACGAGGCGATGCCCGCCGAGCGGTGGGCCGGTTTCGCCCTGGTCTGGCTCGCCCTCGCCCTGCTCACCTGGGACGCGCTGCGCGCCGCCCACCGGGGCGCACGGGCGCTCGCGGCGGCGCCCGTACCACGGCCGGCAGCCCCGGTCACCGAGACTCCCGCAAGCCAGGTGTGACTGTCAGAGCCGTCGGCTATAAGTGGGCGACATGACGCAGACGCCCGCACCCCTGCACTGGAAGCTCGTGGTCGACGCCCGCGACCCGCACGCGCAGGCCGACTTCTGGGCCGCCGCACTGCACTACGTGGCCGAGGACAACAGCGCGTTCGTGGAACGGCTGCTGGAACTGGGCGCGCTGCCGGGCGTGGCCACCCTGGAGTACCACGGCCGTGCCGCCTTCCGTGACCTGATCGCCGTACGGCACCCGGACGACCCGTACGACGAGGAACGCGGGACGGGGCTGGGGCGGCGGCTGCTGTTCCAGCGGGTGCCGGAGGCGAAGTCCGGCAAGAACCGGCTCCACATCGACCTGCACGCCGGGGACGGGAAGCGGGCGGACGAGGTGGCACGCCTGGAGGCGCTGGGCGCGACCGTGGTGCGGCACGTCTCCGAGCCCTCCGGCGCGTGGACCGTGATGGCCGACCCGGAGGGCAACGAGTTCTGCGTGCAGTGACGACGGTGCGGTGGCGGCAGCGGGTGACGACGGCGCTCAGGCGTTCTGGGCGGCCCGGCGGGCGCGTTCGGTGAGGCGGGCCATCCGGGCGCGGGCCGACTCCAGTTCCTCGATGTCGTCGGCCGCCGGGCCGTCCTCGGCGGTGAGCTGCGACCACAGGTCGATCAGCTCGCGGCCGAGACGCAGCCCGTGCTCGGGGTCGCGCACCGCGCGCCAGGCGGTCGCGGCGCTCCGCACGTTCCCGTACGCCGCCTCGCCGTCCCGCGCGTGCCGGCGCTGCCTGGCCAGGTCGAGGGAGAGCCGGAAGGCCCGCTCCGGGTCGCCCGCCAGGTAGGAGATGTACGCGGTCAGCTCGCCCAGGTGCAGCACCTCGGTGTGGCCGTCGCCGAGGACCGCGGCGGCCTCGGCCACGGTGCGCTCCGCGAGCTCGGCCGCCGCTTCGATACGGCCCGTCCGGACGGCCTCGTTGATCCGCGACACCGGCTCGGTGAGCAGCGCGGCCCCTTCCGCCGTCAGCGTCACGGGCTCGTCCCCGAGCACCTCCTCGGCGACCGCGTCGAACCCGCGGGCGGGGGTGGGTGTCGGGGTGAACCGGAGGTCGAGGTCCCGGTCGGCCGACGGCTCTTCGGGCACGAGGGCGATGACGGGGGCCTTCTCAGGGGCCGGGGGCGGGGCAGGGGCCGGAGCCGGGGCAAGGGCAGGGGCAGGGGCCGGGGTGCTCATCACGGGCGGCGGGCCGAAGACACCGGTGGGCGGCTGGACGGTGCCCGGCGCGGGCGCCAGGGGCGGGGCCGGCCGTACGGACGGAGCCGGCGGGGCGGCGGGCGGCTGCGGTACCGCCCGCAGGGGGAACGCCGGCGCCGCCTCCGACACGGGTTCCTTCGGCGCGATTTCCTGCCGCGCGGGTTCCTTCGGCGCGGCCTGTCCCGTCGGCTCGGTGGCCGGTGCGGCCAGCCGTACCGGGTCGCCGGTGAAGCTGCTGGAGCCGTCCAGGTCCACCTGGAGGGGGACGACGTAGCCGATGCGGGTGTCGTGGACGGTGGCGAGGATCGGGCGGCCGGCGGCGCGGGCGAGGCGCTGGAGGTGGTTGAGGACCGCCTGCTGGGGTTCCTCACCGGGGCCCGTGAGCAGCGGTACACCGTCCACGGACGCGGTCGCGCCGGCCACCCGGACGTCGACCGGTACCAGGTGCCCCTCGTGCTGGACTTCCCGCTTCTCCTCGCGGCTGAGTCGGGACATCGGCCCTCATTCCCCCGGCGTCACCGTCCGGTCGTGCGTCCGGTCGTACTCGTGCGTACGGTCCAGTCTCGCCGCTCGGCACGGCTCCCACGTCACCGCGACGTCACAGCCTCGCACCAGGAAGGGACGCCCGGCGGGGATCGGCGGATCCGGACCGTACGGACGTACGAACGGGCGCGAGCGGACGTACCCCCGCCCGGGCTAGGCGGTGACGTCCCTCGTCGTGAACCGCGCCCAGGCCGCCGATCCGAACACCGCCGTGTACAGGGCCTGCAGCTCCAGGTTCTTGGCCAGGTCGTCCCAGTAGACGGGGTCGCGCATCAGGTCGGCGAAGGACAGCCAGTAGTGGGAGAAGAAGTACGGCTGGAGCGCGTGCAGCTGGGGGATCTGGTCGAGGATCTGGACCGTGATGAGCAGCCCCACGGTCGTCGCCATCGCCGCGATGCCGCTGTTGGTGAGGGTGGACACGAACAGGCCGAGCGCGGCGATGCCGGCCAGGGACAGGGCGACCACCAGGGCGATCAGCAGGGCGCGGCCGAGGCCGTCGGCGAAGGATATCCGGGTGCCGGAGATCGTCGTGAGGTCGCCGAGCGGGAAGAGGAGCGCGCCGACGGCGAGCGCGGAGGCGGCCACCACCAGGGTGGCGACCAGGCAGAAGGCCATCGTCGTCGCGTACTTGGCGAGCAGGAGGCGGGTGCGGCCCGCCGGGGCGACCAGCAGATAGCGCAGGGTGCCCGCGTCGGCCTCGCCCGCGACCGCGTCCCCGGCCACCACTCCGACGGCCATGGGAAGGAAGAACGGAAGGGTCGCCGCCAGCGCCGTGAACACCAGGAACAGCCCGTTGTTGGTGACCTGGGCGATGAAGGCCGGGCCCTCGCCGCCGCCGCGGCCGACCTGCCCGCCGCCCCGCGTCTCGATCCTGACGGAGACACCGACGAGAATCGGCACCGCCGCCAGCACGCCGAGCAGCGCGAGGGTGCGCCAGCGCCGGAACGTGGTGACGAGTTCGCTGCGCAGCAGACCGAGGCTCCACAGCGGGTTCGGCCGCACGGCCGCTGTCTCGACGACGGCCAGGTCAGCCTGCGACATCGAAGCCCTCTCCGGTCAGTGCCACGAACGCGTCCTCCAGCGAGGCCCGTTCCAGGGTGAAACCGCGCACCCGGACGCCCGCCGTGACGAGCGCCGCGTTCACCTCGGCGAGGTCGCGCTCGGGCGGCTCGCCGGTCACCCGGTCCTCGGCCACGACGACGTCCGCGACGCCCTGTTCCTTGAGCACCCGGGCCGCCTCCCCGGGGTCCGGGGTGGTCACCACGAGCCGGCCGCGGGCCCCGGCCACCAGGTCGGCCACCGCGCCCTGGGCGATCAGCCGGCCCTGCGCCATCACGGCCGCGTGGGTGCAGACCTGCTCGATCTCGTCCAGCAGGTGGGAGGAGAGGAACACGGTCGTGCCGTCCCCGGCCAGCTCCCGGACCAGGGCGCGGATCTCCCGCATGCCCTGCGGGTCGAGGCCGTTGGTCGGCTCGTCCAGGACCAGCAGCCTGCGGGGCTGGAGCAGCGCGGCGGCCAGGCCCAGGCGCTGTTTCATGCCGAGGGAGTAGGCCTTCGCCTTCTTCGCCGCGGCGGCCGCGAGGCCCACCCTCTCCAGCGCGGTCTCGACGCGGGCGCGCCGGGTGCGGGGGTCGGCGGCCGGGTCGGCGGCGTCGTACCGGAGCAGGTTGTCGCGGCCGGAGAGGAAGCCGTACAGCGCCGGGCCCTCGATGAGGGCGCCGACCTGGGGCAGTACGACACGGGAGGCGCGCGGCATCGGGTGGCCGAGGACGCGGGCCGTGCCCGAGGTGGGCGCGATCAGGCCCATCAGCATGCGGATGGTGGTGGTCTTGCCGGAGCCGTTCGGGCCGAGGAAGCCGAAGACGCTGCCCGCGGGGACGGTCAGGTCGAGACCGTCCACGGCGAGCTGCCCGCCGCGGTAGCGCTTGGTGAGGCCGCGGGTGTCGATGACACCCGCTCCCACCGGGGCGCGGCCTCCGGGGTTCCCGAGATCTCCCCGGTCCGCCCGGTCCGCCCGGACTCCCGAGGCCTCCGGGGCCTCCCGGTCGTCCGGCTCCTGTTCCGTGGCGGGCGGTCGGTCCATCGGCTCCCTCGATTCGTCGTGCGGCAAAGGCTACTCACCGCACCTGTGCCGACCCGGACTAGCCCGCGTTCGCCGCCTTCAACAGCGCCGCCTTGTCCACGGCGCCGACGTACACCTTGCCGTCGTCCGTGATCAGGGCGTTGATGAGCCGGGTGGAGAAGACGGTGCCCTTGCCGAACTTGCCGGAGACGGGGTCGCCGAGCGAGCCGAGGAAGCCGCTCAGGTCGCCGCCGCCGGAGGCGGAGCCGGTGGGCAGTCCGCCCTTGCTGCCGGTGTCGAGGACGGCTATGGAGTTCCAGCCCTTGCCGAGGACGTCGAAGCCGGACTTGTCGAGGTCCTTGGCGGAGCCGCCGCCGGGTACCTCGGAGGCCTTGCCGCCCTTGTCCCACCCGTCGGTCCCGCTGTCCTTGCCTGCCTTGTCGCCCTCGGTGACCTTGGCGCCCTTGGGCGGGGTGAAGTCGAAGGTGGAGGCGGCCGGCTTCGCGAAGCTGACCTGGGTGTAGCCGGCGTCGACCACGGCCGCGCCGCCGCTCGACGGGGTGAGCGTGAACTTCAGCGGTGTACCGGTCTTGGCGTCCACCGCGATGCTGATCGCGCCGACCGTCGTACCGGACTGCTTGGGCTTGATGACCAGGCGGTAGGCGTCGCGGCCGGCCACCTGGGCGGTGCCGTCGACCGTCACCGACGTGGTGTCGTCGACCGACTTGAGGACCTCGTCGGCGAAGTCCTTGGGCGTGGCCGGGGTTTCGTGCTGCTCGGCCTTGCCGGAGTCGGCGGCGGTGGAGTGGTAGACCTCGTTGGACTTGCTGTCGTAGCCCCACACGTCCGTGCCGTTGTGGATGAGGCTGTACTCGGCGCCGCTCTCCAGCACCGACACCTTCTGCTTCTCGGGGCCGTCGGCGGCCACCCGCAGGGTGTGCGTGCCGGAGGCCAGCTCGGTGAGCTTGCTCGTCGGGTCGGCCGACGAGCCGTCGCCGCTGCCCTGCGTCGCGCCGGACAGCAGGCTGCTCTCCAGACCGCCGAGGTCGGGCAGGCCGAGGTCGGTGCTGATCTTGACGGTGCCGGACAGCTGCTGCACGTCCGACTTGGCGATCTTGTCTATGAGCTCCTGCGCGGTGATCTTCGGCAGGTCGGGGTCGCCGGAGTCGGCAAGTGCCGGGACCAGGCCGATCGTGGCCGCGGCCACGCCCACCACCGCGACCGGGACGACGTAGCGTGCGGCCTTGCGCCGCCGCTCGGCGCGCAACTCGGCGCGCAGCTCGTCCTCGGCCTGCGCGGCCCCCGTGCTGTCGTCGGATTCGTACGGTGCCATGTGTGCCCTACCTCCGTCGTCGGCGGCGGCCGTCCTCGCACGTGTCCCACCCTGAGCCGCCATTCTCACCCGAATCGGTGAGTGGTGGTGATTTCCGTGGTTTCCATCTCACCAAATCGGGGGCGGAGAAGCGTCAGACCACGGAGCCAACTCCGTGTACACCTGCGGTATGACACAGGGGTGGAGGCGCCTTCCCCGACCCGTAGGGGTCGTGCGGCGAAGGCGCCTCCTGTCACGGTCCGCGTCCGGTCACTTCACGGGCCGTGTCCGCTGCTGGGACCGTTGTACGTGTCCGCTCAGTGCTGCACGAACACGTAGTCCGCCGAGTAGGGGACACCGACGACGGCACCCGGGGTGCAGGAGCCGGCCGGGGCGACGCCGCCCACGGTGTTGAGGCGCAGGATCTCGCCGGTGTGGGCGAGCAGCCCGTGCTTCTTGCCGGACCGGGTGGTCTTGAGGTCCAGCTCCGGAATGTTGCCGGTGCCGTTCGCCGTCTTGGTCAGGACGGCTCCGGTGACCGCGCTGCCGTCGGGTGCGACCCACTGCGGGGTCCCGGAGTTCGGCGCGACGAAGGAGTGGCGGATGCCCCCGCCGAGCTTGGCGCTGACGTCCCGCTGGGCGAAGGCGTAGCCGCCGCCGTCGGCGGGCTTGCACTGGTAGATCTGCTTGCCGGTGACGACGGAGGCCTGGAAGCCGCCGGCCCGGAGGTCGGAGACGGTGGTGACGGCGTGCAGCTGGCCACGGAGGGCTCCGCCGGGGAACTCCGCGGTGTGCAGGTTGGCGTAGAAGGCTCCGGGGTCCGTGGTGAGCTGCTTGAGCAGGGCCTTGTCGGTGACCTTGACGCTGCCGGTGACACTGTGGGCCTTGGCCTTCTTCAGCAGCTTCCCGAAGTCGATCTTGACGCCGCCGTTGGTGCCCTTGGCGCCCTGGTGGATGTGCAGGTCGGTGGGCTCGGCGGTGCCGCGCCAGGTCACGGCGACGGTCACCTTGTCCCCCTTGACCTGGATGAACTCCAGCGCGGCGCCGTCCTTGTCCCCGACGGCGGGCCCACCGGCGACGGGCACCTCGTTGGCACCGCGCAGACTGGCGGCGAGGACGACGGAGGCGGCGGAGCCGTGGCTGGTGGTGGAGCTTTGGCTGGTGGCGGAGCTTTGGCTGGTGGCGGCGGATGCCGGGACGGCGGCACCGCCGAGAGCGGTGACGGTGATGGCTGCGGCGACGAGGCTCTTGCGGCGCGTTGCGTCGATGACCATGATTCCGTTTTCTCCCCCTGTGTCAGCCGACGCCCCCTGCGTCGGCTTCTGGGGAGGAGTACGGAACCCGTCCTGGATTGGACTCAGTCCAATTGTGTGACCTGGGTCACGCAACGGATCATCCGGCTCGGTGCACCACCGCGTCGCACAGCTCCACCAGCGCGGCCTTCGGGTCGCACTCCGGCAGCGGAGCCAGCGCGGCCCGCGCCTCCTCCGCGTACCGGACCGCGTCCCGGCGGGCCAGCTCCAGCGCCGGATGCGCACGCAGCGCCGCCAGGGCCTCGGCATGCCGTGCGTCGTCCGTGAGGTCGGAGTCCAGCAGCTCGCACAGGGCGACGTCCTCGGCCAGCCCCGACCGGGCGGCCAGCTCCCGCAGCCGCAGCACCGGAAGCGTGGGCACGCCCTCGCGGAGGTCGGTCCCCGGGGTCTTCCCGGACTCGTGGGAGTCGGAGGCGATGTCCAGGACGTCGTCGGCGAGCTGGAAGGCGACTCCGAGCCGTTCGCCGTACTGGGTGAGGACGTCGACGACCGTCTCGTCGGCACCGGACAGCATCGCGCCGAAGCGGCAGGAGACGGCGACCAGCGAGCCGGTCTTGCCGCTGAGCACGTCGAGGTAGTGGTCGACCGGGTCACGGCCGTCCGACGGGCCGGCCGTCTCCAGGATCTGACCGGTCACCAGCCGTTCGAACGCGAGGGCCTGGACCCGGACCGCCTCGGGGCCGAGGTCGGCGAGGATCTGGGAGGCGCGGGCGAAGAGGAAGTCGCCGGTGAGGACGGCGAGCGAGTTGCCCCAGCGGGTGTTGGCGCTGTCGACACCGCGCCGTACGGCCGCCTCGTCCATGACGTCGTCGTGGTACAGCGTGGCCAGATGGGTGAGCTCGACGACGACGGCCGACGGCACCACACCGGGCGCGTACGGGTCGCCGAACTGCGCGGCGAGCATCACCAGCAGCGGGCGGAACCGCTTGCCTCCGGCCCGTACGAGGTGCTGCGCGGCCTCCGTGATGAACGGGACCTCGCTCTTGGTGGCTTCTAGCAAGCCTTCCTCGACAGCCGTCAATCCGGCCTGGACATCGGCTTCCAGAGCCTGGTCCCGCACGCTCAGCCCGAACGGCCCGACGACGGTCACGAGGGGTCTCCTGTCTGCTGGTGTCTACTGGCGATTACGCGGTTTGTCGATAGGTCGCTGCCCTCACTCAAGTCAGCGTATCCGGTCGGGTTTCGATCACCGATAGCGCCCACGGTTACACCCCGGGCGCTATCGGATCACGACCGTTATGTTTTTGATCAGCCGATATGACCTGACATCCACTGACTTAACAGGAAGTGCGGGCACTTGTCCCGAACCGGGATACATGCCGTGTCCCTCGCCGGCGGCAGACCTTCCACCCGAGCGCCGCCCGGAAACGGTCCCGGCTCCCCCGACCGACGTCACCTGCCCGGGCGCACCCCACCCGTAACCCGCCGGTTCCGCCGACCCCGCCGGGGACACCCGGCGCCCGAACGGCGGCACCTCCTGCACACCCGTGCACCCTTCCTTCGCGAGACCACGCACGGCGACCTCCGCATCCCTCGAGCCACATTCCTTCACGCGCGCACCCAACTTCCCACCCCGGGCGGGTCAGTGGCACGCACACGCACCCGGAGCCGCCGAGGTTGACGGAGAGCACGCCGGAGAAGTACCTGATCCGACAATTCGGACTACTCATCGAAATCTCCGCATTAGCCCCCACTCCACCACCCCCAGGCCGGGCAATCCGCGCGAATGGAAGCGTGGCGCCTTTCCGTCGAACCAGGAAAAAGGCGGATTTCAGGAATCCCTGATGCCCGATTTGCCGCTATTGCTCTTTCGTGAAGTAGGTCACGCGGACCCGGGTGGCGCAAGGCCCGCCACAACCCTCCTTTCCCTTCCCCTGCAGGCCAGTTGAGGGTTGGCAAACGCAAAGGATCAAGTACCCCATACGCCTCAGTAAAAGGTCAATCGGTGTGTTGTGCGCATCAGGTACTTGTTCCTGACATGTGCCCTCGCATACGTTCCCGCTCGCCGGGCGGACGCCGAATCCTGCCGCCGCCCGTCGTAACCCATCGACGAGTTCATTCGCACGGCAGGAGCGGGGAACCCAGGTAAGTCGCCGGACCGGGCGGCCGACGTCAGCGGACAGACGTCGTTCCGGAACGGCTAGGGGTGAAATCGCATCGCCTTCGGGCGGTGCGGCCGGGCACTCCCCGGGCCCGAACCCGACAGCTCACCTCGCAGGCGACGGAGAGGAAAACGCCATGTCTGCTGCCGCCCAGCACCGCACTCCCCGCCGTAACCGCATCATCCGCACGCTCGTCGTCGCCGGCACCGGCGCCGCCGTCCTCGCCCTCCCGCTCATCGGGGCGACCGCCGCCTCCGCCGCCGGGTCCTCCACCACGACGGCCTCGACCACCCTCGCCGGGTACCCGAACAACCTCGACGGCTGGATCCGCGAGTCGCTCGCGATCATGCGGGAGAAGCGCATCCCGGGCACCTACAACGGCATCTACCGCAACATAATGCGGGAGTCCTCCGGCAACCCGCGGGCCATCAACCTCTGGGACTCCAACGCGGCCAAGGGCATCCCGTCCAAGGGCCTGCTCCAGGTCATCGACCCGACATTCAAGACCTACCACGTGGACGGCACGTCGTTCGACATCTACGACCCGGTCGCGAACATCACCGCCGCCTGCAACTACGCCGCCGCGCGGTACGGCTCGATGGACAACGTCCACGGCGCGTACTGAGCCGACCGACGTACCGCGCGTCAGTCGAAGAGTCTTTCGAGGACGGCGGCGATGCCGTCGTCCTCGTTCGACGCGGTGATCTCGTCGGCCAGCGCCTTGAGTTCGGGGTGCGCGTTGGCCATCGCCACCCCGTGGGCCGCCCACTCGAACATCGGGATGTCGTTGGGCATGTCCCCGAAGGCGATGGCCTGTCCGGGGCTCAGCCCCAGATGGCCGGCGGCCAGCGCGAGCCCGGTCGCCTTGGTCACCCCGCAGGGCTGGAGTTCGACGGTCCCCGGCCCCGACATCGTGACCGTCGCCAGCGAACCGACCACCGAGCGGGCGGTCGCCGCCAGTTCGTCGTCGGACAGGGTGTGGTGGCGCAGCAGCACCTTGCTGATGGGCGCGCACCACAGGTCGTCACGGCGGGCGACGCGCAGCGCGGGCAGCGTGGGGTGGGGCATCAGATAGCCCGGCTCGATGAGCGTGAGCCCGTCCACGCCGTCCTGGTCGACCGCCGCGTACACCTGGCCGACCTCGGCCTCGATCTTGCCGAGCGCGGTCTCCGCCAGTTCCCGGTCCAGGGTGACCGACCACAGCAGCCGGTCCGCGCCGGCGTCGTACACCTGCGCGCCCTGCCCGCAGACCGCGAGTCCCGTGCAGCCGAGGTCGTCGAGGAGCGGGCGCACTCTCGGCGCGGGGCGGCCGGTCACCACGAGGTGCCGGGCACCCGCCCGGCCGGCCCGCGCGAGCGCGGCGAGCGACCGTTCCGAGAGGGTGTCGTCGTCGCGCAGCAGCGTGCCGTCCAGGTCGGTGGCGATCAGTGAGTACGGGGAGGGTGCGACCATGATCAGAGAATACGGACAGCACGCCCCTGGGACTCACTGCTCGTTTCGGCCTCAAGTGGCGCCCGCCGCCTCCGTGATGGGGCCGCCGTCGGAGGCGGGCGTTACGTTTTCGGTGAGCCGGTCGCACTGATCCGACGGGGTGCTGGTGGTGACGGACGGGCGGGTGGACGACGACGACCGCGGACCATATGTGGCGATCGGCGACAACACGGAGAGCCGGTACGAGGCCGAAAGACGCCCCGAGGACCCGGTCGGAGGGGCACTGTGCGCCGAGGAGGTCCGGCGGCTCGGACTCTGGTTCGACGGGGACGGCGACGCCGCCGAACTGGACGCGGCGCGCGAGCTGTTGGGGCGGCGTTTCGGCGACGCGTGCGTGCGGCCGGCGCGCATGTCCGGCGGGCGCGGGCGTCAGGCTCGGCGCGGGCGTCCGCTGGCGCGCATGTCCGGCGGGCGCGCACGTTCGTCCGGCCCGGGGTCCGCGCCGGCCCTCGGGGTCGGGTGACGGTCCGGCCCGGGGTGTCAGGCGTGGGCCGCCGCCAGGTGGCCGGCCAGGCGCGGTGAGGCGAACTCCGTGCCGCACACGAACCGCATGACCGGGCCGTAGGACGCCGCCGCCGGGAGCCCTGTGAAGTAGAGGCCGGGCACGGAGGAGACGTATCCGGCGCCGAGTCTCGGGGCACCGCGGCTGACCGCGACGCGGGTGCGCAGACCGGGGCCGAGGAAGTCCATCGCGGCGATGTCCACGTGGTAGCCGGTGGCGGCTATGACGTGGTCGGCGGTGAGGCGCTCGGTGCCGCCTTCGTGGGTGCGGACGGTGAGGACCGGGGCGCCGTCCGAGGTGTCGGCGCCGGTCACGGCGGCGACCTCGCGAACCTGGACCTTGCCCTCGAAGCGGTCGCGCAGCCACCAGGCGCCGAGCGGGCCGAGCACCCGGCGGACCAGGTAGTGGCGGGCCTGTGCCGGGAGGTGGCGGTAGGGGTGCGGGTAGTAGCTGAGCGCCCACAGGGACCAGGCCCGGCCGAACGGCGACTCGGGGCGCAGCCTCGGCTGCTGCCAGGGCGGGGCGCCGAAGGCGACCCTGCCGCGTCCTCGTGAGACCACCCGTACCTGGGCGCCCGCCTCGGCGGCGAGGGCCGCCGTCTCCAGCGCGGACTGCCCGGCACCGACGACGATCAGCTCCTTGCCGGAGAAGCGGGTCAGGTCGTGGTGCTGGGAGCTGTGCGAGACCGGCCCCGCGGGTCCGTCCGCTCCCGCCCCTGCGAGTTCGGCGGGCAGGCGGGCGAGCCCGGACAGGCCGGTGGCGACGACGACCGCGCGGGCCGTGAACGACTCCCCCGAGTCCAGCTTCAGTTCGAAGCCGGCCGAGCCTTCGGCCTTGCGTTCGATCTTGCGTTCGGCCTTGTTTTCGGCCTTGTTTTCGGACTTGCTATCGGCCTTGTGCCGGTCCACGGAGACCACCCGTACCCGCTCCAGCTCGGGCACCAGTTTCCGCTGGAACCACTCGCCGTAGCCGATGAAGGTCTCCACCGGGATGACGTCCTCGTCCGTGACCAGCCGGCGGATGCCCGCCGCGTCGCAGTAGTCGGCGAGGGTGTGCCCGCGCTGCGGGCAGTCCAGGCTGGAGGCGGCCGGGGTGGACTTCAGGATCATCCCGGCCGGCATGTGGTCGCGCCAGCTGACCATGGGATCCCCGAAGACCCGGACGGGGATGCCGCGCGCCCGCAGATGGGCGGCGGTGGACAGGCCGAAGGGCCCGGCACCTAAGACTGCTACCGGTTCGATCACGAAGTCCCTCCCCAGGAACGTGGTGCCTACTTCGTGGCGGCGCTGGAGCCGCGGCGGTTGGTGCGCCACAGCTGATAGAGGTGCTTCGCGCCCGGACGCACGAAGCGGGCGAGCATCGTGACGAACGGCAGCGGGTCGTCACCCGCCAGCCAGGCCAGCTCGGTCCCGCTCGGCCGCTTCGGTGCGTGCGGCGTCGTGTAGCCGCTGCGGCGGTAGGCGAGGAGGGCGGGCAGGTCGATGTTCTCCACGACGTACCGGTGGCCGGCGCGCTGTTCCCCCTCCGGAACGCGGCGCCCGGTCAGGTCCAGGTGCATGGCGCGGACGACGTCCACCCCCGACTCGCTCTCGAAGAGCCGGAACTGGGCGCCCATGCGCGGGTTGAAGTCGAGCAGCTTGTACTGCCCGTCGCGCCGGTCGAAGCGCAGGTCGAGATCGATGATGCCGGTGAAGCCGATCTGCTTGATGAAACGCGCGGCGAGGTCGGCGAGTTCCGGGTTGTCGACGACGTAGGCGTTCGCGGTCATGCCGGCGTGCGGCGGCCAGGAGCGGACCTTGACGCCGGTGAACAGGGCGCGCGGATTGGAGTCGGCGTCGAAGTAGGCGTGCACGATCCAGTCCTCCGCCTCCTCCCTCGGGAGGTACTCCTGGAGGATGACACCCGGATGGGTGCCCCAGTCACGGGCGAGGGTGAGCAGTCCCTCCCGGGTGGCGATCCGCGTCGTTCCGTTGACGGCGGGCCGGCTGCGCCGCACGAACGCCTCGCGGTTCTTGGCCACGATCGGGAAGCGGGCCTTCTCCGCGAAGTCGACGATCTCCTCGTACGAGTCCGGGAAGGACGCCGCCGGGCTCGGGATGCCGTGTTCCACGCACAGTTCGTGCAGGCCCTGCTTGCTCGCCAGCCGGCGGGGCAGCTCCGGTTCGACACGCGGGAAGAGGAAGCGGTCGCCGAGCGCGTCCTGGTGCTCGGCGATCAGGACGGCGGCCTCCTCGTCGGTGGGGATCAGCACCGTCGGACGGCCGATGCGGCGGCCGATGCGCAGCAGTCCCTCGACGAGATGGTCCGGTTCCTCGGCACCGGTCGTCGGCCACACGAACGCCCGTCTGAGATAACGGGACGAGGCCGCCGGCGTGTACGCGTCCTCCGTGATCGCGTACATGGGAACGCCCAGGCGGCCCAGACTGCGAATGGCGCCGACCCCGCCGTGATGCAGCGGATAGTCGCCGAACTTGACGATCAGGCCCGGCACGTCGCGGTCCGCCTCGAACGGCACGCTGACGGCATTCCTGGCCACGGGTCCCCCCACGTGTCCCCCTCTACGGACCGGATCCACCCCGTCCGTGTCCCCCAAAGGACGCTAAGCCGGAATTGCCCCCTCCGACAAGGGCTATTAGGACATTGCGAACTCTTTAGACACTGCCACGACAGTCAACTCACCCGTAACGTGTGGCGCGACCACATGGAACGCCGCGCAACGCCATAGTGACGTCGCCACATGGCCGTCCCCCGCGCGGCACGGATGAGAGCGAGGCAGTCACCCCATGCCCCCCTTGCCCCCCTTCGAGGTCCCCGAGGGTGACCCCTTCGGCTCGCACAACCTTCCGTATGGCGTGTTCTCGACCTCCGGGAGCACGGAACGGAGGGTCGGCGTCCGCCTCGGCGACCACGTCCTCGACGCCGGCGCGGCGGCCCTCGCGCTCGGCTCCCCGTACGCCTCCCTGCTCGCCCGCCCGACCCTCAACCCGCTGCTGGCCGCGGGCCGCACCGCCTGGTCGGACGTACGGCGTGCCCTGACCGCCTGGGTGACCGTGCCCGCGCACCGCGAGACACTCGCCCCCCTTCTGCACCCGCTGCCCGAGGTGACCCTGCACCTTCCTTTCGAGGTCGCCGACTACGTCGACTTCTACGCCTCCGAGAACCACGCCCGGAACGCCGGCCGCATCTTCCGCCCCGACGCCGCCGAACCGCTCACCGCCAACTGGAAGCACCTGCCGATCGGTTACCACGGCCGCGCGGGCACGGTCGTGGTGTCCGGGACGGACGTCGTACGGCCCTCGGGACAGCGGAAGGCGCCGTCGGACCCGGCACCGGTCTTCGGTCCGTCGGCACGGCTGGACATCGAGGCCGAGGTCGGCTTCGTCGTCGGCACGCCGTCGGTGCAGGGCAGGCCGGTGGCGCTGGGCGACTTCAGGGAGCACGTGTTCGGCCTGTGCCTGCTGAACGACTGGTCGGCGCGGGACATCCAGGCCTGGGAGTACGTCCCCCTCGGCCCGTTCCTCGGCAAGTCGTTCGCCACCTCGGTATCGGCGTGGATCACCCCGCTGGACGCCCTGGAGGAGGCGCGGGTCGCCCCGCCGCGGCGGACGCACCCGCTGCTGCCGTACCTCGACGACGCCGCGGAGGAGCCCGCCGGCTACGACCTGCGGATCTCGATCGCGATCAACGGGCACACGGTGTCCGAGCCGCCGTTCTCCACCATGTACTGGACCGCCGCCCAGCAACTCGCCCACCTGACGGTCAACGGCGCCTCCCTGCGCACCGGCGACCTGTACGGCTCCGGCACGGTGAGCGGTGCCGAGCCCGGGGAGCGCGGGTCGCTGCTGGAGCTGACGTGGAACGGTCAGGATCCGCTCGAACTCCCGGACGGGAAGCGGACGTACCTGGAGGACGGCGACGTGGTGACGCTGTCGGGATGGGCTCCCGGGCCGGGCGGCAGCCGGGTCGGGCTCGGCGAGGTCAGGGGGCGGATCGTGACGGGGTGACGAGGTGACGGAGCCGGCCGGGCGGCCGGGCAGGCGGCGCGGGAGCAGGGACGGCCCGCGAGCGGCCGGGACGGGAAGCGGGGCGCCCGGATCGTCGCCGACACCTGACTCGGGGCACCCGGCACCGTCATACTGACGGGACACGCACCATGCGATGCGCCCGCACGCGCTCCATGCGAGGTGTCGGCGCACGCGTCCGGTGATGCGTGCGCCGACGCGCGAGCCATGTCACGCGACGGCGTATCACCCCGCACCACCCGGCACCCGCGCCCATCTCCGATCAGGAAACGGAGCCCCGGCATGACCGTCTGCCTGCTCCTGCTGACCGTCGTCGCCCTGGCGGCCGCCGTACCCGCGCCGCGCGCCCTGGTGCGGTCCCTGTGGCCGGAGCGGGAACCGGTGGTCGCGCTGTGGGTGTGGCAGTGCCTGGTCGCCACCGTCCTGATGTGCTGTCTCGCCGCGCTGACCCTGGGCGCGGCGGCCGTCTTCCACACCGTGCGCGACCGGGTGTTCGCGCCGGCGCCACCGGCGGTCACCGCCGCCTACGACCTCTCCGTCGCACCCCTGTGGGCGGTCGTCCTCACGGCGCTGTTGGCGTGCGGGGCCGCGTGGACCACGGCGATGCTCGCCCGCGAACTGGTCGAGGCCCGGCGGCGCCGCGACCTGACCCGCGCACACCTGCGCGAGCGGGCACCCGAACTGCCGGCGGGGCTGCCCGCGGCACGCGGCCCGATGCTGGTGCTGGAGGACGAGTACCCGGACGCCTGGTGGATGCCGGGCCATCCACCGCAGCTGGTGGTGACGACGGGGGCGCTGCACCGCCTCACCGACCACCAGCTCGACGCCGTGCTCACCCATGAACGGGGCCACGCCCGCGCCCACCACGACTGGCTGCTCCACCTGTCCAGCGCCCTGGCCACGGGCTTTCCGCGAGTGCCGCTCTTCTCCCACTTCTGCGACCAGACCCACCGGCTGGTCGAACTCGCCGCGGACGACACAGCGTCCCGCCGCTGCGGCCACCTCACCACCGCGCTGGCCCTGATCGAGCTGAACCAGCACCGCGGGGTCCTGTCCTGCGCGTCGAGCCGCCGGCTGCTGGGCGAGCGGGTCGACCGCCTGCTGGAACCGCCACCGCGGCTGCTGCGCCGCCAGCGGGCCCTGACCACGACGGTGGCCGCCCTGGTCCCCCTGGTGCCGCTCCTGATCGCGTTCGCACCGGGGCTGACCGCGCTCGGATAGGAGCTCGGCCGGGACGCAGGCCCTACATCCAGTCCTCCGGTTCCGGCTCCTCGTCCATCTCGGGCCAGTGGTCCTCGTAACCGCTCTGCGGCGCCGCGGGAGCCGGGGCGGTCGAAACCGGTGCGGTTGAAACCGGTGCGGTCGGAGCCGGTACGGACGGCGCCGGGGCGGATGGCGCCTGCAGGGCGGCCAGCGCGCCGAGTACGCCCTCTCCGTACGTCATGAGCTTCTTCTCGCCGACACCGCCGATGGTGGCGAGTTCGGCGATGGACTCGGGCCATCGGCTGACGATCTCCCGCAGGGTGGCGTCGTGGAAGATCACGTAGGCGGGTACGCCCTGTTCGCGGGCCTGCTCGGCACGCCAGGCGCGCAGGGCCTCGAAGGCGGGGAGGAGTTCCGCGGGCAGCTCTGCCACGGCGGCCTTGGCCTTGCCCTTGCCCGAGGTCCCGGAACCGGAACTCCCGGCCGCCCGCGAGACCGCCGGCTTCTTCGGCTCCTTCCGCAGCGGGACCTCCCGCTCGCGCCGCAGCACCGTCCCGCTGGCCTCGGTGAGCACCAGGGTGCCGTACTCGCCCTCGACCGCGAGCAGCCCCTGGGCGAGCAGCTGGCGGACGACGCCCCGCCATTCGCCCTCGTCGAGGTCGGTGCCGATGCCGAAGACGGACAGCTGGTCGTGGTCGAACTGGATGACCTTGGCCGTGCGCTTGCCGAGCAGGATGTCGACGATCTGGACGGCGCCGAACTTCTGCCCGCGTTCGCGCTGGAGCCGGACCACGGTGGAGAGGACCTTCTGGGCGGCGACGGTGCCGTCCCAGGTCTCGGGCGGGGTGAGGCAGGTGTCGCAGTTGCCGCAGCCCGCGGTGTCGGGGTCCTGGCCGAAGTAGTTCAGGAGCTGCCCGCGGCGGCACCGGGCGGTCTCGCACAGGGCGAGCATGGAGTCGAGGTGGGCCTGGGCACGGCGGCGGAAGGCCTCGTCCCCCTCGCCGGACTGGATGAGTTTGCGCTGCTGTATGACGTCGTTGAGGCCGTAGGCCATCCAGGCGGTGGAGGGCAGGCCGTCGCGGCCGGCGCGGCCGGTCTCCTGGTAGTAGCCCTCGACGGACTTGGGCAGGTCGAGGTGGGCGACGAAGCGGACGTCGGGTTTGTCGATGCCCATGCCGAAGGCGATGGTGGCGACGACGACCAGGCCGTCCTCGCGCAGGAAGCGGGACTGGTGGGCGGCGCGGGTGCTCGCGTCGAGGCCGGCGTGGTAGGGGACGGCGTCGATGCCGTTGCGGGTCAGGAATTCCGCGGTGGACTCGACGGACTTGCGGGACAGGCAGTAGACGATGCCCACGTCGCCCTCGTGTTCCTGGCGCAGGAAGGTGAGGAGCTGTTTCTTGGGGTCGGCCTTGGGGACGATCCGGTACTGGATGTTGGGCCGGTCGAAGCTGGCCACGAAGTGCCGGGCGGCCGGCATCTGCAGCCGCTGGGTGATCTCCTCGTGGGTGGCGTGGGTCGCGGTGGCCGTGAGCGCGATGCGCGGGACGTCGGGCCAGCGCTCGCCGAGGAGGGAGAGGGCGAGGTAGTCGGGGCGGAAGTCGTGGCCCCACTGGGAGACGCAGTGCGCCTCGTCGATGGCGAAGACGGCGATCTTGCCGCGGGTGAGCAGGTCGAGGGTGGAGTCCAGCCGGAGCCGCTCGGGGGCGAGGTAGAGCAGGTCGAGTTCGCCCGCGAGGAACTGGGCCTCGACCACGCGCCGCTCGTCGAAGTCCTGGGTGGAGTTGATGAACCCGGCGTTGACGCCGAGGGCGCGCAGGGCGTCCACCTGGTCCTGCATGAGGGCGATGAGCGGCGAGACCACGATGCCCGTACCTGGTCTGACCAGGGCGGGGATCTGGTAGCACAGTGATTTTCCGCCGCCGGTCGGCATGAGGACGACGGCGTCGCCGCCCGCCACCACATGCTCGATGATCGCCTGCTGCTCGCCCCGGAAGGCGTCGTACCCGAAGACCCGGTGCAGCGTGGCCAGTGCCTCGCTGTCCGCCGGTCCATGCGCCTGCTGCGCCCCTGGGGTCTCGGTCGTCCCTGGCATCTCTTCGGTTCCGCCCGTCCCGCCCATCGTCGTGTCCCCCGTACGTCGTCCGTCGACCACTGCCACCACGATAGGGGTCCGGACCGACAGCGCCGGAGTTATCCACAGGCTGCCCGCCCGGAAGGGGACGCCGGTGCGGGGTCCGCCCGCCCGGGAAGGGGTGCCGGTGCGGGGTCCGCCCGCCCGGGAAGGGGTGCCGGTGCGGGGTCCGCCCGCCCGGGAAGGGGTGCCGGTGCGGGGTTCGCCCGTCCGGCGGTGTCCTCGGCCGGCCCTCAGTCCTTTGGCGGTCTTCGCGTGGCGGCCCGGAAGCGGCGCGGGCCATGCTGCACGGGCGGGACCGGGGAGGCCCGCGTTGTACGGAGGTGTCGCGTTCGCGTGCCTCTTCCGCCCCAAGGAGCATCACGATGTCTCTCAGGTCCCGCACTGCCGGCGCCGCTCTGGCGCTGGCCGTGCCGTTCGCTCTGGCCGCGGTGCCCGCCGACGCGGCTCCCGTGCCCGATCCCGACCCCTTCGTGTGGACGGATCTGACCCCGACGTACACGGCGACGGCGGACTACCAGTACGAGCCGTTCGCGGTCACGGACGGGTACGCCCGGTCCGACACCTGCGACAAGGACGCCGTGAACGGCAAGGGAGGCGCGGGCTACCACTACGTCAGGGCCGCCGGCGTCGGCAGTCTGGACCCGGCCGAGCCCGCGGGTCTCCTCTACGAGGCCGACGCCGACGGCGGCCGTGCCCTGGTCGCGGTGGAGTGGATCGTACGGGCGGGCACCGGGACCGCCCCGCCCACGCTGTTCGGGCAGTCGTTCCAGGGGCCGACGACGGTTCCGGGTGTCTCAGGGCCCGTGTACACGCTGCGCGCCTGGATCTGGAAGGACAATCCGAGCGGTCTGTTCGCGCTGTGGAACCCGACGGTGACGTGCCCGTAGTCCTGGGCCGCACGCGCGTGGACCCCGGCTCCTCCGCGAGGAACCGGGGTCCGTGGCCGTACGGGAGAACGGTCAGCGCACGAAGACTCCCGCCTGGCTCGCCAGGTTCAGGAAGTACTGCGGTGCCACACCGAGCACCAGGGTGACCGCCACGCCGACGCCGATCGCGGCCATGGTGAACGGTGACGGCACGGCGACCGTCGGGCCCTCGGGCTTCGGCTCGCTGAAGAACATCAGCACGATCACACGGATGTAGAAGAACGCGGCGATCGCGGACGAGATCACACCGATCACGACCAGCGGGACCGCGCCGCCCTCGGCCGCCGCCTTGAAGACGGCGAACTTCCCGGCGAAGCCGGAGGTCAGCGGGATGCCCGCGAAGGCCAGCAGGAACACGGCGAAGACGGCCGCGACCAGGGGTGAGCGGCGGCCGAGCCCCGCCCACTTGGACAGGTGGGTCGCCTCGCCGCCCGCGTCGCGCACCAGGGTGACCACGGCGAACGCTCCGATGGTCACGAAGGAGTACGCGGCCAGGTAGAAGAGGACCGACGACACGCCGTCCTTCGACGTCGCGATGACACCGGCGAGGATGAATCCGGCGTGCGCGATCGACGAGTAGGCGAGGAGCCGCTTGATGTCGGTCTGGGTGATCGCGACGATCGCGCCGCCCAGCATGGTGATGATCGCGACGCCCCACATGACCGGCCGCCAGTCCCAGCGCATGCCCGGCAGGACCACGTACAGCAGACGCAGCAGCGCGCCGAACGCGGCGACCTTGGTGGCGGCCGCCATGAAGCCGGTCACCGGGGTGGGCGCGCCCTGGTAGACGTCGGGTGTCCACATGTGGAAGGGGACGGCGCCGACCTTGAAGAGCAGGCCCATGACGACCATCGCGGCGCCGATCAGGAGCAGCGCGTCGTTGCCCATGGTGTCGGCGAGGGCCGGGTCGACGCTGGTGACGGTGCCGTCGACGACCTGGGCGATGGTGGCGTACGACACCGAGCCGGCGTAGCCGTAGAGCAGGGCGATGCCGAACAGGGTGAACGCCGAGGCGAAGGCGCCGAGCAGGAAGTACTTGACGGCGGCTTCCTGCGACATGAGGCGCTTGCGGCGGGCCAGCGCGCACAGCAGGTAGAGCGGGAGGGAGAAGACCTCCAGGGCAACGAAGAGCGTCAGCAGGTCGTTGGCCGAGGGGAACACCAGCATGCCGGCGACGGCGAAGAGCAGGAGCGGGAAGACCTCGGTGGTGGTGAAGCCGGCCTTCACCGCGGCCTTTTCGCTGTCGCTGCCGGGCACGGAGGCGGCCTGGGCGGCGAAGGAGTCGACGCGGTTGCCGTGGGCCTCGGGGTCGAGGCGGCGTTCGGCGAAGGTGAACAGGCCGACGAGGCCGGCCAGCAGGATCGTTCCCTGGAGGAACAGGGAGGGTCCGTCGACCGCGATGGCGCCCATTGCGGCGATGTGCGCCTTGGTGGTGCCGTATCCGTCGGCGGCCAGGGCGACGACCGCCGCGAAGGCGGCGCACAGGGCCACGGCGGAGACGAACACCTGGGCGTAGTAGCGGGACTTGCGCGGGACGAACGCCTCGACCAGCACCCCGACGACCGCCGCGCCGACGACGATCAGGGTGGGCGACAACTGTCCGTACTCGATCTTCGGTGCCGGGATCTTGGAGATCGGCTCGGCTGCTGTTGTCCACAGGCTGTGGACGGCTGCTGCGCTCACTTGGCCGCCTCCACTGCAGGCTTGGGGTCGGTCTTCTGTACGTCCGACATGGTCTGTTTGACCGCCGGGTTGACGATGTCCGTGACGGGCTTCGGATAGACGCCCAGGAAGATCAGCAGGACGATCAGCGGGGTGACCACGAGGAGTTCGCGTGGCCTGAGGTCGGGCATCGAGGAGACCGCCGGTTTCACCGGGCCCGTCATCGTCCGCTGGTAGAGGACGAGGGTGTAGAGCGCGGCGAGGACGATGCCGAAGGTGGCGATGATCCCGATCGCCGGGTAGCGCGTGAACGTGCCGACCAGGACCAGGAACTCGCTCACGAAGGGCGCGAGTCCGGGCAGCGACAGGGTGGCCAGGCCGCCGATCAGGAAGGTGCCGGCGAGTACCGGGGCGACCTTCTGCACGCCGCCGTAGTCGGCGATGAGCCGGGAGCCGCGCCGGGAGATCAGGAAGCCGGCGACCAGCATCAGCGCGGCGGTGGAGATGCCGTGGTTGACCATGTAGAGGGTGGCGCCGGACTGGCCCTGGCTGGTCATCGCGAAGATGCCCATGATGATGAACCCGAAGTGCGAGATGGACGCGTAGGCGACCAGCCGCTTGATGTCGCGCTGTCCGACGGCGAGCAGTGCGCCGTAGATGATGCTGATCAGCGCGAGGACCAGGATGGTGGGCGTCGCCCACTTCGACGCCTCCGGGAAGAGCTGGAGGCAGAAGCGGAGCATCGCGAACGTGCCCACCTTGTCGACGACCGCGGTGATGAGGACGGCGACCGGGGCGGTGGACTCCTGCATGGCGTTGGGCAGCCAGGTGTGCAGCGGCCACAGCGGCGCCTTCACCGCAAAGGCGAAGAAGAAGCCGAGGAACAGCCAGCGTTCGGTGCTGGTCGCCATGTGCAGCGTGCCGTTCGCGCGGGCCTGCGCGATCTCGGCGAGGGAGAAGTTCCCGGCGACCGTGTAGAGGCCGATCACCGCGGCCAGCATGATCAGGCCGCCGACCAGGTTGTAGAGGAGGAACTTCACGGCGGCGTACGACCGTTGCGTCGACGCGGCCTCCTCGCCCTGCGCGTGGGCGCGGTCCCCGAAGCCGCCGATGAGGAAGTACATCGGGATGAGCATGGCTTCGAAGAAGATGTAGAAGAGGAAGACGTCGGTGGCCTCGAACGAGATGACCACCATCGCCTCGACGGCCAGGATCAGGGCGAAGAAGCCCTGGGTGGGCCGCCACCGCTTGCTGCCGGTCTCCAGCGGGTCGGCGTCGTGCCAGCCGGCCAGGATGATGAACGGCATCAGCAGGGCGGTCAACGCGATCAGGACGACCGCGATGCCGTCGACGCCCAGTTCGTAGCGGACCCCGAAGTCCGCGATCCAGGCGTGGGATTCGGTGAGCTGGTAGCGGGCGCCGCCGGGGTCGAAGCGGACCATGACGACGATCGCCAGGACGAGCGTGGCGAGCGAGACCAGCAGCGCGAGCCATTTGGCGGCGGTGCGCCGGGCGGCCGGTACGGCTGCCGTGGCGACCGCGCCGACGGCCGGGAGGACCGCCGTCGCTGTCAGCAGAGGAAAGGACATCGGTATCAGACCGCCCTCATCAGCAGGGTCGCGGCGACCAGGAGGGCAGCGCCGCCGAACATCGAGACCGCGTACGAGCGCGCGTAGCCGTTCTGGAGCTTGCGCAGCCGTCCGGAGAGTCCGCCGAAGCCCGCTGCCGTGCCGTTGACGACGCCGTCGACCAGGGTGTGGTCGACGTACACCAGGGAGCGGGTGAGGTGTTCGCCGCCGCGGACCAGGACGACGTGGTTGAAGTCGTCCTGGAGGAGGTCGCGGCGGGCCGCGCGGGTGAGCAGCGAACCGCGCGGGGCGACGGCGGGGACCGGACGGCGGCCGTACTGGAGGTAGGCGATGCCGACACCGATGATCAGGCAGACCATGGTGGCGCCGGTGACGGCGCCCGCGCTGAGCGGGGAGTCGCCCTCGCTGTGGCCGGTGATCGGCTCCAGCCAGTGCAGGAAGCGGTCGCCGATGCTGAAGAAGCCGCCGGCGAAGACCGAGCCGATCGCCAGGACGATCATCGGGATGGTCATGACCTTCGGGGACTCGTGCGGGTGCGGCTCGTGGCCGTGCTCGTCGGGCTGCCAGCGCTTCTCGCCGAAGAACGTCATCAGCATCACGCGCGTCATGTAGAACGCGGTGATGGCCGCGCCGACCAGGGCGCAGGTGCCGAGGATCCAGCCCTCGGTGCCGCCCTTGGCGAACGCCGCCTCGATGATCTTGTCCTTGGAGAAGAAGCCGGACAGGCCCGGGAAGCCGATGATCGCGAGGTAGCCGAGGCCGAAGGTGATGAAGGTGATCGGCATGTATGTACGCAGGCCGCCGTACCTGCGCATGTCGACCTCGTCGTTCATGCCGTGCATGACCGAACCGGCGCCGAGGAACAGCCCGGCCTTGAAGAAGCCGTGCGTCACCAGGTGCATGATCGCGAAGACGTAGCCGATCGGGCCGAGGCCGGCGGCGAGCACCATGTAGCCGATCTGCGACATGGTCGAGCCGGCGAGGGCCTTCTTGATGTCGTCCTTCGCGCAACCGACGATCGCACCGAAGAGGAGGGTGACGGCGCCGACGACGGTGACGACGAGCTGGGCGTCGGGGGCCGCGTTGAAGATGGCTCCGGAGCGGACGATCAGGTACACACCCGCGGTCACCATGGTCGCCGCGTGGATGAGGGCCGAGACCGGGGTCGGGCCCTCCATGGCGTCCCCGAGCCAGGACTGCAGCGGGACCTGGGCGGACTTGCCGCAGGCGGCGAGCAGCAGCATCAGGCCGATCGCGGTGAGCCTGCCCTCGGAGGCGTCGGTGGCGTGGCTGAGGACCGGGCCGAAGGCGAACGTGCCGAACGTCGTGAACATCAGCATGATCGCGATCGACAGGCCCATGTCGCCGACCCGGTTGACGAGGAAGGCCTTCTTGGCCGCCGTCGCCGCACTGGGCTTGTGCTGCCAGAAGCCGATCAGCAGGTAGGAGGCGAGGCCGACGCCCTCCCAGCCGACGTACAGCAGCAGGTAGTTGTCGGCGAGGACGAGCAGCAGCATCGCCGCGAGGAACAGGTTGAGATAGCCGAAGAAGCGGCGGCGGCGCTCGTCGTGCTCCATGTACCCGACCGAGTACAGGTGGATGAGCGAGCCGACGCCGGTGATCAGCAGGACGAACGTCATCGACAGCTGGTCGAGGCGGAAGGTGACGTCCGCCTGGAAACCGGCCACCGGGACCCAGGTGAACAGGTGCTGCATCAGGGTGCGGTCGTCGGTGCTCCTGCCGAGCAGGTCGGCGAAGAGGATGACGCCGAACACGAAGGACGTCGTCGAGAGGATCGTGCCGATCCAGTGTCCTACGGCGTCCAGGCGTCGGCCGCCGACGAGCAGGACGGCCGCTCCGAGCAGGGGCGCCGCGATCAGCAGCGCAATCAGGTTCTCCACGATTCAGCGACCCCTTACAGCTTCATCAGGCTGGCGTCGTCGACCGAGGCCGAGTGGCGGGTACGGAACAGCGACACGATGATCGCGAGCCCGACCACGACCTCCGCGGCGGCGACGACCATCGTGAAGAAGGCGATGATCTGGCCGTCGAGATTGCCGTGCATCCGGGAGAAGACGACGAACGCGAGGTTGCAGGCATTCAGCATCAGCTCGATGCACATGAAGACGACGATCGCGTTCCGTCTGATCAGCACACCGGTGGCGCCGATCGTGAACAACAGGGCGGCGAGGTAGAGGTAGTAGACGGGGCTCACTTCGACGCCTCCTCGCTGCGCTTGAAGTGCGTGGGCTCGACCGGGGTCCGCTCCAGCCGCTCCTCGGAGCGCTGTTCCAGGGCCCGCAGGTCGCCCAGCGCCTGAGCGGACACGTCACGCATCTGGCCGCGGTCGCGGAGCGTCTTGCTGACGGTGAGCTCCGACGGGGTGCCGTCGGGGAGCAGGCCGGCGATGTCCACGGCGTTGTGCCGGGCGTAGACGCCGGGGGCGGGCAGCGGCGGCAGGTGCTTGCCGTCGCGGACACGCTGCTCGGACTGCTCGCGCTGGGTCTTGGCCCGCTCGGTGCGCTCCCGGTGGGTGAGCACCATGGCGCCGACGGCGGCCGTGATCAGCAGGGCGCCGGTGATTTCGAAGGCGAAGACGTACTTGGTGAAGATGAGGGCGGCGAGGCCCTCCACGTTGCCGTTGGCGTTGGCCTGGCCGGTGCCCTCGAAGTTCTTCAGGGAGGCGTTGGCGATGCCCGCGAAGAGCAGGACACCGAAGCCGACCCCGCAGAGAAGGGCCAGCCAGCGCTGGCCCTTGATGGTCTCCTGCAGGGAGTCGGCGGCGGTCACGCCGACCAGCATCACCACGAAGAGGAACAGCATCATGATCGCGCCGGTGTAGACGACGATCTGCACGATGCCGAGGAAGTAGGCGCCGTTGGCGAGGTAGAACACCGCCAGGACGATCATGGTTCCGGCGAGCGACAGCGCGCTGTGCACGGCCTTCTTCATGAAGACGGTGGAGAGGGCGCCGATCACCGCGACGGTGCCGAGGACCCAGAACTGGAAGGCCTCGCCGGTGGAGGTGGCGTAGGCGGCGAGTTGCGGGCTCATGCGTCCACCTCCCGCTCCTGCTCCTCGGGCTTCTCACCCTTGGAGACGGCGACCTGCTGCACGGTCCCCGGGGCGGCCTCGGTCACCAGGCCCCGGTAGTAGTCCTGTTCGTCGGCCCCCGGGAAGATCGAGTGAGGGGTGTCGACCATGCCCTCTTCGAGGCCGGCGAGGAGCTGTTCCTTGGTGTAGATGAGGTTGGCGCGGCTGCTGTCGGCCAGTTCGAACTCGTTGGTCATCGTCAGCGCGCGTGTGGGGCACGCCTCGATGCACAGGCCGCACAGGATGCAGCGGGCGTAGTTGATCTGGTAGACGCGGCCGTAGCGCTCGCCCGGCGAGTAGCGCTCCTCGTCGGTGTTGTCGGCGCCCTCCACGTAGATGGCGTCGGCGGGGCAGGCCCAGGCGCACAGCTCGCAGCCGACGCACTTCTCCAGGCCGTCCGGATGGCGGTTGAGCTGGTGCCGTCCGTGGAACCGCGGGGCCGTGGTCTTCTTCTGCTCCGGGTACTGCTCGGTCAGCCGCTTCTTGAACATGGCCTTGAAGGTCACGCCGAAGCCGGCCACGGGATTCTGGAAACCGGGCTTGGTCTCCTTGGGCTCCTCAGCCATCGGACGCCTCCTTTCCATCCGAAGGTCCGTCACTGACAGTGTCGGGTCCGCCACTGACAATCAGCTCCCGCTCCCGGCGGGGGCTGCGCCGGGGCACCGGCGGCAGTTCCTGTCCGGGTAGCGGCGGTACGGGGAAGCCGCCCGCCATCGGGTCGAACGCGGCCGGCTCGGCGGCCGGCTGCACGGCTTCCTTGCCCTTGTCGCGGAAGATGTCGACGACGAAGGACAGGAGCAGCAGGGCGAGGACTCCGCCGCCGACGTAGAGCGCGATGTCGGCGAAGTCGTAGTTCTGGTTGCGCAGGGTCCGGACGGTCGCGACCAGCATCAGCCAGACCACGGAGACCGGGATGAGGACCTTCCAGCCGAGCTTCATCAGCTGGTCGTAGCGCACGCGCGGGAGCGTGCCGCGCACCCAGACGAAGCCGAACAGCAGCAGCACGACCTTGGCGACGAACCAGAGCATCGGCCACCAGCCGTGGTTGGCACCCGCCCAGACCGTGCTGATCGGCCACGGGGCCCGCCAGCCGCCGAGGAAGAGGGTGGTCGACACGGCCGAGACGGTCACCATGTTGACGTACTCGGCGAGCATGAACATCGCGAACTTGATCGACGAGTACTCGGTGTTGAAGCCGCCGACCAGGTCGCCCTCGGACTCGGGCATGTCGAAGGGGGCCCGGTTGGTCTCGCCGATCATGGTGACGACGTAGATGATGAACGAGACCGGCAGCAGCAGGATGTACCAGCGGCCCTGCTGCTGGTCGACGATCGTGGACGTCGACATCGACCCGGAGTACAGGAACACGGAGGCGAACGCGGCGCCCATGGCGATCTCGTAGGAGATCATCTGGGCGCAGGAGCGCAGGCCGCCGAGGAGCGGGTAGGTGGAGCCGGAGCTCCAGCCGGCGAGCACGATGCCGTAGATGCCGACGGAGGCGACCGCGAGGATGTAGAGCATCGCGATCGGCAGGTCGGTGAGCTGCATCGTGGTGCGGTGGCCGAAGATGGAGATCTCGTTGTCGGCCGGGCCGAACGGGATGACCGCGATGGCCATGAACGCCGGGATCGCCGCGACGATCGGCGCGAGGATGTAGACGACCTTGTCGGCGCGTTTGACGACGACGTCTTCCTTCAGCATCAGCTTGATGCCGTCGGCGAGCGACTGGAGCATGCCCCAGGGGCCGTGCCGGTTGGGGCCGATGCGCAGCTGCATCCAGGCGACGACCTTGCGCTCCATGACGATGGAGATCAGCACGGTCACCATCAGGAAGGCGAAGCAGAAGACCGCCTTGATGACAACCAGCCACCACGGGTCGCGGCCGAACATGGAGAGGTCTTCAGCGGCGAAGTACGGGCTCATGCCTCCACCTCCTTGGGGGCCTCGCCGGCGGTGGCCGCCGGGCCGATGCGGACGAGGGAGCCGGGCAGTGCCCCGGTGTCGGAGGCGACGCCGCCGCCGACCGAGTTCAGCGGGAGCCAGACCACGCGGTCGGGCATCTCGGTGATCCGGAGCGGGAGTTCGACGGTGCCCGAGCCCCCGGTGACGGCGATGAGGCCGCCGTTCTCGACGCCCGCCTCGGCGGCGGTCGCGGCGGACACGCGCGCGTGGGCTGCGTGCCGGGTGCCGGCCAGTGCCTCGTCGCCCTCCTGGAGGAGGCCCTGGTCGAGGAGGAGCCGGTGCCCGGCGAGCACGGCCTCCCCGGCGGCGGGCCTGGGCAGCGTTGCCGCCGTCTCCAGCGGGTCGGAGGCCTTGGTTCCGTCCCAGGCGCCGAGCCGGTCCAGCTCCGCCCGCGCGGTGCGCAGGTCGGGCAGGCCCAGGTGGACGTCCATGGCGTCGGCGAGCATCTGCAGCACGCGCGCGTCGGTGGGCGGCAGCGGCCGGGTCATCTGCTCGGGCTTGAGGACGGCCTCGAAGAGACGCGCCCTGCCTTCCCAGTCGAGGAAGGTGCCGGCCTTCTCGGCGACCGCGGCGACCGGCAGGACGACGTCGGCGTGCTCGGTGACCTCGCTGGGCCGCAGCTCCAGCGAGACCAGGAAGCCGACGGCTTCGAGTGCCGCACGCGCGCGTGCCGGGTCGGGCAGGTCGGCGACCTCGACGCCGGCGACCAGCAGGGCGGAGAGTTCGCCGCGGGCGGCGGCCTCGACGATCTGGCCGGTGTCGCGGCCGTAGCGGAGCGGGAGTTCGGAGACGCCCCAGGCGGCGGCGACCTCCTCACGCGCGCGCGGGTCGGTGGCCGGACGGCCGCCCGGCAGCAGCGAGGGCAGCGCACCGGCCTCGACCGCGCCGCGCTCACCGGCCCGGCGCGGGATCCACACCAGCTGGGCGCCGGTGGCGGTGGCGGCCCGTACGGCGGCGGTGAGTCCGCCGGCGACCGATGCCAGCCGCTCTCCTACGACGATCACCGCGCCGTCGGTGCGCAGCGCCTCGGCGGCCCGGGAGCCGGGCTCCTCCAGGCCGACGCCGCTCGCGAGGGCGTCCAGCCACTCGGTCTCGGTGCCGGGAGCGGCCGGCAGCAGCGTGCCGCCCGCCTTCTCCAGCCCGCGCGTGGGGTACGTGGCGAGGGAGAACACCCGCTGCTTGTGCTTGCGCCAGGCCTTGCGCAGCCGCAGGAAGACGCCGGGTGCCTCCTCCTCCGACTCGAACCCGACGAGCAGGACGGCGGGCGCCTTCTCCAGGGAGGTGTAGGTGACGCCCGTCCCGTCGAGGTCGCGGCCGCGCCCGGCGACCCGGGCGGCGAGGAAGTCGGCCTCCTCGCCGCTGTGCACGCGGGCGCGGAAGTCGATGTCGTTGGTGTCGAGGGCCACGCGCGCGAACTTGCTGTACGCGTAGGCGTCCTCGACGGTGAGCCGTCCGCCGGTGAGGACACCGGCCCGGGAGCGGGCGGCGGCCAGGCCCTGCGCGGCCGCGTCGAGGGCCTCCGGCCAGGAGGCGGGTTCGAGCACGCCCAGGGAGTTGCGGACCAGCGGGGTCTCCAGGCGGTCCTTCTGCTGCGTGTACCGGAACCCGAAGCGTCCCTTGTCGCAGATCCACTCCTCGTTGACCTCGGGGTCGTTGGCGGCGAGCCGCCGCATGACCTTGCCGCGCCGGTGGTCGGTGCGGGTGGCGCAGCCGCCCGAGCAGTGCTCGCACACCGACGGCGAGGAGATCAGGTCGAAGGGCCGGGAGCGGAAGCGATACGCCGCCGAGGTCAGCGCGCCCACCGGGCAGATCTGGATGGTGTTCCCGGAGAAGTACGACTCGAACGGGTCGCCCTCGCCGGTGCCGACCTGCTGGAGCGCGCCGCGCTCCAGCAGCTCGATCATCGGGTCGCCGGCGACCTGGTTGGAGAACCGGGTGCAGCGCGCGCACAGCACGCACCGCTCGCGGTCCAGGAGCACCTGGGTGGAGATCGGGACCGGCTTCTCGTAGGTGCGCTTGCGGCCCTCGAAGCGGGACTCGGCGTTGCCGTGCGACATCGCCTGGTTCTGCAGCGGGCACTCGCCGCCCTTGTCGCAGACCGGGCAGTCCAGCGGGTGGTTGATGAGCAGCAGCTCCATCACGCCGTGCTGGGCCTTCTCGGCCACGGGCGAGGTGAGGTGAGTCTTCACCACCATCCCGTCCGTACAGGTGATCGTGCAGGAGGCCATGGGCTTGCGCTGGCCCTCGACCTCGACGATGCACTGGCGGCAGGCGCCGACCGGGTCCAGCAGGGGGTGGTCGCAGAAGCGCGGGATCTCGATGCCGATCTGCTCGGCGGCGCGGATGACCAGGGTGCCCTTGGGCACGCTGATCTCGACGCCGTCGATCGTCAGCGTGACGAGGTCCTCCGGCGGGACCGCCGCCGTTCCCCCCGAGGAGGGGGAACTCGTGGTCACGGTCATGCGTTCACCTCCGGGCGGTCCGCCCAGGCCGTCGACTTGGCCGGGTCGAAGGGGCAGCCCCGGCCCGTGATGTGCTGTTCGTACTCCTCGCGGAAGTACTTCAACGAGGAGAAGATCGGGGACGCTGCGCCGTCGCCGAGGGCGCAGAAGGACTTGCCGTTGATGTTGTCGGCGATGTCGTTCAGCTTGTCGAGGTCGGACATCACGCCCTTGCCTGCCTCGATGTCGCGGAGCAGCTGCACCAGCCAGTAGGTGCCTTCGCGGCAGGGGGTGCACTTGCCGCAGGACTCGTGGGCGTAGAACTCGGTCCAGCGGGTGACGGCGCGGACGACGCAGGTGGTCTCGTCGAAGCACTGGAGTGCTTTCGTGCCGAGCATGGAACCGGCGGCGCCCACTCCTTCGTAGTCCAGGGGGACGTCGAGGTGCTCGTCGGTGAACATCGGCGTCGAGGAGCCGCCCGGGGTCCAGAACTTCAGGCGGTGGCCGGGCCGCATCCCGCCGCTCATGTCGAGGAGCTGGCGCAGGGTGATGCCGAGCGGTGCCTCGTACTGGCCGGGGCTCGCCACATGGCCGCTGAGGGAGTACAGCGTGAAGCCGGGCGACTTCTCGCTCCCCATCGACCTGAACCATTCCTTGCCCTTGTGGAGGATGGCGGGAACCGAGGCGATGGACTCGACGTTGTTCACAACAGTCGGGCAGGCGTAGAGCCCTTCGACAGCCGGGAAGGGGGGACGGAGCCGCGGTTGACCGCGGCGGCCTTCGAGCGAGTCGAGCAGCGCGGTCTCCTCACCGCAGATGTACGCGCCGGCGCCGGCGTGCACGGTGAGGGTGAGGTCGAGTCCGCTGCCGAGGATGTTCTCGCCGAGGAAGCCGGCCGCGTAGGCCTCGCGCACGGCCTCGTGCAGCCGCCGCAGGACGGGGACCACCTCACCACGCAGATAGATGAAGGCATGCGACGACCGGATGGCGTAGCACGCGATCACGATGCCCTCGATGAGGCTGTGCGGGTTGGCGAAGAGGAGCGGGATGTCCTTGCAGGTCCCGGGTTCCGATTCGTCGGCGTTGACAACTAGATAGTGCGGTTTGCCGTCTCCCTGTGGAATGAACTGCCACTTCATCCCGGTGGGGAACCCCGCGCCGCCGCGGCCGCGCAGTCCGGACTCCTTGACGTAGGCGATCAGGTCGTCGGGCGACATGGCGAGCGCCTTGCGGAGCCCCTCGTAGCCGTCGTGCCTGCGGTAGACGTCCAGGCTCCAGGACCGGTCCTCGTCCCAGAAGGCCGACAGCACGGGTGCCAGCAGCTTCTCCGGACTGGTGTCCTTCAGGTCGGGTGCCACCGTCATCACTCCCCCTCCTCTGCGGACGGTGCTTCCTGGGATCCCTGGGCGCGCGGATGGACCACGCGTGCGGTCTCGCCCTTGGCCAGGCGCAGGCCCACCAGTGAGGCGGGTCCGGCGCTGCCGCTGTCCTCGACGGCACCGGGCCGTTCGTCGGGGAAGCCGGCCAGGATCCGCGCGGTCTCCTTGAAGGTGCAGAGCCGGGCGCCGCGGGTGGGCTCGACGTCCCGGCCCGCGCGGAGGTCGTCGACCAGGCGTTTGGCGCTGGCCGGGGTCTGGTTGTCGAAGAACTCCCAGTTGACCATCACCACCGGGGCGAAGTCGCAGGCCGCGTTGCACTCGATGTGCTCCAGGGTGACCTTGCCGTCGCCGGTGGTCTCGCCGTTGCCGACGCCCAGGTGCTCCTGCAGGGTCTCGAAGATCGCGTCGCCGCCCATGACCGCGCACAGGGTGTTGGTGCAGACGCCCACCTGGTAGTCGCCGGAGGGCCTGCGCCGGTACATGGTGTAGAAGGTGGCGACGGCGGTGACCTCGGCGGTGGTCAGCTCCAGGACGTCCGCGCAGAACCGCATCCCGGTGCGCGTGACATGGCCCTCCTCCGCCTGCACGAGGTGCAGCAGCGGCAGCAGGGCGGACCGGGAGTCGGGGTAGCGGGCGATGATCTCGCGCGCGTCCGCCTCCAGGCGGGCCCGGACGTCGTCCGGGTAGGCGGGCGCGGGCAGCTCGGGCATGCCCAGGCTGATACCGCGCTCCGAGGAAGAGGTGGTCACCGGTCGACGCCTCCCATCACGGGGTCGATGGACGCGACGGCGACGATGACGTCGGCGACCTGGCCGCCCTCGCACATCGCCGCCATGGCCTGCAGGTTGGTGAAGGACGGGTCGCGGAAGTGGACCCGGTAGGGGCGGGTGCCGCCGTCGGACACGGCGTGCACACCGAGTTCGCCCTTGGGCGACTCGACGGCCGCGTAGACCTGCCCGGGCGGGACCCGGAAGCCCTCGGTGACCAGCTTGAAGTGGTGGATCAGGGCCTCCATGGAGGTGCCCATGATCTTCTTGATGTGGTCGAGGGAGTTGCCGAGTCCGTCCGGCCCGAGGGCCAGCTGGGCGGGCCAGGCGATCTTCTTGTCGGCAACCATGACCGGTCCGGGCTGGAGCCGGTCCAGGCACTGCTCGACGATCCCGAGCGACTGGCGCATCTCCTCCAGGCGGACCAGGAAGCGGCCGTAGGCGTCGCAGGTGTCGGCGGTCGGGATCTCGAAGTCGTACGTCTCGTAGCCGCAGTACGGCTGCGCCTTGCGCAGGTCGTGCGGCAGGCCGGCGGAGCGCAGGATCGGGCCGGTGGCGCCGAGGGCCATGCAGCCGGCCAGGTCGAGGTAGCCGATGTCCTGCATGCGGGCCTTGAAGATGGGGTTCCCGGTGGCGAGCTTGTCGTACTCCGGGAGGTTCTTGCGCATCTTCTTCACGAACTCGCGGATCTGGTCGACCGCGCCGGGCGGCAGGTCCTGGGCGAGGCCGCCGGGGCGGATGTACGCGTGGTTCATCCGCAGACCGGTGATGAGCTCGTAGAGATCGAGAATCATTTCACGATCGCGGAAGCCGTAGATCATGATCGTGGTGGCGCCGAGCTCCATGCCGCCGGTGGCGATGCACACCAGGTGGGAGGAGAGCCGGTTGAGCTCCATCAGGAGCACCCGGACGATCTTGGCGCGCTCGGTGATCTGGTCCTCGATGCCGAGGAGCTTCTCGACGGCGAGGCAGTAGGCGGTCTCGTTGAAGAAGGACGTCAGGTAGTCCATGCGCGTCACGAACGTGGTGCCCTGCGTCCACGTGCGGAACTCGAGGTTCTTCTCGATGCCGGTGTGGAGGTAGCCGATGCCGCAGCGGGCCTCGGTGACGGTCTCGCCGTCGATCTCCAGGATGAGGCGGAGCACTCCATGGGTGGACGGGTGCTGGGGCCCCATGTTGACGACGATGCGTTCGTCGTCGGCGCGGGCCGCGGACTGGACGATCTCGTCCCAGTCGCCGCCGGTGACCGTGTATACGGTGCCCTCGGTGGTCTCCCGCGGAGTTGCGTGCTGCGTGCTCATGAGTACGACCTCCGCTGGTCCGGAGCCGGGATCTGGGCGCCCTTGTACTCGACGGGAATGCCGCCGAGGGGGTAGTCCTTGCGCTGCGGATGGCCCTGCCAGTCGTCCGGCATCATGATCCGCGTCAGGGCCGGGTGACCGTCGAAGACGATCCCGAAGAAGTCGTAGGTCTCGCGCTCGTGCCAGTCGTTGGTCGGATAGACCGGGACCAGGGACGGGATGTGCGGGTCGGCGTCCGGGGCGCTGACCTCCAGGCGGATCAGCCGGTTGTGGGTGATCGAGCGCAGGTGGTAGACGGCGTGCAGCTCGCGGCCCTTGTCGTGCAGGTAGTGGACGCCGCTGACGCCGGTGCACAGCTCGAAGCGCAGGGCCGGGTCGTCGCGCAGGGTGCGGGCGACGCGCGGCAGGTGCTCGCGTTCGATGTGGAAGGTGAGCTCGCCGCGGTCGACGACCGTCTTCTCGATGGCGTTGTCCGGGAGGAGTCCCTGCTCCTCCAGTGCGCCCTCCAGCTCGTCGGCGACCTCGTCGAACCAGCCGCCGTAGGGGCGGGTCGCCGGTCCCGGGAGCCGGACCGAGCGGACCAGGCCGCCGTAGCCGGAGGTGTCGCCGCCGTTGTTGGCGCCGAACATGCCGCGCTGGACGCGGATCTCCTCGCCGCCCTGGCCGCGCTGGCCCGGGAGGTTGTCGGCGGCCAGGTCCTTCTCGGGGTTGACCCCGTTGTGGCCGTTCGCGTCGCTCACCGCAGCAGCCCCTTCATCTCGATCGTGGGCAGGGCCTTGAGCGCCGCCTCCTCCGCCTCCCGGGCCGCTTCCTTCGCGTTGACGCCGAGCTTGGAGGTCTGGATCTTCTGGTGGAGCTTGAGGATCGCGTCCATCAGCATCTCGGGGCGCGGCGGGCAGCCGGGCAGGTAGATGTCCACGGGCACGATGTGGTCGACGCCCTGGACGATCGCGTAGTTGTTGAACATGCCGCCCGAGGAGGCACAGACGCCCATGGAGATCACCCACTTGGGGTTGGGCATCTGGTCGTAGACCTGCCTGAGCACCGGCGCCATCTTCTGGCTGACCCGGCCGGCGACGATCATGAGGTCGGCCTGGCGGGGTGAGCCGCGGAAGACCTCCATGCCGAAGCGGGCCAGGTCGTAGCGGCCGGCGCCGGTGGTCATCATCTCGATGGCGCAGCAGGCGAGGCCGAAGGTGGCGGGGAAGACGGACGCCTTGCGCACCCAGCCCGCGGCCTGCTCGACGGTGGTCAGCAGGAATCCGCTCGGCAGCTTTTCTTCGAGTCCCATGTCTAAAGGCCCCTCAGTCCCATTCCAGGCCGCCGCGCCGCCAGACGTACGCGTAGGCGACGAAGACGGTGAGCACGAAGAGCAGCATCTCCACGAGCCCGAAAACACCCAGGGCGTCGAAGGTGACGGCCCAGGGGTAGAGGAAGACGATCTCGATGTCGAAGACGATGAAGAGCATCGCCGTCAGGTAGTACTTGATCGGGAAACGCCCGCCGCCGGCCGGCGTGGGGGTCGGCTCGATACCGCACTCGTAGGCTTCGAGCTTCGCGCGGTTGTACCGCTTCGGACCGATCAGCGTGGCCATGACCACGGAGAAGATCGCAAAGCCTGCCCCGAGGGCTCCCAGTACGAGGATGGGCGCATAGGCGTTCACCGCTCCTCGCTCCTCTCAGTCGGCACTGACTGGTGGCGGTTCGGATCGGGCTCCCCACCTGCCTCATCCGTCCCGCGAACCCCGCGCGTCCCGGGCGAAGATCGCGAACATGTGAAGCAGGTCACAAGCCCAACTGCCTCGCATCTTATGCCCGCCGCTCTGTGATCTGCGACACGGGGTATTACACAAGCTTTGTGATCTCCACCACCTGACGATCGATCATGAAGTCGGATGAGTAGTGATCTTCACACGCGAAGCGTTCAGCTGATCACCAGAAGTGACATTTTCGACCGTCGATGCAGACAGGAGGGGGTTTCGGGCAGGCGTCTCTATATCAAGAGGGTTCTCCTGCATGCAAATTCGCGGTGGACAGGGTGCCTTGATAGTGAGCCGCATTCACACATCAGAGGGAGGCGTGAGGGGCGATGTGGACGTGTGCACGCGTTCACGAACCCGGGACGCGCGAGACGCACCTCTCCCGGTAACCGTTCCGTGACCTCCGCCACATCCATGAGAGGCGCCTGAGAACCGGGCTTGGCCAACCATCCGAACCGGTGGTACGTCGCGGGCAATTCGGACGTAACAGCGAAAGGGCGTGATCACGGGCTTGATCGCGAGCGTCCGCAATGTCCGTTACGGCGTCAATAAAGAAAGACATGCGAGGGATTCACAGTCTCGATTGAGCAACTGTGGCGCAGCACACGTTTCTTGAAGATATGAAGGAGCCCCTGGTACCAGTTGTTCCCATGTCCCACACCGCTCACATACGCAGCCACCGGAAGCCCCGCCGCAGCGCGACGACGAACATCGCCGTGCGTGCCGGAGTTGCCAGTGGCGTCCTCGGCATGGCAGCGGCGGGCGCGGCCTCGGCGAGCGCCGCCGAACCCGTGACGCAGACGCTCGAACTGCCCACCCTGACGGCCGATCTGGCCACCCAGGTGGCCCAGTCCGCCGACGCCACGCAGCAGGCCGCGGCGAACTACACCCTCCAGGCCGAGCGCAACGAGGCCGCCGCAAATGCCGCGAAGCAGGCAAAGGCGGACCTTGCCGAGGCGAAGCAGAAGGCCGCGGCCAAGAAGAAGAAGGCCGAGGAGGCCCGCAAGGCCGCCGCAGAGCGCGCCGCCTCGCGCAGCGCCGAGCGGACCACCCTGAGCGCCTCCACGAGCTCCAGCAGCTCCACGAGCACGTCCACGGCGACCGGTTCGGCCGCCGCCGTGGTCGCCTTCGTGAAGGCCCAGATCGGTGACGCCTACGTCTCCGGCGGCACGGGCCCCAACTCGTGGGACTGCTCGGGTCTCGTCCAGGCCGCCTTCAAGTCGGTCGGTGTCAGCCTGCCGCGCGTCTCCCAGGACCAGTCGACGCAGGGCACCCAGGTCTCGCTGAGCAACCTCCAGCCCGGCGACATCCTCTACTGGGGCAGCGCCGGCAGCGCCTACCACGTGGCGGTGTACGTCGGCGACGGCATGTTCGTCGGCGCGCAGAACCCCTCCAGCGGCGTCGGTGAGCACCCGCTGTCGTACGACCCGCCGACCGGCGCGGTGCGGGTGCTCTGACCGCCTGGGCAACAACCCGGGCAACAAGGACAACTCAGGCATCGCACAAGCACGGTAGGGCCGCAGCCGCTCGGGGGCAGCGGCCCTTCCGGCGCGCCCGGCACCGGCAGAGGTCACCCCTGCGCCGGCGCCCCCCTTCTCCCGGTTTTCCACAGGTCACGGGCCACTGCGAGGGTTTTCCACAGCCTCGCCCGCGATCCGGTGACTCCTGGGATGCTCGATGCAGGCCGCTCGCAGAGAGCCGGCGGCCCCGAGATCCGAGAAGGAGACACCGCGATGCCACGCGTCTTCGTCCAGGGAAACCCCATGGACCACTACCCCCGGCACGCCCCCGAGGCCCGGCGCGGTTCGGTGCGCCGGATCACCGAGACCGGTGAGGACGTCCTGCACAAGCCGTGCCGTGACGTCACCGAGTTCGGTCCCGACCTCGCCGCACTGATCGACGACATGTTCCTCACCATGTACGTCGCCGAGGGAGCCGGCCTCGCCGCGAACCAGGTCGGGGTCGATCTGCGACTGTTCGTGTACGACTGCCCCGACGACCACGGTGTCCGACATGTCGGACACATCGCCAACCCCGTGCTGGAGGCGCCGAGCCCGGCCGGGCGACGGCTGCTCGACGACAGCGAGGGATGCCTGTCGGTGCCGGGCGCCACGATGGAGGTGCCGCGGCAGGACCGGGCGGTCGTGCACGGACAGGACAAGGAGGGCAATCCGCTCACCCTTGAGGGAACGGGGTATTTCGCCCGCTGCCTGGCGCACGAGACCGACCATGTGAACGGGCGCGTGTATCTCGACCGGCTATCCAAGCGGGAGCGGAAGGAAGCGCTGCGGCAGATGACGGACCGGCGGGAGGACGTCTACGCCCGCCGGGCCGCCAACATCGAGGCGCTCACCTCGTAGCGAGGGCGGTCACGCCTTCGGGGCCACCTTGCTCAGGCCGTTGATGATCCGGTCCATCGCGTCGCCGCCGGTCGGGTCGGTGAGATTCGCGAGGAGCTTCAGGGTGAACTTCATCAGCAGCGGGTGGGTCAGGCCGCGCTGGGCCGCGATCTGCATGACCTTCGGGTTGCCGATGAGCTTCACGAAGGCCCGGCCCAGCGTGTAGTAGCCGCCGTAGGTGTCCTTGAGGACGCGCGGGTAGCGCTGCAGGGCCATCTCGCGCCCGCTGGGGGTGGCCCTCGCGTGGGCCTGGACGATGACGTCGGCGGCGATCTGGCCGGACTCCATGGCGTAGGCGATGCCCTCGCCGTTGAAGGGGTTCACCAGGCCGCCGGCGTCGCCGACGAGGAGCAGGCCGCGCGTGTAGTGGGGCTGGCGGTTGAAGGCCATGGGCAGGGCGGCGCCGCGGATCGGGCCGGTCATGTTCTCGGGGGTGTAGCCCCAGTCCTCGGGCATGGAGGCGCACCAGGCCTTGAGGACCTCGCGCCAGTCCAGTTCCTTGAAGGAGTCGGAGGTGTTCAGGACGCCCAGACCGACGTTGGAGGTGCCGTCGCCCATGCCGAAGATCCAGCCGTAGCCGGGCAGCAGGCGGTCCTGGGGGCCGCGGCGGTCCCAGAGTTCCAGCCAGGACTCCAGGTAGTCGTCCTCGTGGCGGGGGGAGGTGAAGTAGGTCCGGACGGCCACGCCCATCGGGCGGTCCTCGCGGCGGTGCAGGCCCATCGCGAGGGAGAGCCGGGTGGAGTTGCCGTCGGCGGCCACGACGAGCGGCGCGTGGAAGGTGACTTCGCGCTTCTCCTCGCCGAGCTTGGCGTGCACGCCGGTGATCCGGCCGGTGCGCTCGTCGACGATCGGGGCGCCGACGTTGCAGCGCTCGAAGAGGCGGGCGCCCGCCTTCTGCGCCTGGCGGGCGAGCTGTTCGTCGAAGTCGTCGCGTTTGCGGACCAGGCCGTAGTCGGGGAAGGAGGCGAGATCCGGCCAGTCCAGCTGCAGGCGACTGCCGCCGCCGATGATGCGCAGGCCCTTGTTGCGCAGCCAGCCGGCCTCCTCGGAGATGTCGACACCCATGGCGACCAGCTGCTTCACCGCGCGCGGGGTGAGTCCGTCGCCGCACACCTTCTCGCGCGGGAACTCGGTCTTCTCCAGCAGGAGTACGTCCAGACCGGACTTGGCGAGGTGGTACGCCGTCGTGGAGCCGGCTGGCCCCGCGCCGACGACGATGACATCGGCGGTGTTTTCGGAGAGGGGCTCGGTCACGGCAGGGTCTCCCCAAGGCTCGAAATCGCGTGCCGACCGGCACTGGACATGGGCAGTCTATTCAGCGGTACTGATCACCCGGCTGAAGGGCTGCCCCTGTGAACCGAGCTCTCCCCGCGGTACGGCTGCGTGTACCCACGCACGAGGACGCGTTCGCCTGGCATCGGGTGTTCGACGACCCGGAGGTCATGGAGTTCTACGGCGGCAGGTCCGCCGAGCTGTCCGTCTACGAGGAGCTCACCGCCCGCCAGCGCCGGCACGACGCGGAGCTCGGCTTCTGCCTGTGGACGATGACCGACGAGGCCGGAGAGGTCATCGGTTTCACGGGCGCCCAGCCGTGGGCGCCGGACTGGGGCCCCAGGGGCGAGATCGAGATCGGCTGGCGGCTCGGGCGTGCCCACTGGGGCAAGGGGTACGTGACGGCGGCGGCGCACATGACGCTGGGGCGGCTGCGGGCGGCGGGCGTGCCGAACGTGGTGGCGATGGTGCGGCCGGGGAACGAGCGGTCCGTCGCGGTCACCCGGCGCCTCGGGATGGAACCGGCCGGGACGTTCCCGCACCCGCGGCTCCCCGAGGAGGCGCTCTGCTTCCGGCTCGACCTGCGGGGCGACAGCACAGTCGATTACACAGAGTAACGATCTGTTACAGAAAGACACTTGGCGCTTCCGGCCGCCATGTGCCGGGGGTTACCCTTCCAGTACCGCTGGGGGTGACATCTGTGCAAATAACACCCAAAACACCCGAAGTGCGCGTGCCACGGCTGGTCGGCCTGATGGCCGTGGACGCGCGCGAGACCGCCCGGGCGCGAGGCCTGTTCCTCAACGCGCCGGACCGGCCGGACTTCCATCTCACGGTCGTCGAGTACGTCGTACGCCAGTTCCCACAGCCCGGTGCCGAGGTGCCGCAGGACTCGATGGTGTACGTGTGGTTCGACTTCGGTGAGGGCGAGGGCGGCGGGGGCGTGCGCGAGCCACGCATCCCGCGGCCGCCGACGGGCGGACTGCAACGGGAGCTGGACCGGCCCGGGGACGCCTTCGAGGTGAGCAGCCTGTGAGTCCCTGGTCGGGGCTCAGGCCTCCTTGAAGCCCCGGTGCAGGGCGACGATCCCGCCGGTGAGGTTGCGCCAGGCCACCTGCGACCAGCCCGCCTCGCGCAGCCGTCCGGCCAGGGCGGGCTGGTCGGGCCAGGCGCGGATGGACTCGGCGAGGTAGACGTAGGCGTCCGGGTTGGAGGAGACCACGCGGGCGACCGGCGGCAGTGCGCGCATCAGGTACTCGGTGTAGACGGTCCGGAAGGGCGCCCAGGTCGGGTGCGAGAACTCGCAGATCACGACCCGGCCGCCGGGCCGCGTCACCCGGTACATCTCGCGCAGGGCCGCGTCGGTGTCCTGGACGTTGCGCAGCCCGAAGGAGATCGTCACGGCGTCGAAGGTGTCGTCGCCGAACGGCAGCCGGGTGGCGTCCCCCGCGGTGAAGGGCATCCAGGCGTTGCGCCGCTTGCCGACCTGGAGCATCCCCAGGGAGAAGTCGCAGGGCACGACGTAGGCACCGGCCCGGACGAACGGCTGGGAGGAGGTGCCCGTGCCGGCCGCCAGGTCCAGGATCTTCTGGGCGGGGCGCGCGTCGACCGCCTTGGCGACCTCCTTCCGCCACTGCCGGTCCTGGCCCAGCGACAGGACGTCGTTGGCCAGGTCGTACCGTTCCGCCACGTCGTCGAACATCGAGGCGACTTCGTGCGGCTGCTTGTTCAGGGAAGCGCGGGTCACGCTCGCCATTCTTGCAGCACGCCCTCAGGGGAGAAGCTTCGGCTTCTTCTTCGCGGCCACGTCCTCCACCCAGCCGCACGCCACGACGAACACCGCGATCAGGATCCAGCCGACGCCGAACATGAACCACTGGCTGTCCAGCGGGAGCCACTTCTCGAACGCGGGCACGTTCCACATCTGGTCGATCAGCGGGACCGCGAGGACCAGGGCGATCTCGTGCCAGAGGTAGATCGTCACCGCGCGGGCGTTGAAGATCGTGACCGTCCGGTCGAGCTTCTTGTAGCGGGTCAGCCAGGCGAAGTCGATCTTGAAGTACGCCTTCGCCCACATCAGCAGCATCACGAACCCGGCCGACCAGAAGGCCTGTGCGAGGGGGTTCTCGTCCAGGTCGTAGGTGCCGAAGTCGGCCTGGTGCGAGAAGGCGTACCAGCCGCCGTAGCCGACGGCGGCGAGCGAGCCGACGACCACCAGGGCCGGCTTCATCCGCTGGAGCACGCCGTCGCGGTGCGCGAAGCCGAGGATCCAGCAGAAGAGGTACGTCGACAGGTCCCACAGGGCGCTGCCGAAGCGGTTGTCGGGGCCGGACCAGACGAAGTTCAGGACCAGGATCGGGGCCAGCGACGCCAGGAGCACCGGGATCGGCGCCTTGCGGAAGATCCACAGCAGGGCCGGGGAGAGGAGGACGAACCAGAGGTACGTGCGCAGGTACCAGAGGATCTCCCAGGCCTGCTCGCCCCACGCGTTGCCCGGCGGGTCGCCGAGCGGCACGATCCAGTAGACGATCTGCCAGCCCGGCATCCAGTCGTGGATCAGCATCGCCAGCACGACGAAGAAGCCCCAGAACCAGAAGGGCGGGAGGAGGCGGCGGAGCCGGCTCCTGACCACCTTGAGCGCCGGGCGCTCCAGGGACTTCGCCATGAGGGTGCCGGCGAGGCCGAACATGATGCCCATGGAGGGGAACACCATGCCGCACCAGGCCCAGCCGAAGGTGTGGTAGGTGACGACCCTTATGAGGGCGACGGCGCGGAGGGTGTCGAAGTACCGGTCCCTTGCAGGGGGCTTGGGCCGAGAGAGGTCGGTGTCCTTGGCGTCAGTTGTTTCCGTGCCCGGCGCTTTGGGCTGTGCCCACCCGTTCCGCCCTGCGGAAGGATTGCCCACAGCAGTTGAGTCGGGTGCCGGTTGCGGTTGCGGCTCCGGTTCCACCAGGGGCAGGGGGGCCGTCTGGTCAGGTGCCGGGGTGTAGCCGTAGTCGGTGTACTGCTGCTGTTGCGGGTACGGCTGCTGGGCGTACTGGGGCTGGCCGTAGGGGCCGTAGTCGTAGCCGTTGTAGTTCTGCTGGTACGGGTTCTGCTGGTCCCAGGTCATCAGCTGCTCACCCCCGCCGGGGTGCCGACCTCGCCCGTGCGCTTGAGTTTCTGCCAGCGCAGGCGGCCGCCGGTGAGGGCGGTGATGCAGGAGTGGATGAGGACGAGGTACATCATCTGACGGTAGGCCAGCTGCTGCAGCGGCATCATCGCGAGGTAGCGGTACTTCTCCTTGTCCAGGCGGAACGCGTAGGCCGCGCAGGCCAGTTGGATGCAGAGGACGGCGAGCCAGGCGAGCAGGGCCGCCTCGAAGTCGACGAAGATCATCGAGTAGATCGTGAAGACGTCGATGAGCGGGGCGAAGACCGGGGTGACGATCTGGAAGAGGACGACCAGGGGCATGCCGACGCGGCCGAAGCGGCCCGACGGGCCCTTGTCCGTCAGGGACTTGCGGTGCTTCCACAGGGCCTGCATGGTGCCGTAGGACCAGCGGTAGCGCTGGGACCACAGCTGCTTCAGCGAACCGGGCGCCTCCGTCCAGGCCTTGGCGTGCTCCTGGTAGACGACCCGCCAGCCCGCGCGGTGCATGGCGATGGTGATGTCGGTGTCCTCGGCGAGGGTGTCCTCGCTCATGCCGCCGACCTCCAGGACCGCCTCGCGGCGGAAGGCGCCGATCGCGCCGGGGATCGTCGGCATGCAGCGCAGCAGGTCGTACATGCGCCGGTCGAGGTTGAAGCCCATCACGTACTCGATGTGCTGCCAGGCGCCGATGATCGTGTTGCGGTTGCCGACCTTGGCGTTGCCGGCGACCGCGCCGACCTCGGGGTCGGCGAACGGCTGCACGAGGTGCCGTACGGTGTCCGGCTCGAAGACGGTGTCGCCGTCCATCATCACGACGATGTCGTAACTGGCGTTGCGCACCCCGTTGTTGAGGGCGGCCGGCTTGCCCGCGTTCTCCTGGCGGATGACCCGGACGTTGGGCATGCCGAGCTTGTCGGCGGCGGCGCGGGCGATCTCCGAGGTGCCGTCCGTGGAACCGTCGTCGACGACGATGACCTCGATCGGATGGGTGCTCTGCGCCAGCGACTCCAGGGTGTTGGCGATGCACTCCTTCTCGTTGTAGGCCGGGACGATCACGCTCACCGGTCTGGTGACCGTCGCCCCCCAGCTGAACCGGCGTTTGTTGCGCAGCCGGTAGTGGCGGCGGGCGATGAGCAGCATCATCCCGAAGCGGCCCATGACCGCGACGCCGACGACGAACAGCAGAGCGGAGAGGACCGGGAGAGCCCACTCGGCTATCGCGACCGCCACGATCAGCGCCTTGCCCTCGTAGAGGGTCATGCCGCTGGCCGTGCGATGGGCGGCCTGGAGGCGGGAGACGGTGGCGGCGCCGGTGCCGGTGCCGGTGCCTGTGCCGCCGTTGGGGGCGGTGCCGCCCTCTCCGTTCGGTCCGGTGCCGTTCGGGGCGGTACCGGTGCCGGTGCCGGGCTGGGAGCCGGTCCCGGTCCCGGTGCCGGTGCCGGTGCCGGTGCCGGTCACGCCGGCCTCGGTGAGCCCGGTGGTGGTCTGGCCGCTGGAGCCGGTGCTCGCGGCGGCGGCCTGCCGGCCCGCGGTGTTCCGCTTCTCGATGACGCCGCTGATGGTGGTGAAGGTGTAGCCCTTCGCCTTCATCTTCTTGATGTACTGCGGCAGCGCCTTGATCGTCTGCGAGCGCTCGCCACCGGCGTCGTGGAAGAGGACCGAGGCGCCCTTGGTGCCGCTCGGCGTCGCCCACTTGACGATCTTCGAGACGCCCGGCTTCTTCCAGTCGTCGCTGTCGGTGTCGACGAAGACGCTGGTGTAGCCCTCGTCTCCGAGCTTCTTGTAGACCGGCCAGCTGTAGTTGTCGATGGCGTCGGTCTCGGAGGAGTACGGCGCACGGAAGAGGGTCGTGGTGATGCCGGCCGCGCCCGCCAGCGCGAGCTGCGTCTGCTGCATCTCGCGGTTGACGCGGGCGTCGCTCTGGTAGGACAGGTCGACGTGCGTGAACGTGTGGATGCCGACCTCGTTGCCCTGCTGGACCATCGTCTTCACGATGCTCGGGTAGCGCGACACCATCGAGCCGACCAGGAAGAACGTGGCGGGCACGTCGTACTGCTCGAGGATCTTGAGGACCTGCGGGGTGTAGGTCGGGTTCGGGCCGTCGTCGAAGGTGAGGGCGATGGTCTTGGAGGGGACCGAGACGGTGGTCGCCTGGCCGCCCCGGAAGGTGAGGATCGGGCCGCCGTCGAGGACCTTGTCCGGCACCTTGCTGGAGCTGGCGCCGGTGCGGACCCGCTGGTCGCCGCCGACCTCTGCGCGCAGATAGCCGTCGAGCAGCATCACGCAGGTCAGCGCCAGCAGGAGCAGCAGCGCGAGGATGACACGTGGTTTCTGCAGCGCCGCGGCCCTGCCCGCCGCCCGCTCGATGCGGGAGGGGGCGCGCCTGCGGCCGCGTGAGGACGTCGGTGTAGTCATGGGGAGAGGCCTGCGTTTCCGGTCAGTCGGCGGTGGCGGATGCGGAGGCGGACGAGGTGGCGGCGGTCGAGGGCAGCGACGACGGGCGGCCGCTGGGCACGCCGGCCTGACGGCCGATGCCGCCCTGCGGTCCCACGCCGCCGGGGGCGTTGCCGGCGCGCGCGAAGTCCGGGATCAGCGAGTCCGGGGTGAGCGAGGTTCCCCAGCCCATGAAGGCGGCGCCGAGCACTCCCGTGTAGGCGAGGCAGACGACGCCGAGGAGGAGGCCGACCCGCCGCAGCGCCTTGGACCGGCGCCCGGAGGAGTCGACGAACACGGGCCCCTCGGCAGACCCGTTGCCTTGTTTGCGGCGGCGACCGCGCACGGTGGCGCGGCTTTCGATGGCAGGCTCGGATTGCATTCCCCGGATATTAGGGAGTCTTTATGTGATCGTCTTCGGGGTTCTTGTGAAGTGCCCATGAGAAACCCCTTAACCTGTCTTTTCACTGAGAGATTCTGTGAACACCTGCGGTGGTGGTCGAGGATGGGAAACCACCTGAACATCCCTTTCGCGCCGCACCTTTTGCCCTCTTCACGCCCTTCGTTCCATGAGGTTTCTATGTATTGACCGGACCGTTGAACACCATGACCGTGTGAGACGTTTTCCTTTGGAATCAGGCTTTGTTTCGAGCCTGAGACACAAATCACGAGAGCGGGTGCATCTTAATGCGGAGTTTCCTCAGGCCGGCTGCTGGGCTTACCTGCCTGTTTGCCATGGCAGTGGCGGGGTGCTCCTCGGGCTCCGACGGCACGTCGGACGCGGCGCCCGCACCGTCGAAGAAGGCGTCCGCCTCCGCGAGTGAGGCCGACGACTCGGACGGGTCCAGCACGTCGTACGCGCCCTACGTCAGCGCGACGGAGGCCGCCGACACGGACGACGCCGGGTCGCCCGCCACGTACAACCTCGCGTTCGTGATCGCCAGCGGCAGCAGCTGCACGCCGGCGTGGAACGGGACGGAGGCGATCGGCGACTCGGCCGTGAAGTCCCGCATCTCCAAGCTGAAGGAGGACGGCGCGACGGTCCGGGTGTCCTTCGGCGGGGCCTCCGGGAAGGAGCTGGCGACGACGTGCTCCAGCGCGTCGAAACTCGCCGCCGCCTACGGTGCCGCGCTGGACGCCGCGGGCTCCACGCAGGCCGACTTCGACATCGAGGGCGACACGCTGACCGACTCCGACTCGGTCGCGCTGCGGTCGGAGGCGATCGCGCTGCTCCAGAAGGAACGGCCGGACCTGGAGGTCTCCTTCACGCTGCCCGTGATGCCGTCGGGGCTCGACTCCGACAGCCTCGCGCTGCTGGAGTCGGCCAACAAGTACGACGTGCAGGTCTCGACGGTCAACATCATGACCATGAACTACGGCGAGTCGTACGACGGGGACATGGGCGACTACGCGGTCACCTCGGCGAAGGCCACGCACACGCAGCTGAAGAAGGTGTTCGGGCTGTCGGACGCGGGGGCGTGGGGCGGGATGGCGCTGACCTCGATGATCGGGGTGAACGACGTCGACGGGGAGACGCTCTCGCTGTCCGACGCGAAGGATGTGCGGGCGTTCGCGGAGGAGGAGGGGGTCGCGTGGGTGTCGATGTGGTCGACGTTCCGGGATGTGCAGTGTGAGGACGGGACTGCTTCGCAGGACGACGCGGCGACCGACTGCAGCGGGGTGACTCAGAGTTCGGGGGCGTTTGGGGAGGCGTTCGCCGGTTGAGTGTCGTCTGCGGGTGGGTGGGGGCTGGTCGCGCCCACGCGGCGGAGCCGCATGTTGATACAGCCCCGCGCCCCTGTCGGGGCGCTCCTACTTACGCCTGTGGACAAGGCGGCCCGCGCACACCGTGGCGATGCACTCCCCCGCCTCGTCGAACACCGCCAGGTCGGCTCGGGCGGACTCCGCGATCGCGGGGTTGCGGGGCGCGTCCGGAAGCACCGCCACGTCGTTGCGGTCCGCCGCCGCTCGCAGTTCGGGGGAGTCGACGTACCGGTCCAGGACCGCGGTCGCGCCCCGCTTCAGTACCGCGTGCACGCGCTCCCGTGGGCTGGGGGCGGCCGGGAGGGGGCCCTCGTGGACGCGGGCGGGGCCCAGGGCGCCGCCCGGCCAGCTGCGGACCCGTGCTCGTGGGAAGCGCCCGCGCAGGTCCTCGTACGGGCCCACGGCGGCGATCCGGTCCTGTACGACGGCCACCGCGCCGTTCTCGACCGGCTCGGCGTCCCAGGTCACGAAGACCCGGTCCGCCGTGTGAATCGTCTCCACCCGTGCCTCAGTTGGAGGCGAGGAGCTTCAGCTCGGGGTGGGCGGTGCCGCCCTCGATCGCGGTGGAGGAGATGTGGGACATCACCCGCTCGTCGACCGGGTCGTTCGCCGGGTCGTCGTGGACGACGAGGTGCTCGTACGTCGTGGCGCGCTGCGCCGGGACGCGGCCCGCCTTGCGGATCAGGTCGATGATCTCCAGGCGGTTGGAGCGGTGCTTGGCGCCGGCGGAGGAGACCACGTTCTCCTCCAGCATGATCGAGCCGAGGTCGTCCGCGCCGTAGTGGAGGGAGAGCTGGCCGACCTCCTTGCCGGTGGTCAGCCAGGAGCCCTGGATGTGGGCGACGTTGTCCATGAAGAGGCGGGCGATGGCGATCATCCGCAGGTACTCGAAGAGCGTGGCCTGGGTGCGGCCCTTCAGGTGGTTGTTCTCGGGCTGGTAGGTGTACGGGATGAAGGCGCGGAAGCCGCCCGTACGGTCCTGGACGTCCCGGATCATGCGCAGGTGCTCGATGCGCTCGGCGTTGGTCTCGCCCGTGCCCATGAGCATGGTGGAAGTGGACTCGACGCCCAGGTTGTGGGCCGTCTCCATGATCTCCAGCCAGCGCTCGCCGGACTCCTTGAGGGGCGCGATGGCCTTGCGGGGGCGCGCGGGGAGGAGCTCCGCGCCGGCGCCCGCGAAGGAGTCCAGGCCGGCCTCGTGGATGCGGGTGATGGCCTCCTCGACGGAGACGCCGGAGATCCGGGCCATGTGCTCGACCTCGGAGGCGCCCAGGGAGTGGATCACCAGCTGCGGGAACGCGTCCTTGATCGCCTTGAAGTGCTTCTCGTAGTACTCGACGCCGAAGTCGGGGTGGTGGCCGCCCTGGAACATGATCTGCGTGCCGCCGAGTTCGACCGTCTCCGCGCAGCGGCGCAGGATGTCGTCGAGGTCGCGGGTCCAGCCCTTGGCGGTGTCCTTGGGAGCCGCGTAGAAGGCGCAGAACTTGCACGCCGTGACGCACACGTTCGTGTAGTTGATGTTGCGCTCGATGATGTACGTCGCGATGTGCTCGGTACCGGCGTACCGGCGGCGGCGTACGGCGTCGGCGGCGGCGCCCAGCGCGTGCAGCGGGGCGTCGCGGTAGAGGTCGAGCGCCTCCTCGGGCGTGATGCGTCCGCCCGCCGCGGCACGGTCGAGGACAGACTGGAGGTCGGCCTTCTCGGTCACCAGGGCTTTCCCTTCGGCAGGGGTCGTGGACGGACCCCGCCAGCCTACGCCAGCCGCTCCGGCAGGTCGGCCTCGGTACGGCCGAGCACGATCTGGTCGAAGAGGGCACCACCGCCGTCCGTGCGCACGCCGAGCTGAGTGATCTTCTTCAGCCTGCCGGTGCTCGCCGCCCACAGGTCCACGCGGACGGTCCGCCAGCCGTCGGCCGGGAACTCGTCGGCCGGGACCGTCAGCTGGGTCAGCACGGTGTCGGGGGACGTCCACTTCGAGATCCCGGCGTTCACCCCGAAGTACTGGTCGTCGCCGTCCGCCTCCGGGCTGCCGCCGGGCCCCAGCCGCAGGCCGATCCCGGTGGTCTCGGGGCCGAGCGCCTTCCAGGCGAACTGGAGGTACCGGTACTGGGCCGGCGTGCTCGGGTGCGCCACGATCTCGAAGTTCCAGTCGTGCATCGTGTCCAGGAAGAAGAGGCCGTGCCGGATGGGGTACTGGGCGTCCGGCAGCGCCACGGGCACCCGCAGGCACCGGTGGCCTGCGTACGCGCCGCCCTCCTGGATGTCGACGATGTGCGGGCCGTCGAGCAGGAGGTCCGCCATGTCGTCCACGCGGTCGTCGAAGAGGACGGCGAGAGCCCTGTTCTCCACCACGTCCCGGTGGGAGGGGCCGAGGACCTTGCCGTGGAGGACCAGTTCGCCGAGCCGGAGATTGCCGGCCGGCCAGGTGGAGCCGCCGGTCGTGACGAACCGGAAGCGTCCGGAGTGCAGCGGCGGCTCGACGGCGTGGCTGTGCAGGGCCTGGTCGGAGAGGAGCATCGGACCGTCCCGCCAGGCGCCGGCCCGGGCGTCCCACCACTGGAGCAGGACGTCCCGCAGCCAGGACTCGGGGTGCGCGGGGTCCTCGGCGATCGTGATGCCGGTCAGCTCCAGCTGGTAGCGGAAGGTGTCCACCGTGAAGAGGAAGCGGTGGTCCGAGCCGGTGGCTCCCATGCTGTTCAGGAGCGTCCGGTTCAGCCACGGTCCGGCGGGCGGATCGGCGCTGCCGTCGGTGAGGAGGCCGAAGACCTCGTCCGGGTCCTGGGTCATGCCACGATCCGGATCGACCGTCCTCATGCCGAGATAGGCGTGCGTCTGCGGCAGGAGGTTGGGCGTCAGCGGGTAGGCCTCGGACCGCGCGTTGCCCCAGTGCGCCCGCACCACCGGCACCGGGTCCGGGGCCCGCAGCTTCGACCGGATGTCCGTCTCCTCGGGGATCAGCCGGGTCCGCCAGCGCTCCTCCAGGTCGGCGCCGTAGCGGATGACCGTGCCCATCCAGGTGGCCGCCAGCAGATCGCCGCCCGGCAGCCAGGCCGGCACCGGGAGGGCGCGCAGGTCGGTCGCGGTCAGCAGGGCCCCGTCGCGGTCGAGCACGGACAGGGTGCCGAGTTCGCTGCCCACGGCGATCCGGGTGCCGTCGGGCGAGACGCGCGGGCGGCGCAGGAAGTCGTCCCCGGTGTACGTCCACAGCAGCCCGCCCCCGGTGTCGAAGGCACGGAGCTGGTTGCCGGTGGTGACCGCGAGGAAGGAGCCGTCGGCGGCTAGGGACAGCTCGCTCGCCGCGGTGGGGAGGGTGTGGGCGAGGGCGCCGTCCCGGATCACGAACACCCGGCCGCCGTCGGCCTCGGACGCGATCACGGCCGTCCGCCGGTCACCGCTGACGGCCGCGGCGCCGAAGGCACCGCCGAGGCTCCCGCTCGCGGTGGTGGCGAAGGTCCACAGGGTGTGGCCGTCCGCCGCCGAGAGACCGGTGACCGTGTCGGCGGCGAAGGTGATCAGGGTGTCGTCGTCGAGGGCGAGGAGGCGCAGCGGGGTGCGGCGGTTCTCCGTCCACCAGGGGTGCGTCCACTTCTCGCGCCCCTCCTCGTCCCACACCGCGAGGCCCAGGTCTCCGCAGGAGGCGGTCCACGAACCGTCGGGCGCCATCGCGAAGTTGTTCAGCCCGTAGTCGTAACCCCACTCGCTCTTCGACCAGTCGGTGGCCTTCTTGGGGAGGCCGAACAGGGCGTACCGGCGCTGTGCCCGTCCTGCGGAGTCCAGTTGGTAGAGGTGGTAGCCCTCGGCGGAGTCGAGGTCGAAGCCCTGGGCGGCGAAGCCGTCGGGGCGGGCGGTGGGGGCGTAGGCGAAGTGGTGGCCGACCCGCTGCCGCCAGCGGGTGCGGCCGGTGGCGAGGTCGAGGCCGTAGAGGTTGTGGTCCCAGTCGAAGGTGTTGAGGGCGGCGGTGCGGCCGTCCGCGGAGACCGCGATGTCCCGGACGTGCGGGCCGAATCCGTCCTCGGAGGCGGTCGGCAGCGGGTCGTGCAGCAGCGGGACGATCGCGTAGAGCCGGGCCGGTACGGTCCGCAGGTCCGCCGTGAAGACGCCGTCGAGCAGCGAGACCGGTGTGCCGGTGAGCACGTCGACGACGTGGTGCAGCAGGGGCAGCCGTACCTTCAACCGCGCCTGCACGGGCAGCCGTTGGGCGCAGAGCAGCCCCACCCGCCAGGCGGTCTCCGGCTCCCAGTCGGGCCTGGTGTTGTTGACGGCCCAGATGTACGTGATGTCCCCGGCCGTCCGCTCGCTGAGCAGCACCTCGGGGTTGTCGCACTCGGCGACCGGCGGGACGGCGGCCAGCGCCCCGGCGACGGCGGCGCCCTGCGCGAGGAAGGCGCGGCGCAGGCGGTAGTAGGAGGTGTCGTCGCCCTGCCAGGCCGGTTCCCGTTTGAGGTCGACCTGGTCGAACCCGAAGCCGAGCGGACGGAAGGCGGTGCGGTACTTGGGGTGGCAGGTGTCGTCGGCGTACACGTTCGCCTGCACGGCCCGGAGTGCCTCGTCCAGTGGTGGGTCCAGGTCGACCTCCTGGCCCACGAGCAGGACGGCCTGGTAGCCGCGCAGCACGTCGGCGGTGGCGTCCTCGGTGTTGTCCTCGGTGTTGTCCTCGGCGATGTCACCGGCGATGTCCTCGGTGAAGACGAAGGACGCGGGGCGGTGGGCGTGGAGGCAGGCGTTGTAGGCGTCGTAGAGGCGGGCGAAGTAGAGGCTGGCGAACCAGCCGCCCTCGTTGGTCTCCAGGCGCAGCATCCGGGTGGAGACGACGATCGCGATCCGGTCGGCGCTGCGGGCGCCCGCGACGGTCGGGGCGAGGCGGGCGATCAGGTCGAACGCGGCGCGCTGGACCGAGGTCTTGCCCGCCCCTCCGGAGCGCGGCTCGCCGCGTTTCCAGCCGCTGCCGACGGTGCGTTCCGCGTAGGCGGTGACCGGTTCGACCTGGCGGACGCCCTCGTCGGGGACCAGGCCGGTGCCGTTCGGGCCGCGCAGCACCTGCTGGAACAGCGTCGGCAGGATCATCCCGCCGGTGCCGTCGTCGTTGGACAACTCCGGGTGGCCCCAGGCCGGTTTGCCCGGCCGCCGGTAGAAGTCGACCATGTGGGCGGTGGCCAGCATCACCTGGATCTGCTCGCCCTGGTAGTGCAGGTCGACCTCGTCGGCCTGGGCGAACAGCAGCGGGGGCACGGTCTGGGGCTGCCGGTAGGGCGGGGTCAGAGCGGTGGTCAGGGCGGTGGTCCGGCCGGCGGACGCGCTGTCGAGCGCCTTGCGGAACTCCTCCGCCGCCGTCGGCTTCAGCGTGACCGAGCGGTCGGTCACGGTGTCGAGCACGGGCGCCCAGGCCGGGTCGCCGGCGGCGATGGCCTGCAGCCGGTCGTCGTACCCCGTACGTTCCGTCTCGCTCTCCGCGGCGGCCACGCCCACCGGGCCGTTCCACCAGTTGGCGGCCCAGGTCCAGCCGCGGAAGGCGGCGTACGCGGCGAGCCGGTCGGTGGTCGTGGTGAGGTCGTTCACCAGTGTGGGCAGGTCGCGGCTCTCGAAGTTCTTCGGCCAGTTCAACGGCAGGAAGGCGTCGTTGAAGAGGAGGACCGCCTGTTCCTCGATGCCGTACGCGCCGTATCCCGCGATGGTCCGGCGGCCCACGTCCTCGAAGACGGCCTTCTGCCAGTGCACCGCGGCCGGTGACCTCTGCAGCCTGCCGACGATCTCGCCGTCGGCGGGGTAGTCGGCGGAGAAGGTGTGCCCCCAGGTCACGCCGAGCCGGTCGACGGCGAGATTGAGACCGAGCGCCCGCACCCTGGCCAGGTGGGCCTGGACCAGGTCCGGCAGGTCCGCGAGGCGCGGCAGCCTGGCGGTGACCGGATCCTTCACGGCCTCGCGGGGGTCGACGGGAAAGCAGGCGTGGTTGGGGGCGTAGATGTCGGAGTACAGGGTGAGATGGAAGTCCGGCCTGCTCGCCAGTCCCGGCCCGATCTCCAGGTACTGCGCGGCGACCGTGAAGCCGGCCGGCGCATCGGCGTCGACGACGTACCGTCCGGGCTCCAGGGCCGCGGTGGTCTTGGGCCCGATGACCAGCCGGCCGGCACCCCCGGCGTCCAGGGTGACGCCGTCCCACGCCCGGACCTCGGACCCCGCTCGCGTCAGCGCGACCCGTACGGCGGTCGGCAGCGGCACCCCCGAGGCCGCCCGCGCCGCGATCGCGACGGTGACGGCCTCGCCGCGGCCGTAGTGGAGGCGGTTGAGATTGACCGGCGGCTTGTCGGCGCCGTTCTTGTCCTTGTCGACACGGCAGCTCATCAGGGACAGCGAGCCGCGCTCCGCGCCCTGCGGTCGGATCTCGACGACGCCGTCCAGGACGTACTCGGACAGGCGTCCGGCGACGTCCGGCGACACGCGCACCTGGTACAGCCCGCGGGCGTCGGCGGGCGGGGTCACCGTGCCGCCGGACAACGGGAGTTCGGTGAACTCCGGCAGGCCGAGCGGGCGCAGCCAGACCCGGAAGCGCGGCCGGCCGGCCCACCTGCCCGGGGTGTGGGTGACGGTCAGGGGCACGGGCGTGCCGGCGGTCCACACGTCGGCGTCGTACTGCGCGCTCAGCCGCTCGACGTCGGCGGGCACCCGGTCCCGGTCGAGCGCGGTGCCGCTCGCGACGTCGTACACCTCGACCAGGTCGAGGGGGTCGTTCCGCTTGACGTGGTACTTCTCGTCGCGGACCCGCAGATGCTGTACCTCGTAGCCGTCGGCGGGCAGCGCGATGGTGCCCGCCGTGTACTGCTTCTGCCCCTTGCTCCCGGGCGGGTAGATCCGCAGCTCCTGCCTGCCCTGGCCCTTGACGATCACATGGAGGTCGCCGTTCGCCTTCGCGTCGAAGCCGCCGAAGAGCCCGCCCGAGACCTTGACCTCGTCGTACCAGAGGAGTCGCCCCCGGAGGTCGGTGGCGCAGAGGATGCCGGAGGCGCCGTTCCCCGCCTTGGACCACGCGGTGTAGATGCGGTCGGCGTTCTCCGCCACGCGCAGGCCGACGGCTGTCCTGTTCGAGACGGCGTCGTCCGGCAGTCCGGTGAGGGGGATCTCCTGGCTCAGGGTGGCGTCGGGGTTCAGCCTGAGCACGCGCCGCCGGTGCTGGTCGAGGGCGTAGAAGGCGCCGGACTCGGCCGCCTCGATGCCGGACGGCGAGGTGTAGCCGAGGGTGTCGTCGGCGGCGAAGTCGTCGTAGTGGCCGAGCTCGGCGAAGTCCGCGTCGTAGAAGACGATCCGGTGCTGGAAGTGGTGCTCGGCGATGGCGATCACCCCGGCCGCGTTGGCCGTGACGGCGAGCGCGGCGGCACCGACCCGGACGAAACGCCGGGTGCCGTCCGAGCCCAGCCGCAGCAGCCGGCCGTCGGGCGTGCCGCCGGTGACCAGGTAGCGGTTCCCGTCCCGGCCGTACCCCAGTTTCAGGTTCGGCACGTCGAAGACGGGGTGGTACCGGGACACGACCTGCTCGATCTTCCTTGCGCCCACTGCGGCTCTCCCCCGCTCGCGCCGATCGCGGCTCACCCGCGGTTCATGATGGGCGCGGGCCTGCCCCAGCATCGCCACGTCCACCGGAACGGCACAATCACCACACCGGGCGAGCGGTCGAACTCCCTTGCGGGCGACCGGAGTTCTACGCCGTGTGCGCCCCCACCAGCAGTCCCGCGAACGCGCCGGCGATCAGGAACGGCCCGAACGCGATCGCCGTCTTGCGCCCCGCCCGCCGTACGACGACGAGCGCGCCGCCGTACAGGGCGCCGAACAGGAAGCCGGCGAAGGTGCCGAGCAGCACGGTGGGCCAGCCGTACCAGCCGAGGGCGGCGCCCGTGCCGAGCGCGAGCTTGACGTCGCCGAAGCCCATGCCGCCGGGGTTGATGAGGAAGAGGACGAAGTAGGCGGCGCCCAGGGCGAGGGCCGCGTAGAGGGAGGTCAGCCAGTCGCCGGCGTGCTCGGGGAGCAGGGCGGTCACGCCGAGGAGGGCGAGGGCCGCGGCGGCGAAGGGGAGGGTGAGGGGGTCGGGGAGGCGCTGGACGCGGAAGTCGACCACGGCGAGAAGGACGCCGACGGGGGCCAGGAGGAGCCAGACGGCGAGTTCGGGGCGAGTGCCGGTGGCCAGGGCGAGGGCTGCGCAGACCAGGGCCGTGGCGAGGGCGAGGGCGTGAGGGCCGGGTGCGGGTGCGTGGGTGGTTGCTGTTCTTGGGTTCTCACCCGCACCACCCGTGACAGTTTCGTCGTCGGGTGCGGGTGGCCCCTGCGGGGCGTTCTCGCCGTCGGCGGCCGCGGATCCGTGGGCCGTGGGTTCGGCAGCGGTCGTCACGCAGGCGCCGCAGGGCACGCGGCCCAGCCAGCCCTTTACGGGGTGACCCGCCGGGCACGTCTTACGCCAGTCCTCCCCCGCCGGGGCCGAGAAGCGGTACGCGGCGCGGGGCAGCAGGGAACCGGCCGCTGCGCCCCAGAGGGCTGCGGCGGCCGGGACGGCGAGGTCCAGGGCGGTCGTCATCCCGTCGCGGCGGCGCCGTCGCGCCAGGTCGGAAGGAGTTCGTCGAGAAGGGCCTCGGTACGCGGGGGCAGGCCGCGCGCACCGCTGCGGGTGACGAGGTCGACGGCGAGGGCGCGCAGCCGGTCCGGGTCGCCGGTGGCGTGCGTGGCGCGCAGCAGCTCGTTCCAGAGGCGCTCGTCCGCCGGGGCGGTCCGCAGCGCCGCGCCGAGCGCCTCGATCGCCTTCTCCGCGCGGTCCTTCTCCAGGTGGAACGCGGACAGCGCGAGGCCGATGTCTGCGACGAGGAGCGGCAGCTGGGCGTCGACGATCTCGTGGGTGAGCCAGCGGTAGCGGCCCTCCGCGCGGTCGGCGAGCAGCGGGCCGCGCACCAGGACGAGCGCGTCGGTGAGGAGGCGGCCGCGGACCGCCCGGCTGTCGACGCCCTTGCCCTGGGTGGCCTCGTAGTAGAGGGAGCGCAGGACGTCCAGGTCGGAGACGACCGACTTGGCGAGCGTGAGGCGGCCGGCCGCGTCGGAGCGCAGCCGGGGGCTGCCGTCGGGGTCGGTGCCGAGCCAGCCGCGCAGCCGCTCCAGGAGGGCGTCGCGGACGTCCTCCGTCACGCCCCGCGGCCACAGCGCGGACGACAGCACGCGCGGGTGCACGCCCTCGCGGTGCAGGAGGAGGAGGGCGAGGGCCTCGTGGAGGAGGGGGCTGCGCTCGCCGTCGGGGGTGTCCAGGCCCATGATCTCGTACGGCCCGACGAGCCGCGCGTACACCGCGGGACGGCCCTGTTCGCTGATGTCGACGAGGAACGGCGGGGTGGTGGTGGGCCCGTCCGGGTCGCGCTCGGGGTCGGCCTCCACGAAGAGTTCGACGACCGCGCGCTGCTGGACTGCGGGCAGCAGCTGGGCCTGGAGTTCGAGGCCGAGGAGCGGGGCGAGGAGCCTGCCGTCCGGGGTGATCTCCATCGCCCAGGCGGCGCCGGGCAGGTCGTCGCTCTCGGTGCCGACCAGGTAGCCGATGCCCAGCCGGCCCGCGTCGGCGGCGAGTTCGGCCAGGCGCAGCGCGTCCTCGGCGGACGGCTGGGTGGCCAGCAGCACGAGGTTCGGGGCCCAGCGGGTGTGCTGGGCGGGCCCGGTCCGGCCGGTGAGGACCGAGTGGTGGTCGGCGGCGCCCAGCGCGCCGCGCCGCTGCCGGGTCTCGGCCTCCATCGTCTCGAACAGCGCCTCCACGTCGTCGAGATGGCGCAGCCGGTTGGGGGCGAGCGGGGTGAGGTCCGCGCCGAAGCCGACGAGGGTGATGGTCATGCGGTCCGACCAGCCGTTGGTGGCGAGTTCGGCGGCGACGGAGGCGAACAGGGCGGCCCGGTCGGCCTCGCGGCCGCTCAGCGAGACGATGCCGGGCACGGCCTCCAGGTTGAGCAGCAGCCGCGAGTCGTCCATGGTGCCGAGGCTGACCAGGCCCGGGTACGGGGCGGCCGCGTCGGTGTCCTCGTAGCGCTCGGCGTCCGCGCGGGTCAGCGTCCAGAACGTCTGGTCCTGGCCGAGCTGCCAGGGCGCCGGGGGCTTGCCGGCCGGCTGGGCGAGCTGCAGGTGCAGATCACCGTGGCTGAGCCAGGCCGCGTAGACGACGGGCAGGGAGCGGGACTCGGCGGTGAGGGCGGCGGCGAGTCCGCGCAGCGACCGGTCGAGCAGTCGTACGCCCTCCGGGTCGGCGCCGACCAGCAGCGCGTCCTGCACGTCCTGGGCGTCCCCGGTCGGGATCGGCGGCTCCATGCCGCGGCTGCCGCCGACGGCACCGAGCGCCGACTGCCACAGGGCCTGGCGGCGCCGGCGGCCGAGGGCGGCGAGCAGGCCGGCGGCGAGGAGGGGGGCGCCGAGCAGGGTCTCCGGGAGGCCGAAGGAGGAGTGGCCGGAGCTCTCCTGGGCGTGTGCGGCGGGGGTGCCGGTGTTGTCGCCGGTCCGGCGCTGGCTCGGCACGGTGATCTGGGCGGTGGCGCCGTCCTCGCCCGCGTGCTGTCCGCCGCCCTGCGCCTGCTGCTCGTGCTGGTGCTGCTGCTGGGCGTGGTCGCCGGTCTGCGCGTAGTCGCCGATCTGCTGCCGAACCTCCGGCGAGACGTGCGCGTCGGGGTTCTCGACGAGTTCGCCGCCGTGTGCGTCGCCGGGCATCTCCATGATCCAGCCGGGGCGGATGAGGCTGGCCTCGGAGAGCCGCGAGCCGTCGGGCTGGACGCGGTCCTTGTTGAGCTCGTAGATCTCCTTGTACCGGCGGCCGTCGCCGAGGTGGCGCTGCGCTATCTCCCACAGGGAGTCGTGGTGGCGGCCCTCGGGCGGCTGGATCCGGTAGTACTTCGTCGCACCGTGCGTGGCGGTGGAGCCCTGCTCGGCCTGGGCGGAGACATGACCGGCCTGCTCGGCGAGGGCGGCGGCGGTGCTCTTCGCCTGCTCCTGCTGCTGGGCGAGGATGCCGGGGGTCGCCTGGGCGGTGGCCACCGTGCCCTTCTGGTTGCCCTCCAGGCTGTGGCCGAGCTGCGAGAGGCCCGGGGTGAAGCTGGCCGCGGCGGCGCCGACGAGCAGCAGCGCGGCGACGAGCTGCCGGGCGAGCAGCTGGCTGGGGCCGGCGCCGGGGACCCGGCCGGGCAGGCCGACGCCGGAGAGGGCGGCCTTGACCTCCACCAGCACGCAGGCCGTGAACTGGGCCCAGGCCAGCCACACGATGACCGTCAGGGTGTTGAGGAAGACGTCGACGCCGATCGGCTGCGACAGCCAGTCCATGCTGGGCGCGCTGCGCGGCAGCGGCCAGCCGACCGTCACCGCGAGGGCGCCGGGGACGCCGACGACGAGGACGAGCAGCACCACGAAGGCGAGGAACGCCTTGACGACGTCCCCGAACGTACGCCGACGCAACCGCACCGGCTGCGGGGTCCGGTTCCGCGGACCCGACGGAGGGGTCCCCGTCGGCCTTCCCGTCGAGCTTGATGTGCTGCGTCGCGCCATGGCGGGTGTCCCGGGGTCGTGTGTGGAAGGAGTGGGCCGGGGGCGCACCGAGCCTGTCGAGGTCCCCCTGACGATCCTATTGACTGGGACCGACAGCGTCGAAGGGGAAGAACGGCGAACGAGAGCCTGAATCATCCCCTTTCGCCAACCGGTGCCCCATTGACCGGTGTTGTCACCACCCGGCCCGCACACGCCCCCTCCACACACCCCGCACAACCCGCATGCCCCGCGCAATCCCCCCGCCGCCCCTCGGGTGACGGTCGTACGCCCGCCGCCTGCTCCGCTCTCAGCCGCACACCCGGAGCGACGACAGCAGGAAGCGGGTGAGGGCCGAGGTGGGGAAGCTGATCGCCGCCACCCCCTCCTCCGCGCGCAACTCCACCACGGTGCGCGCGGGGCCGTACGGGCGCACCTGCACGTTGCCGAGCGCGGCCGGGCCCGCCAGGCCCTCCTCCAGCAGGGCCCGCGCGAAGGTCCAGGTGACCTCCTCGCCGTCCAGGGAGATCCACGGCGGGAAGACGAAGTGCACGGCCTGCGGGTCGGCCGAGGTGCAGCGGAGGGTCGCGGGGACCGACACCTCCTGTTCGTCGGCGGTGAGCAGGCGGGCGCCGGTGGGCTGCTCGAGCGTGATGGGCACAGGTCGTCTCCGGGGTGCGGTGGTGGGCCGTCGTACAAGTGAGAGGGCCTGGCGACGGGTTCATTACGCCGGAAACGCAAGCGACTTGAGTGACATGTGTCACTTTCCGATGTGCTTGAAACTTTGCTTGAAAGTTTCGTCATCTACTCTGACAAACCTTCTCCCGCCCCACAGCCGGCAACTGGAGCGTTCCGCCATGCACGACGGTTCCTCTGCAGTGAACAGCGCCACCGCGTACACCCGGATCTACGAGGAACAACACCCGCGTCTCGTCGCGTACGCCCGCTCCCTCACCCGGAACGCCTGGCTCGCCGAAGACCTCGTCGCCGAGGCGCACTTCAGGGTCTGGCGGCGGCTGGCCGAGGGGCACGGGATCGACAACGTGTCGGCGTACCTGACGACGACCGTCCGGCATCTCGCGTACGCCGCGAACGGCGCCGCGCGCGAGACGCCCCGCGACCCGCACGACGACGAGCAGGCCGAGCCCGGCCGCCACGGCGACGACCCGGCCGAGCAGGTGTCCTCCGTCGACCTGCTCGTGCGCGTCCTGGCCCAGTTGCCCGAACGCTGGGTCAAGGCGCTCTGGCTGGCCGAGGCGGAGGGCCAGCCGCTGGCGCAGATCGGGCCGCAGCTGGGCACCAAGGAGGGCGCCACCGCCGTACTGCTGCACCGCGCCCGGGAGGGGATGCGGCAGGCCTTCCTGCGCACCCAGACCGGAGCCCCGGACGACCCCGCCTGCCAGGTCCACTGGAGCCGGATGCCCGCGTACGTGCGGGGCGCCGCGACGGAACGTCAGTCCGACCGCCTGCTCGGCCATGTGGACACCTGCGCGGACTGCCGGACCCGGCTCGCCGCGCTGATGACCGCCAACGACCGGCTCCCCGCCCTCGTCGGCCCGGCCCTGCTGGTGTTCGCGGTGGGCGGCACGGCCGGCAAGTTCCTGCTGACCCTGACCGCGGCCGGGGCCACGGCGGGCGGTCACGCGGGCGGCGGCGCGAGCGGGCTGCTGCACGGCGTACGGCAGGCCACCGGTGTCGGCGGCACGAAGGCGCCGTTGGCGGTCGCGGCGGGTGCGGTGGCGGCCGGGGCGACGGCGCTGGTGCTGATACTCGGACCCGGCCAGTCCGCCTCCGTCCCCGCCCAGCGGGCACCGGTCGCCGACGCGCCGGTGACGCAGATGCCGGTGGCCGAACAGCCGGCGGTCCCCGCCGACACCCCCGCCACGCAGCCGGCGGTGACACCCGGTCAGGGCGGCGGGGAGCCGGTACGGCAGCAGGCCGCCGCCGACGAGGGTGCGGGCGCGGCCGTTTCCGAGCCCGAGCCCACGACGCAGCCGCCGTCGGACAGCGGGGGCACGACGGCGGATCCCGGTGGGCAGACCCCGGGAGGCGCCGGGGACGGGTCCGGGAGCAGCGCTCCGCCCGCACCGGCGGAGCCGACGCCGCCGGCCGTGCCCCCGGTCGCGGACCCCACTCCCCCGGCACCGCCGACCGAGCCGACACCGCCCGCCGATCCCACACCCCCGGCGGACCCGGCTCCCGCGGACCCGCCGCCCGCCACGGACCCCACCCCGGCACCGGCCGACCCGGACCCGACCACCCCGCCCGACGACGACTGCCCGCCCGGGCACGGCAACGGCGGCGGCAACGGCAACGGCCATACCCACGGACACGGCAGCCGCGCCGCCTCTGACTCCGAGGCCTGAGCAAGCGCCCTGAAGGGGCGCGGGGAACTGCGCGACCAGCCACGACGGCGCCGCGGACAAACGACGGCGCGTCGCGGCCCTTCCAGCGGAGCGCCTAGCCCACCTCGTTCTCCGCCGTCGCCTCGCCGTGCACCACGATCGCGCCGCCGTAGAACATGCCGGTGAAGACGGGTTCGTACGTCAGCTGGACCTCGACCTGGACCTGCTGGGCGTCGGCGGTGACGCAGTGCGTGGCCGCGATGTCGGCGGTGGACATGTCCATCTCGCGGGCGAAGGTCTTCACCCGGGCGTCGCAGTCCTGGAAGTTGATCGGCGCGTCGCCCTGGTTCTCGTACAGCTTGTCCAGGTCGATGTCCTGAGCCGCGTAGCGGGCCGCCTGTTCCGCGATGTCGGCGGCCCGTTCGCGCTTGGAGATGGACAGGCCGCCGTCGATGACGAAGGCGGACAGGGTGAGGAAGACCAGGGCGAAGATGATGACCGCGCCGGCGCCCGAGCCCCGGTCGTCGAGACGGAGCCGGCGCGCGGTCCACCAACTGCGCAGCACCGCGAGGATCATGCCGCCCTCCGGAGCGGGTCGAGGGGCGAGGAGAACGTCGAGGAGAGGGTGGTCGGGATGTCCAGGCCGAGCATGGCCAGCCCCCGCACCTGGCAGCTCACCTCGACCGTGAAGATCGTGCCGGACTCGAAACCCGCGCTGGTCTGTACGACGGAGACCGGCCCCGAGCAGACGTCGGACAGGTCCGCCTCGGCGGCTTTCTGCGCCTCCGACATGGCTGTGGCGTGGTCCTTCTGGATGGACCCGGCACGGGCCGCGTCCCGCGCGGCGCCGTCGATCGCCCCGCGTCCGTCGACGAGTTGGCCGAAGGCGACCAGGACGAGGATGAACATGATCATGACCGGGGCGAGGATGACGACCTCGACGGTGGACAACCCCCGGTCGTCGTCCGGCGCTCTGTTCCGCAGGGAGAACATCTAGTTCCTGTCCTCCACGAACCGCTCCACGGGTCCCGACGACTGCGCGTGCACCGTCAGGTCCAGGCCCGGGAACACCGTCGGGACGCGGGCCGTGATCTCGACGCCGACCGTGGTCTGCTCCGGCTGGAGCATCTTCACGTCGGGCGACAGGACCAGCTGCGGCCCGAGTTGGCTGATGTAGGAGTCGACCACGTCCTGGGCCTCGCCGCGCCAGGCGCCGGGCTGCGCGTCGGCGGTGGCACGGGCCTTGCGGGCGCCGGCCTGGGCCGCCGCCTGGGCCACGTGGTCGGCGAAGAAGTACAGCGCGAACTGCACCGTCGCGAAGATCATGAAGAACAGGACGGGGGTGAGGAACACGAACTCGATCGCGGTCATGCCCGAGTCGCCGCGCGCGGCCGCCGCCCGGCGGCGCACCCAGCCGCGCGGGCCTCCGCTCGCACCCGCGGACCCGGCCCCGGCCTCGCCCGCGGACCCGCCCGCAGACGTCCCCGTCATCCCCGTCACCCCGTCACCCCGTCATCCCCGTCGTGGTCGCGCTCGACCCGCCGCTCAGCAGGTTCCGCTCGCGTTGGCGCCCTTGATGCAGTCGCCGACCTTCTTGGCGCCGTCGCTCAGCGCGGCGTTGATGATGGCGGCCACCACGCCGACGATCGCCACGACGACCGCGGAGATGATGACCCACTCGACGGCGGAGGCACCGCGGTCGAGCTCGCCGGAGCGGGCGCGCTGCACCCGGCCCTGGAGGAAGGTGACCAGGAAGTCCACCGCCAGGATCCCGGTGCTGAAGTTCCGTGTGTTCATGATGACTTGTCCTCTCGAAACAGCAGTTGGCGAAGGTTCACGATTCAGCTCACGTCAGGTCGCATCAGCTCACACCTGGAACACCCGCATCGCCGCCGGGAAGATCAGGAAAACCAGGAAGCCGGCGCACAGCAGCAGCTGGGCGACGAGCATCGACTGGGACTTCTCGCCCGCGCTGCCCTCGATCTCGGCGAGTTCGCGGTGGCGCATGGTCTCGGCGCGGGAGGCGAGGGACTCGCGGACCTTGGCGCCGTCGTCCGCGACCAGGGCGAGGGAGGCGGAGAGGTCCTTGAGCTCCTCCACGCCGAGTTCCTCACCGAGCGCGCCCAGCGCCTGCCACTGGCTGACGCCGGTGATCCGGGCGTCGGCGAGGGCGTTGCGGATGCGCTGGTTGGCCCAGCCGTCGGAGACCTCGGCGGCCGCCATCAGGGCCTCGGGCAGGCCGCGGCCGCCGGCGAGGCTCATCGACACCAGGTCGAGGTACGCCCCGATGACCCGCCGGAGGTCCCGGCGCTTCTCGGCCGCGTCCCGTCGTACCTCCAGGTCGGGCAGGAAGAAGAACAGGCCCGCGCAGGCCAGGGAGAGCCAGACCGGGATGACCGGGCTGTGCCCGAAGCCCATCGTGTAGACGACGGCGAACAGGAACGGACCGAAGATCAGGCCGGCCGCCGCGAGCAGCACCTTCGTCGCCAGGAACTTCTCCCAGCTGCGGTCCAGGACGGCGAGGTCGGCGCGGAGCGAGCGCTGTTCCCAGCCCTGCTCCCGGTAGAACTCGGCGACGCGGGCGCCGACTTCGGCGCGCAGGGAGCCGAACCGGCCGGTGTCCTTCGCCGGCCGCGCCGACTCGTAGGCCGCGCCGCGCGCCCGCATCGCGTCGATCCGGGCGACCTGGGCGACCGCGCTGCGCCGGGACGGCATCAGGGCACGGATCAGGGCGTAGACGCCGAGACCCAGGATCACGCCGACGACGATCGGCATCGTGAGGTTCACCGGCGTACTCCGTCCTCGGTGGGCAACGGCTGCTGACCGGGCTGCCCCGGCTGACCGGGATGGCCGGGCTGACCGGGAGCGGTGCGGGGCGGCCGGACGAACTGCACGGAGGACTGGTCGCGGACCAGGAACCGTTCCGGGGTCTCGATGGTGGACAGCTTGCGCAGCCACCAGAAGCCGAGCGCGAACAGCCCGCAGACCAGGGCGAGGACGAGCTGGCCGACGGCGGTGCCGTACGGCGCGACGAACTCGCGGTTGAAGACGGCGAGTCCGAGCACGAACGCCACCGACACGGCGACGACGATCTGCACCGACCGCCGCGTGGACGCCCGTTGGGCCATCACGCGCTGGCGCATGTCGACCTCCTCGCGGGCCGACTTGGCCAGGGCACCCAGTACCTGGCGCAGACCGGGGCCGCGGAGGCGGGCGTTGAGGATGAGGGCCGCGACGATGATGTCGGCCGAGGCGTCATTGATCTCGTCGGCGAGGTGCTGGAGCGCGTCCGGCAGCGGGGTGCGGGCGCGCAGGCGGTCCACGAGGGCGTCGAGGTGCGGCCGCAGGATGGGCGCGGCGGCCCGGGCCGAGGCCGGGATGGCCTGCTCCAGGCCGACCGCGCCGGCGATCGTGTCGCGCAGCGACTCGGTCCAGGAGGCGAGGGCCTCCACGCGCTTCATCGCGGCCCGCTCCTCGGCGGCGCCGCCGAACAGCTTGTCCCAGAAGAAGACCAGGACACCGGCGGCGATGCCGGCCACCGCCCAGCGGGTCATCAGCAGCACGGCGAGCCCGATGATGGCGGCGAGCGAACCGCGCTGCCCGGCGAACCGGATGAGCTCGGCGGCCCGTTCGTTGGCCTTCTGCTTCTCGTGGTCGGGCTTGGCGGGCAGCCCGCGGATCGCCAGGATCAGCAGCGCGAGCCCGCCGCCGGCGGCGACACCGCAGCCGAGCGCGTAGAGGACCTCGGTGGAGAAGAGTCCGCCCATGGAGCCCAGGGAATCCAGGTTCATGTCAGATCACCCCCAGGCCCCGTGCGGCTGGTAGCCGTAGGCCATCAGGTCCTCCAGGCAGGCTATGGGCGCATGCGGTACGACCCGGCCGTCGTGTGCCTCCGCGAACACCTCGCTGGACAGCACCCGGCCGTCGACGCCGTTGACCTCGCGGACCGAGGTCACCATGCGCTGGAGACGGCCGCCGGTCTGGTAGTTGTTGCGCCGCTGGATGAAGACGACGAAGTTCACCGCGCCCGCGATCAGCATCTGGCTGGCCTCGATGGGCAGCCGCTCGGAGGCCTGGAGCGCGTACGTCGAGATGCGGTTGAAGACCTCGCTGGAGCTGTTCGCGTGGATCGTGGACAGCGACCCGTCGTTGCCCTGCGACATCGCGTTGAGCATGGTGACGATCTCGTCGCCGAGGACCTCGCCGACGATGACCCGGGAGGGGTTCATACGCAGCGAACGGCGCACCAGCTCGGCCATGGAAATGGCGCCCTGCCCCTCGGAGTTGGGCAGCCGCTCCTCGAACGCCACCACGTTGGGGTGCAGGTCCTGGAAGGTGTCGAGCCCGAGCTCCAGCGCCCGCTCGACGGTGATGAGCCGCTCGTGCGGAGGGATCTCGTTGGCGAGGGCACGCAGCAGCGTCGTCTTGCCCGCGTTCGTCGCCCCCGCGATCATGATGTTCTTGCGGGCCCGGACCGCGCAGGCCATGAAGTGCGCGACCTCGGGCGTCACGGTGCCGTTGCCGACCAGGTCGGAGATGAACACCTTGCCCATGCGGGCGCGACGGATGGAGAGCGCGGGCCGCCGGGTGACGTCCATGACGGCGGAGAGCCGGGAGCCGTCGGGCAGCCGCAGGTCGAGCTGCGGGTTGGCCGAGTCGAACGGGCGGGAGGACAGACCCGAGTAGGCGCCGAGCACCTGGATCAGCTCGATGAGCTCCTCGTCCGTCTCCGCGACGGAATCCCCGATGGCCTCCCGTCCGTCGCTGTACCCGACGAAGACCTGGTCGCAGCCGTTGATGTCGATGTTCTCGACGTCCGGGTCGTCGAGCAGCGGCTGCAGCCGCCCCACGCCGAACAGCGCGGCGTGCACGGCGGCCGCGTACTGCTCCTCGGTCTCCGCGTCCAGCGGGGTGCGCCCGGCGTTGATGTCCGCGCGGGCGTACTCCTCCAGGATCTGGGCTATGACCGCGCGGGCGTACTGCCGTTCGTCCTCGCTGGACATCGGCGTGACACCGGACGCCTGGTCCTGGCGGCGCTGCTCGGCGATCCGGTCGCCGGCGTCCTGCCGGAACCGCTTGACCAACTGGTGGTCGACAGCGGTCATCGGCCGGCCCCCGCGTGGGGCGCCTGTGTCGGTACGGCCCAGGCGGCGCCGTACTGCTGGTGGAGGTCGGCGGTGACCTTGCGGGCCGAGCGGATGAGCAGGGACTTGTCGAGGCGCCCGCGCTTGCGGCCGGCCAACTGGTCGGCGCCGGCGGGGTCGTCGGCGATGGTGCCGACCACCCGGGCGCCGGTCTGGGCGTGCACGAGCATGTCGTTGACCTGGTTGACCAGCTTGCCGGAGCTCGACGGGTCGGCGACCAGGACCACGCCGATCAGCGGGGTGGCGAGGGCGGCGGCACCGCGCGCACCGCCGTGCAGCTTCTGCGCGAGGGCGGCGGCACGGTCCCGCACCCGGGCGAGGGCCTCCGGCTCGGTGCGGGAGACCAGCAGCACCAGCGCCGCGTGCGGGAACAGCTCGACGGCCGGGGTGTCGCCGCTGACCCGGCCGCAGTCGGCGATGACGTCGGCGGGCGCGTTCGGGGAGTCGGCGAGGGCGGCGAAGGCGTGCCCGAGGGTGGGCCAGAGCCCGGCGAGCCCGGCGGCCTGCTCGGCGATGCCCAACCCGACGAGGACCTCGAGCCCACCGCTCAACGGCTGGACGTGGTCCCAGAGTTGATCGGGCACGAGCCCGCGCCGGGCCGTGGCCGCTATGGACAGCATGCCGGTGTTGGGGTTCAGCGGTCCGCCGTGCGCGGCGGCACTGCGGTAGACCAGGTCGCCGCCGGCCGGGTCGGCCTCGGCGAGCAGGACCCGGCGCGGCCAGACCGCGGCCAGCGCGACGGCCGCGGTGGTGACGCCGGGGGAACCCTTGTCGGCGGCGATTGCGATGAGCGCCATGGGGTGGGGCCGCCTTCTAGTTGCCGGTGCTGGGCACGAGGACGAGGGCGACCTCGCCGTTGGACGCGGCGTCGGCCAGCTCGGCGGCCTTGTCGCTGTCGACGGTGAGCGTGATGGCGTAGCTGGTGCTGCTGACGAGTTCGCCGCTGCTCTTGTCGCTTGGTACGGCGCTGACCCTGGCGTCGCCCGCGATCAGTGAGTCGCTGCCGGCGGAGGAGGAGGACGAACCGCCGGTGGCGGAGCCGCTGACGTGGTAGGCGGCGACGGTGTCGCCCACCTCGATCCCGCTCGGGTACTGACCCTCCTTCAGGGCCAGGCCGACGGTGGACTTGCCGGCGGGAAGCTTGCTGCCCTCACCGAACATCTCGCCGACGGCGACGACACCGGCCGGGATGGTGCTCACGGCCTTCAGCTTCTTCAGGCCCGCCAGTTGGGACCACCTGACGTAGTGGATGCTGGAGTCGTCGGCGACCATGACGGACGTCACGTCGCTGTCCTGCACGGACGAGCCGGCCGGGATCTCCTGCGTGATCTTTATGACCTCGATGCGCTTGCCGGCCTGCAGCACGAGCGTCGTCGCGCCCAGCGCACCCAGCAGGATCAGCAGCACCGCGAGTGCGGCCAGCGCGGGCTTGCGCTCACGGGGCGCGGTGGGAAGCCGGTCACCGACCGAAGGCTGAGCCGGACCGGCCGAACGACCTGCGCCCGCCCCCGTACGCTCTTGGATCTTCACGCAACCGCTCCCCGTTACAGCCAAGAAAACTGTCTGCCGAACACTCGAACACTTTGTCAACGCCGTAAAAGCGGACACTCGACACCAACCGCCCGATCCGGCCGAATACTCGGCGGCATGGCGAGTGTCAAGCGATCGCACCGTATCAGCCACACATAAGCCCCTCAAGGCGCGCCCGGACTCCTTGACCTCACTGAAATCGTCGTTGCGATCTGCAACGGCGTTGCCATGTACGGCGGTTGGGATCGGGGGGACACCAGGGGGCACCGAACTGTGCGCCGGCGAATCCAGAACACCCCGTTCGCGGCCGGGCCGCTCCCGACACCCTCACCGCGCACCCATGAGGCCTGCACGAAGTGCACACGCCGGCCGGGCGGGTACGACAGCGGTCCGAGTACGATCACCCGGCCGGGCGAAGCGTTCGCCGCAGCGAAAGAGCGTGCCGACCGCACTGACCGATGACCGCAGTGACCGCGACGACCGCGACGACCGCGACGACCCGTGAGGATGCCAGACCGTGACCGTGCCGCAGCGGCATTCCTGGCAACCCCCGGCGGGCGAGGGGCTCGTGGCGCGGGCCCCGGTGTCCTTCGCGACCGGCGCGGCACACCGCGTCCAGGGCCGCCGCTGGTTCCGTGACACGGAACGGCGGGACATACAGGCCGAGTTGGCAGGCTGGCCGCCAGGCCCGGCATACCGGTTCAGGTCGAGGATCGGCCCTGTGGTGCGGGGTGTCCTGACGGGCGCGTTCCTCCTCGGTGTGCTCGCCCTTGCCGTGGTCTTCGACGGCAACGTGCCCTCCGGCAGCGGCCCCGGCGGTTCCGCCCCACTGGGCAGGAGCGAGGACCCGGAGAACGAGGAGACGGACTTCCCGGTGCTGTGGGCGGCCCCCGGCACGATCGCCCGTACCCTCCCCTGGGAACTCGACCCGGCCCGCCGTCCCGACACGGACGTCACGCACCTCGTCCTGACCGACCGCCGCCTGCTGGTCCTCGGCGGACTCCGCGATCCCAGGGAACCCTGGGAGGAAGTCCTCTGGGAGACGGACCTGAGCACGGTCGCCACGGTCGAACGGCGGCCGTTCAGCGTCGGCGAACGGGACTTCAGGATCACCTTCACCGACGGCTCCTGGTGCCGCCTGACGTCCCTGGAGGGCGAGCCTCTCGTCAGCTGCCTGACGGCCGCGTGACCGGTCCGGCTACGCCGTGACCCGGACGGTCCGCGCCAGTTCGTCGGTCAGCTCGCACAACGCGTCCGTGTGGGCCAGTGCCTGCCAGGACGTCAGCAGCACGAGCCCCCACGTCTCGTCGGCCCGGATGCCGTACGCACACGTCTCCATCACCGTCCCCAGCCCGTCCCGGCCCACGTCCTGGACGTAGGCGTGCCGTACCCGCACCGCCGGGCCCGCGGGAAGGCCGCGGAGCTCGGCCTCGGGCGGACGGTAGGAGACGGGGGTGGGGGCGGCGAGACAGCGCTGGAGCAGCTCCACGCTCATGGTCGGGTACGTGTCGTCGGCGACCAGCGCCGACAGCTCGATCCGGGCGAGCTCACCGAGGCGCGGCTCGGGCACGTACGACAGCGCGGTGATCGGGGCGCGCTCCCGGGAGTCGGCGGCGGCTGCGCGGAGTTCGGCGGCGAGGGCGCCGAGGAGCTTCGGGTCGGGGTCGTCCGGGCCGACGTGGCGCGCGGCCGCCTCGACGGCCCACGCATGCAGGTCGACCCCCGCCACGCGTACCGGCAGGGATATGGCATCCTCGGGCGCTTTCATACGCACCGTGGACGCGGCGAACTCGGGCATCAGGCCATCCATTGCAGGGTGCGGGCGACGGCGTCGAAGAGGCCGACCAGGGCCTCCGCCAGCGGCTCCATCGGCGTGGAGAAGGAGAGCAGCAGCCGCTGGTCGCCGTTCGGGACGGCGAGGTAGACGTCCAGGTGCGTGACGGCGAGCTTGTTGCCGTCGGGGTCGTCGGGGGCCGGCCGGCGCAGGTAGCGGTGGCGTACGGCGGGGCCGGCGGGGAGGTCGACGAGAGTGACGTCCTCTGCTTCTGCGGTCGCGCGCAGGGCGAGGGAGCGGGCGATGTCGCCGAGGTCGCCGGCCTCGGTGCCGGGGGCCGGCCGGAGCAGGGTGACGACCAGGCCGGCGGAGACCGGGACCTGGCCGAGGACCTGGTTCATGACGTACATCTCGACACCGCCGTTGGCATGCGCCGCCTCGGCCTGCTCCCGCATCCGGCCGGCGAGCGCGGCCTCGAGCTGCGGACCGGCCTTCGTACGCCGTAGACCGCGCTTGACCACCTTGTCGATACGGTGCGCCCACTTCTCGGGATCGAGCACGATCCGCTCCCAGCCCTCGGGAACGGCGAGGCGGTAATCGGAGGGTGGGGCCGTGGCCGTACCAGCCGTACCAGCCGTGCTGGCCGTGCTGGCCGTGCTGGCCGTGCTGGCCGTCGTCCCGCCGCTCATACCGCCGCTCATACCGCCGTCCCGATCGCCCGGTCGTACCGCGTGCGCCGTCCCATGACCACGACCGTCACCGGTGCCAGCACCAGCACCGCGGCGGCGCCGAGGCAGACATAGCCCTCGGGTACGCCGCCGATGTCGGACTTGGTGCCGAGGGAGGGCTTGTAGTGACCGGCCGGGTCGACGACGGCCGTGGTCGTCTGCCCGACCCGGTCGGCGCAGTTCTCCTTGTTGTCGATCACCTCGTGGACGGACCCGTCCCGCAGCCGGACCCTGCAGTACGTCTCACGGGTCCCGTGCGTCCACTGATGGGTCGGCGTCGCGATGGTGACCGTCTGCTCCACCCCGCGCAGCTGCAGGTACCAGGCGTTGGCGAAGTACGAGCCCACCAGGACCAGGACGAGATAGGCGCCCGCGGTGACATACCGGGCGACGGGGGCCCCTCGGGAGTCACGGGTCTTGAAGGCCACCCAGATGACCGGGAGCCCGAGCACCAGCCCGACGAACGCCGCCGCCTTGCCGATGAACAGGCTGGAGAGCAGGCAGACGACGACCGATACGACGGCCACCAGGAGCAGCCGGGCCCACGGCCAGACCGGCGTTCCGCCGCCGTAACCGGTCCACCCGGCCCGCGCCGGCCGCGGGTTGGTGGTGGCCTCGGAGAACTCGGCGAGGATGGTGCGTACCCGCCGCATGCCGTCCGGGCCGGCCGCGATGCGGCGCAACTCCGGCAGCCCCATGCCCACTTCTTCCAGCGACCGCTGCCATTTCTCCGGCAGTTCCGCGAACAGCTCGTCGACGGACCGCTCGTCCTCACTCGCCACGTGATCCTTGCTCTTTCCGCTCTGGATTCCCGACAGCCGACCCCGGGTCAGCCGCTGGTGCTCCAGTGCCAGTTGTAGAACGGTGTTCCGCCGGCCCCGATGCCCGGGATCTCCTTCACTCCCTGGAGGACGTTCGGCCCGGTGACCCACGGCTCGTCGGAGTGCGTGTGCGCCAGGTTCGACCAGCCGGCCAGGAGCGGCAGCACCTGGCTGCCGTAGTACAAGGCCTTGGCCTGACCCGCCATGGTCTTGAACGAGGAGTCCGCGATCTCCGACAGCTCGGGCGCCGATTCCGCGAAGGCCTTGGCCGCCCGGTGCACTTCGGGGGCATCGCGGATGTCGGTCGCGAACGCCTTGAGGTTCAATGACTCCTTGACCACCGAGCGCATCCGCGGCAGGAGTGTCGTGGGCCCTTCGGACAGCGCCTTGCCGATCTCTCCGGGCTTGACCCCGTTGAGTGTCTCGGCGAGTTCACGGGCCGCCGTCGGGTTCAGCCCGACCTCCCGGGCCAGCTGGAGGTCCTTGACCGCGGAGGCGCCCCGGGCGGCCATGGCCGCCTCCTTGGCCGTCGTCCCCAGGATCCGCCCGGCGCCGAAGGACAGCACGCCGACGGCGTCGATGGCGACGTCCAGCCAGGTGCCCTTGCCGTCCAACGCCGAGACTGTGTCGCAGACCAGGGCGACGACCGAGGCGATGAGCGCCAGCGCCGCGAGCACCTCGCCGAGAACCGGCACCCAGCTCAGCACGAGCGCCAGCACGCCCAGAACAGCCGCGGCCACCCCCGCCCAGTGCCCGATGTCGGCGACCCAGTCCTTCCAGTTGTCCCACCAGTGGTGCTTGGGATCCTTCAGCCCGTCGTGCTCGACGGCGTCCCGGATCGCCTTGGCGGCGTACCCGGCCTGGGTGTCCCGGTAGTCGAGCGCGGCCCGAAGCTCCCGCTTCGCGGCGTCGAGCTCCCCGTCCGAGGCCTCTTTCTGCCGTTTCAGCTTCTGCTTGTCCGGGTGGTTGTCGTCCGCGGACGGATGCTGATCGATCTGCTTCTGGTAGTTACTGCTGTCGGCATCGGCCGCCGCGGCCTTCTTCAGGGCGGAACGGACGCGATTCTGCGCATGGTTGAGAGCAGTGGCCCAGTTCTCCCGGACGGTGTCGGCGATGGGCTCGTACGGCACGGAGGAACCGAGCGCCGCCCCCGCCGCCGCGTACCGCTGACGCGACTGGCTGAGCAGCTTGACGGTGTCGCCGGTCTTCGTGGCGAACGCCTTCCCGGCGTCCGAGTCCCACCCGTTCCCGTCGACGAGGTTGTTCAGCTTGCCGGCCTGCTCCTCGATCAGCTTGGCGGTGTCGGAGATCCGCTTCCCGAGCCGGGCGACCTCGTACGGGTCCCCCGGCGTGAACTCCCTGTCGTCGTACCGGGCCGTCTGCCAGTCGACCCCGGAGAAGCCGTGATCGCTCACTTCTCCCCCGGCTGTGCCTTGACCAGCGCGTCGGCAAGATGCTGATCGACCCCGTCGTAGGCCTTCGCCGCCTCACCCGCGGTCTTCCCGAGAAACTCCAGCCCGTCACAGAGCTCTTTGCGCTTCTTCTTCCAGTCGTCCGCGAAGTCACCAAGCGCGTCGGCCACATCCCCGGACCCGATCTCGGAGCCGTACGAGTCGACGAGATCCTTCGCATGTTCGAAGGTGGACTTCAACTTCGCGACAGACCTGCTGATCTCCCGCAGCTCGCTCGTGGACACCTTGACGTGATCCGCCACCACTACCCCCGTGAACACCTGCCTGCTCGGCCGCCCCGCGAGACGCAGAGGACCAGGGTCACTGTGTGTCGAGGGTTTTGGGGGCTACAACCAACGGAGCGCAAAGGGAACCCAAAGGAGAGGGCCGCCACCGAGCGGACCGCACCGCCCCCACCCGGCATCCACGCGACCTCCACAACCGAACCGGTCGGACACCACACCACGCACGTGCACACGCCATTTGCCGAGACGTTCGCCGTGGCGAAACCACGCACCCTGGGCTGAGGGCTCCGGGGTCAGTCGAGCGGTACTTCCTCCACCACCTTCTCGGCGAAGCGCCATGACCCTCGGTTGCCGGACGCCTCCGCACGAAGGCCCAGTTCCCACGCGATCCGGGCCGCGCGCTGCCGGGACACGTCGGGGTACTGCTCAGCTGGCACCTTGATGTAGCCCCGGCGGTCGGCGGGATACGTACGCAGGGCCTCGCGGAGCCGCTCCTCCTGCTCCTCCTGCTCCTCCGGTGTGGCACCCGAGTCACGGACCCCGACGAGGCTCCGCTCCGCGCCGTGCGCCTCGCCGCCACGGCTCCTCCGCCGGGCCGCATCGGACCCCTGCCACGCCGTCCACCCCACGGCGCCGAGGGCGGCGAGGGCGAAGGCCAGTGATCCCAGTTCGTCACCTGTCGCATCCGCCTGCCCCGGGGTCTTCGGCCGGAGCTCGCCGCGGGGATCCTCGATGACCGTCACCTTCTGGCCGACGTCGTACAGATCGGTCGGCGTTCTCATGGCGGGCCCCGGCACCTTCGTACCGTCCTGCCCCTCCAGCGTGTAGTCGTAGTCACGCGCCTTGCGACCCTCGGCCGCATCACGCCACTTCTTCACCACGGCGGCCGTGACCCGCTCGCCGCGCCGCTGCAGCGTGAGATCGTCACGCGCCATGTCCGCCACGTACACGGACATGACCGAAGTGGCCACGACGAACAACATCGTGTACGTACTCGACGTCCTCGCCCCCAGCTTCCTGACGAGCACGACGAGGACCACGGCGTGGACGATCCACAGAGGCACGAGCAGCACGGGGCCGAAGTCGCCCGCCAGGACGAACAGGCCCGCGATGGCCGCGAGCACGTAGGCCCCGATGACGACCGCGAGCACGACGGGATGCCGCACACGCCTCCCGCGAGCCTCGTCGAACCCAGTGTCGCCACCGTTCATGTCTGCCTCTCCGTTCCTTCGGCCCCCGGATCCCGATCGCCTGGCCGGCGCTCGCCCTGCGGCTCGTCCGTCGAAAGCGACCTCATGATGCCGCTGAACATGTCGAGGTACGTCGCTCAGTGGACTGGTGGGTGTCCTGCCCACGAGGACACGGTCCGGGTACACAGGTGGGTGGTTGGCGCATCTTTAGCCGGGTTTTCCCTCATGCCTCACAGGTTCGCGCTGGCGAAACCGCGAACCCCGCCGATAGCGTCTGTCTCCTCGACGACCTTCATTCTCACGGGGAGACCACAGTGAAGCGCCGCACATTGCCCGTTGCCGCCGCGCTGGCCGCGACCGCAACCCTGCTACTGACGGCCTGTGGTGGCGGGGACGACAATTCCAAGAGCAACGAAAAGATCGCGGGTGCCGACTCCGACGGCACCAAGACCTCGGCGTCGCCGAGCGCATCGGACGCCGCCGCGGACATCGACCGTCCGGCGATCACGTTCCCCTCGGGCTTCGAGATGGCGTTCGACATCACCAAGCCGTCCGATGCCAAAGAGGCAGCGGCTCTGGGTGACGCAGAGAACTTCGTGCGGGCCATCAACTACGGCATCATCCGGCAGGACCCGGAGGACGCGGCGTACAAGTTCTACTCCACGGCCGGTGACACCGCCCAGGCCTACGCCAAGAAGCAGATCAAGCAGTACGTCGACGGCGGCTGGACCGTCACCGGGGTCCAGCGTTACTCGCAGGGCAAGGTCGACCTGGCCGCCGACGGCAAGCGCGCGTCCGTCTCCTTCTGTGACGACGACTCGAAGTTCTACGGCAAGGAAGTCAAGTCCAAGAAGATCCTCAAGACCAGTCCCAGCAACAAGGACTACTACTACTTCGAGATCGTCATGACGGCGTCCCAGGAGGTCAAGGGCCTGTGGACCGCGGAGGGCATCGAAGTGCAGACGGAGGCCACGCAGTGCAAGGCATGAAGCGTCACACGATCGGTGTCGCCGGGCTGACCGCTGCCTTGCTTCTCGCCCCGGCGCACAGCGCCTTCGCCGGCGGCCCCGTCGACAAGGGCACGACCGACACCAAGAAGGACACCGGTCTCAACAACGACACCCTGTACGCGGCGGTCTCCTACGACACCTCGAAGAACGGCTCCGGCTCGTCCGTGGGGCACGTCTCAGCCACAGGAACCTCCTGGACGCCTCCGGCCTGCTGGCTTGCACCCAGGTGGACGGCAAAGCAGTTCGCCAAGGAGACGGAGTCCGAGTACAAGGACGTCACGACCGACCCCAACCAGCCCAACTACGCGAAGAACGCCACATCCCAGTTCCGGGACGTGTACAAGGACGGCGAGTACAAGAACTACAACCTCGACCAGCAGGACGACGGCATGTGGTGGGGGGCGGTCGAGAATCCGAACGCGCCCGTCCTCGAGAGAACGGCCTGCAATTCGACACTGCCGTTCTGGGTTGAGAACGGCGAAACACCCAAGGTCAAGAACGCCATCTCCCCAGAGATCCTGGCGGGGCTCGCCTATGAACAGATCAAGGTTCCGGGCACCGAGGTGACGCTTGCTCCGAGCGGCACCACCAAGGTCAACCTGGCAACCTGGGCATGGCTGGACAAGGGAGACTTCAAACCTGTCTCCGTCACGGCGTCGATCACCGCGCCTGGCCTGAACCTGCAGGCCACCACCGTGGCCAAGCCCGTCTCGCTGAAGCTTCAGCCCGGAACCGAAGACGCCGAGACCTATCCCGCCTCCGGCGAGTGCGCGATCAACGACGACGATTCGATCGGTGAGCCGTACGAGACGGGGAAGGCCGGCGAGACGCCGCCCTGCGGCATCAAGTACCTGCGGTCGTCGGCCGGCGGCACGTACAAACTCCAGGCCACGGTCACCTGGGAGATCACCTGGACCGGAACCGGAGGCACCAGCGGTGACCTGCCTGACGGGACCTTCGGCAACGACCAGGACGTCAGGGTTCAGGAAGCCCAAGCAGTGAATCGCTGAAAGGAATCGTCCGCGTACATGGGCAGGATGAGCCTGGCCGCGAACGTACAACGCCGCCTCACCAGGCGGCCGGCGGCGGCCGGCGGCGGCCACCTCAGGCCCTCGCTCATCAGGCCGCTGGGTGCGCTCGGCATGGTCATTGCAGGGGAGGCCAAGGAAGGCAAAGCTGCCGTCCGCGCCCAACGCCTCGACCAGGTCTTCGACGGCGACTGGAACAGGTCGGCCGGTCAAGCGCGTGTCCGTAGGACAGGAGAGGCGGCTTCGGGTCGGCGCCGGCATTCCGGCCACCGAGGCCGCCGTGGAAAATCCCCTCGGCGGGCTGCACACGAGCGACCTGCTGCGCATCCGGTTCCGGGACGGCTCCTGGCTCACGGTCGTCACCGAGGCGATGCGCAGCGAGGTGCACACGCACCTGATGAGGCAGACCGGGCCTGAGGGCTGAGCTCGCGTCTGCGGGGCACGATCAGGAAACGGACCGGCCACGCAATATCCGGTTCACACCATATTGCCCACGTCACCAAGGGAGTTCGCGCTGGCGAATCGACAACCCCACGGATAGCGTTGGTGCCCTTGCCACACATCTGTCTCACGGGGGAGTCCACAGTGAAGCGCCGCACCTTGCCCGTTGCCGCCGCGCTCACCGCGACCGCAGCTCTGCTGCTGACGGCGTGCGGAGGCGGGGACGACAGCTCCAAGGGCAACAACGACAAGATCGCGGGGGCCGACGGAACGGGAGGATCCACCTCTCCATCACCGTCCGCCTCGGCCTCCACCTCGACCGAGAAGAACGCGCCGAGTTTCGACTTCCCGTCGGACATCACGGTGGCTGTCGACCGGGAGTCGACAGGAGATGCCACCAAGGACGCAGTTCTGCGGGACCTTGCGTACGCGGCCGAGGCCCGGCTCGAGGCTTTCGCCAAGGGGAACGGGCAGACCGCCAACCTGAATCGCTACTTTGCGGGATACGCCCGTACCTACTGGATCGACAGGGTTGCGGAGCTCAAGAAGCAGGGGCTGACGGTTACGGGGCACTATCGGTTCTTCGATTTCGAGGTCACCGACGTCGCCAACAGCAAGACAGCGGCGGTGCGTTACTGCGAGGACCAGAGCAAGGCATACGGCAAGGTCATCAAGACTCAAAAGGTGCAGGTCACCAAACCGAGTGACAAGGATTTCATCCTCAACACGCTTCAGGTCGCAAAGGACTCGGCAGGCGACTGGCAGGTCACGCGGCAGAGTTGGAAGAAGGGTGACGCCTCGTGCGTGCGGGGGTAGGTGCTCAAGCCGCTCGCCCCGTTTTTCGGACGGTGGCGGCCGTGAGCCTGGCCATCGCGCTTGGAACGGGCACTCCGGCGTATGCGGGTGACCCCTCCTACGGCGGCGGTGACGAGGGCGATGTCCAGCCGACGCCGCCCAGCTCCGGCACCGACTCAGGTGGCAGCTCCGGAACCGGAGCCATCGGCGCCCATATTCAGATCAGTCAGAGCAAGACCGGCGGCTCAGGCAGCTCCACTTCGAAGGCCACGTCCTCGAACGCGAACTGGAAGCCCCCCGTCTGCTGGTACGAGCCGATGTACACACCGGACGAGTACGAGGACTTCATCAAGTCCTCCTACAAGGGTGCCCAGGAACCGGCTGCGAGCTACGCCAAGGAGCGCGCCGACGAGGACTACCACAAGGGCGACAAGGGCCTGTGGTGGCAGGTGCAGTTCCGGAACGACGACTACACCGACGCCTGTCCCGTGACCCCGGCCAGCTGGGAGATCTGGGTCCCGCCCGCCCAGCCGAAGGCGGACCCCAACCAGCTGACCCCGGAGATCCTCTCCGAACTCGCCTACAACTCGACGAAGTTGCCGACGCCGCCCGTGGTGCTGAACCCGAGCCCGGACCGGCTCAAGGTGAACCTCGGTACGCGGGTGAAGTTCGAGGGGAACTTCGACCGGGTCTGGACGACCGCCAGCATCAACTACAAGGGCGTCCAGATGGCCGCGACGACCGTCGCAACCCCCATGGCCCTCAAGGTCGAGGCCGGCACCGCCGACGCCGACCCGCAGTCGTGCACGTACGACCTGGTGAAGGGCGACGACGGCTACACGGTCGACAGCAAGGACTCCGGCTGCAACGTCACTTACCTCCGTTCGTCAGGTACCGGCACCTACCCCTTCAAGGCGTCGATCACCTGGAAGGTGACCTGGACGGACTCTGCCGACCCCGACGGACCCGCACGGCAGCCGGGCCTGCCCGACGGCCTGTCGACGTACGAGCAGAACGTGACCGTGAAAGAGATCCAAGCGGTCAACCGCTGACGAGACGCGAGCGGCCCGCCGAGCTCCGGCCCCGGGCCGCTCCAGGAGACCGGAATCCGACATGAGTGACCTGCGCCTCGAAGACACGATCTTCCAGGACCTGAAGAAGACCTTCTCGTCCATCAGCGACCGCATGGAGACGACGCGCCGCACGCTCCGCAGCGCGGACGCCTCGGCCGTCGGCGAGAAGCAACTCATCGAAGAAGTACAGGACTTCGCCGACGACTGGAGCTACGGCATCAAGCAGCTCGGCAAGCACACCCAGGGCGCCGTGAAGATGATCAACAAGATCGGCGAGAGCTTCGGCAAGCTCGACCTGGACCTGGCCGAGTCCCTCAAGGCTCCGCAGCAGAAGGGCAAGTGACGTGGCTGGGCAGCGGCCTGCCTTCCCCCACATAGGCTGGGACCCCACGCCGGGGAACGTGGAGGACACCCGGGACCTCGCCAAGCAGCTCGGCAAGCTGGCCGGCGAGCTGGGTACGGCGCTCGGAGAGCTGGAGCGCATCGAGACCGGTGCCTGGAAGGGCAAGACCGCGATCGCATTCAGCGAGTACGTCGGTCAAGACGTCACCCCGCTCATCCGCAAGAGCCACGACTCCTTCGACAAGGCATCGCGTGCCCTGCACCGCTGGGCCGACGACCTCCAGGACTTCCAGGACCGCGCGGACCGTCTGGAGAAGAGCGCCGGGGAAAAGCTCGACGCCAAGGCGAAGGCCCAGGCCAAGGCCGGCAGCGACGGCAGCACGGACCTGGGCAAGGCGTCCAGCGCGGTGGACGGCGTGATCCAGAAGGTCCACGAGCTGGAAGAGGACTACCGGGCGGCCGCCCGCCAGGTCGGCAAGGAACTGGACAAGGCCGGCGACATCGCCCCCGACGAGCCCGGCTTCTGGGACAAGCTGGGCAACGGTATCGAGAACGCCTGGGATGCCACCGGGGACTGGATCAAGGATCATGCCGACGTCTTCAAGGCGATCGGCGACCTCCTCAGCCTGGCGAGCGGCGTGCTGGGACTCCTCGCCATCATCACCGCTCCCTTCGAGCCCCTGGGCGCCATCTTCGCCGTCGCAGCGATGATCACGAGCGGCGCAGCACTGCTGACTCATCTGGTCGCCAAAGCAGCGGGCGCGGACGTCAGTTGGACCGAGATCGGATTCGACGCACTCGGTGTCCTGCCTGGTGTCAAAGGCCTCACGGGGAGCGCCGAACTCGCGAAGGGCGCCAGCGCGGTCGCACGCGCCGCAGAACTCGGCGAGGGCTACCGTGGCGTGACCAGCGTCGGGAAGGCATTCGTTCTCTTCGGCCCCATCAAAGCCGTGCCCATGGTGAAACTGGGTGAAGGCGGCAGCCGGCTGACCTTGGCGGTCGAGAACGGTTTGCAGAACATTCGCAAGGGACAGTGGCTCGGTACCCAGGGCATCAACATGGTCTCGAATTTGAAATTCATCAAGGGCGCCGATGCAATCGCGCCCATGGGCAGGGCAGGTCGTATCATCGACGGCTCGATCAAGGGCGCTCTCGACGCCTACAAGGTGCATACCATAGCAAAGAATGACTTTGGGGGCTGAGTGCCGTTCATGGACACCCTCGAAACACTCCAGGACCTGACCATCGAGGGCGCTGTACTGCCCCCAATGGCCTTCAGGCTGCCCCACGGTATGCATGCGATCGAGGTTTCACTCGATGCCGATGAGCGGACGCAGGCGGCACACCGACTCGTCCGCGAGATCTATCCAAACGGCGAAGTACCCCTGTGGGAAACCATGGGCTCGCTGTACAGCGCCATGGCCGACCAGATGCTCGCGAGCGGAGTCGGTTTCTTCGGTATCGGACTCTACGGACTGGAGGACGACGGAGGCGTCGCACACTGTTCGCTCACCATCGCGGTCTTCGAGTCGGGCGAGACGGATCAGGAAGTCGTCGCACAGGGAATCCAGTCGCTGTTGCTACGGGACCCATTGCGCGAGGTGACCTGGCTGGACCTCCCGTGCGGGCCGGCGGTCTGCGGAGTCACCTTCCAGAGGCTTGTCGTGGACGGCGGATACACAAAGTCCGGTCAGGACGAGGAACTCGTCATGGGGCAGATCCAGGTACACGTCCCCTTCGCAACCGGCCCGTACACCGCTGTGTTTACCCTGGACACGGCTTCCGTGGAACAGTGGGAGGAGTTCGCGCACGCCGTAGCGGGAATCGTCGGCTCGGTGGAATTCCCTCCCTCGACGGATCCTGCTGGTCTCCCCGACTGACCGAATCGTTTGCCCCCGTGGAGAGATGACGTACTGATGGACTGGTACCCCGAAGCCGACGAGGATCTGCTGATCAGGACCGCGGCCAAATTCGCCAGCGGCATCTCACCCGCAGTCGCCGGATCCCGCTGGTTCCGAGATCCCGATCGCAATGACATCCAGCAGGAGTTGCAGGACTGGCCTGTGGGTCCGAGCTACGCCTTGCGCCCGACCGGGGACCGCGTCGCGCGTCGCACCGGCCGCGCCTTCGCCGTCGGGATTCCGCTGATCGCCAACCTCATCGCGAACATCGGCGGGGCCGCCGGGTCACCCTTCGGCGATGTTCCCGTGCGCGGAAGGCCGGAGGAACCGGAGAACGAGGTCGAGGACTTTCCCGTCATGTGGGCCGCGCCCGGCACTCTGGCGCGGACCGTGCCATGGCAACTCGATCCAGCACGCCGCCCCAAGGGCTACGCCACCGACCTCGCCCTCACCACTCGGCGCCTGCTCTTTCTCGGCACCCGGACCGGCACACTGGACAAGGCCGACGTGCTCGCGGAGTTCCCTCGCGATTCTCTCGCCGAAGCCAGGCGTATGACATACAGCGAGGCCGAAGCAGACGTGCGGCTGAGCTTCGTGGACCAGTCCTGGATCCGACTGTTCACCGGTAATCCCGACAGCGCCGAGCGCCTGTGCCAGCTGATTTCCGGTGCCGTCCACACCGTCGTCGAAAGCGAGTTGTCCCCGGGCCAGCGTGCCCGGCTGACGCGATTCCTCGGCGAACTCCCCAGCCGATCACAGCCACCGGTCATCACTCGGCTCCGGAGCGGGATCGTCATGGTGGAGGTGAGTGTGCCTTCGAAGGCAGCCAAGGACGTTCATGAGACCCACTCGATCCTCATGGGTCCCTCCGGAGAGGCGGCAGCGCCGAAGCCGGGCGATCTGTAGCAACGGACGCCGACGAAGGCGGGACGGCAACGGCATTGGTCGCGCACACTCCATCGTGTGGATTCATACCGCCGGTGACTGCGCCGGGCACCGCGGGATCACCCCCCTGACCACGAGGGCAGGAACGGGGGCAACTCGTCTTTAATGAAGGGTTGTTGCGCTACTCTCGCGGTCTCATGCGGCACGCGAGACACCTGGATTCCCATGCCTGACCACTACCGCAGCAGGTCCGACGTGATGGCCTACGCGGCGGCCGGTATGGAACCTCCCTCTCCGGTCCCGTTGCGGAAGAACGATCCCCCGCGGGTCGGCCCGTACGTCCTGACCTCGGTGCTGGGCAGCGGCGGGATGGGCCGGGTCTATCTGGGCCGGAACGCCGGTGGAGGTGCGGGACAGGCCGCCGTCAAGGTGGTGCGGCCCGAGTACGCGGAGGATCCGCTCTTCCGTAAGCGCTTCGAACGTGAGGTCAGCGCACTGGGCCGGGTCCAAGGAGCGCACACCGCACGGCTGTTGGGCAGCGGCACCGACGGGGAACTGCTGTGGGTGGCGACCGAGTACATACCGGGGCCCACTCTCGCCGAGGCCGTCGACGCGCGCGGGCCGATGGACGTGGAGGCCGCCTGGCGGCTGGTGGCGGACCTGGCGCGGGCGGTCGAGGCGGTGTGGCGGCAGGGCATCGTCCATCGTGACCTCAAGCCGTCCAATGTGATCCTGGCGGCCGACGGGGCCAGGGTCATCGACTTCGGGGTCGTTCAGGCCTCCGACGGCACCTCGATCACCGCCACCGGCCAGAACGTGGGCACGCCCGCCTTCATGTCCCCGGAACAGGTCCGGGGACAGGAGGTGACGGCCGCGTCCGATGTCTTCTCGCTGGCGTCCACCCTGGCGTACGCCGTCTCGGGGACACCGCCGTTCGGTGAGGGCACGGGGGTCGACGTCCTGCACCGGGTCGCCTTCGACCCGCCTCGGGAGGAGGTCCTCGACAAGGTGACGGCCGCGGATCCGCAACTGGGCGCGTTCGTGCGCGCCTGTCTGGCCAAGGATCCCGAGTCCCGGCCCGCACCGGACGAGGTGTTCCGGACCGCCATCGGGCACCAGCTCTCGGCACCGGTCCCCGCACCGCCCCGACCGGCTCGGGCGGCACGGAGGGCGAGACCGGCGGCTGACGCGTTCGCCGCCGTGCCGTCGCCGTCGCCGTCGCCGCCCCTCGCACTCGCCGGCCCGGCCACCTCGCCCGACACGCCCACGATCCGTCGCAAGCGCTCGAAGACGCTGGTGGGAGCGGTGGCGGCGGCAGCCGTCCTGGTCGCCGGTGGTGTCACCTTGGCGCTGCTGTCGGCGCGCGACAACCCCGCGTCGGCCGGTTCCGTACCTCCGTCCACCCTCTCCGTGACCGGCGATCCGGTTTCGACGCCCGGCACCCCGCCCGCGTCACACTCCGGGTCGGGCTCCCCTTCCGCGACAACCTCGACGAGCGGGGAGCCGACCGCCACCGGCGCGACGAAGGCGTCTCCGCAGCACATCTCGGTCTCGGACCTGCGGTCCGCACCCTGCGCCGACGAGATCACCGCCGGAGCCTCGGCCGCATGCGTCACGCTCCTGCAGAGCCTGCTCAACGCCCACGGCCTGTACGTCCCGGTCAACGGGGACTTCGACGCCGCGACCCTCGCTGCCGTCAGGGCCTTCCAGACCGAGACGGGAACCGACGTCGACGGCAAGGCCGGCCCGGAGACCAAGAGGCTCCTTTACAGCCCGCGCGGTCCGGTGCGGTCAGGCGCGGTCACCGTGACCGAGACCGTCAACGGCACCCCGACCCCCAGATGCCTCGGTGCCGGTGCGGACAGCGCGGACGTCCGGGTCTGGGAGTGCGCGGACGTCGCCAAGCAGAAGTGGGCGCTGTACGCCGTTCCCGGGCGGGACGGGCAGTACATCGTCGTCAACCGGGGCAGCCGCCTCTGCCTGGACGCCGACACCGCCGGCTCCGGCCAGAACGGCCACGGAGTCCACGGCAGGGTCTGCAACGGGCTGCCCGCGCAAAGGTGGAGGCTCGGCGACTCGGGCTCGAACGAGGGCCAGGCCCTGGTCAGTCCTCCCGACGGCTTCTGTCTGGACGCGGACGCCGCCACGTCCGGCCAGGACGGCCAGCGGATCCAGGCATGGAGCTGCGCCGGCAACAGCAACCAGGCGTGGACCTGGTCCTGACACCGGCACGCTCGGCCTCGCCGGATCTTCGGTGCCGTGCACCTCGGCAGATCCGCCGTGCGCCCGGCCGAGGTGCAGGGCACAGCCATGGCTACTGAGATTCCACGCGTGATGTCGCAGACGGAGTGTGCCTGAACTGGGCGGGGTGGGCGCCCGTCGTGGCCCGCGGCATCACAACTGTCGGCGACCACGAGGCCCGGTAAGCGGGGCGGGGGGGCCTGAGGACCCCCCGCCTCCTCTCCGCGCGGCACGAATCGCCGAATGGCGGCGTCGGACGAGGGTACAGCGGTGCGCCAGAAGACGGCGGTGTCACGGCGCGGGTGTCCTCCGGACGGGGCACTGCCGGTATCGACCGGAGGGACGACGAAGTGCGCAGCCCAGAACGTTGACGTCGAGGCTTACTGCCACGCGCCAGGGATGTTGGGGTACATCTCCGCGAGTGTCTTGGTGGCGTTGGTGGCCCAGTCGGAGTGGTGCACCTGGTTGCCCCTGATGAAGCCGTAGCTCCCCGACGGGTGGGCATAAGCGGCGTCGATCCCGCCGGCCACGAAGCTCTCCGGAATGCTGGGGTACATGTCCCTGAGCGCCTTGACCTGGCCCTTGTCCCAGTCGCTGTGGTGCACCTGCCCGCCCTTGATCAGGCCGTAATCCCCATCCGGGTGGGCGTAGGCGGCGTCCACGCCGTTGCGGAACGAGTCCGGGATGTTGGGGTACATCTCCGCGAGTGTCTTGGTGACGCCGGTACCCCAGTCAGTGTGGTGCACCTGGTTGCCCCTGATGAAGCCGTAGCTCCCCGACGGGTGGGCATAAGCGGCGTCGATCCCGCCGGCCACGAAGCTCTCCGGAATGC
>NZ_JBHXMA010000008.1:186384-201348 GCF_042721035.1 Streptomyces sp. NPDC058464
GCTGGGGTACATGTCCCTGAGCGCCTTGACCTGGCCCTTGTCCCAGTCGCTGTGGTGCACCTGCCCGCCCTTGATCAGGCCGTAGTTCCCTGAACGGTGGGCATAGGCGGCCTCAATCGTCATTGCTGCTCCCCTTCGTGTCAGGCGGCGTGTGCCGCCGTCAGCCGGTCGGGGCCCAGCGAGCCGGGCCCGCCGCCAAGGAGAGCATGATCATTATTGGGGTCAGTCCAGAACCGTGCGCCGGAGACCGCGAACCCCTCGAACGGGGGAAGACGCCCCGGCCTGGCAGAACAAGCCGACCGAGCACCTCTGCCACGAGGCGCCCCAGCTCTGAACAGGCGGCTGATTGCCGTGCGCGTGGAGCGGGCGTGCGGCCGGACGAGGGCGCGATGGCTTTGTCCCAGTCGGACGTGATGCGGTTGCTGGAGTCACTGCATACGGCCGACGCAGTTGAGACGATCAGGGTGCTGTGCGAGCGCATCCTGCAGGAGCTCATCAAGGCCGAGGCCACCCGTGCCGCATCGAGCAACGTTCGCCCTGTTGTCCGCCGATGGTGCCGGCTCGTGCTGAGTGGCGCGGTCTGCTCGGCGTCGAGCTGGTGGTCGGCCCAGACGTAGCTCTCGGGCAGCAAGTCGGTGACAAGGACGGTTCGGAGGCGGTCTTCTTCGCCGACGACGACCCTGAGGGCGGGAAGGTAGTCGAGAAGGACCTGATGGCACCGGCCGCACGGGGGGGAACGACCCCTCGGTCGCGGTCATCCACGGCGACAATCATGTCCAGCTCGTAGGCGCCCCTCCGCAAGCTCCCTCCGGTCACATCTGTTGTGTTTCGGGCAGTGAACCTGCCCGGCCGGGTGGCTTAGGGCAGGCAATCGCTATCTCGCGCTCCGCTTCAGGTACGCCCACAACACGGTCAGCAATGCGACAGCGTCCAGCCCCAGCCAAAGGTATTCGCCATGCGCGGCGGAGGGAGCAAAGCTCCAGAAGAAGATCTCGTGGTACAGCACCACGGCCAGCCAGCCGCCCACGAGTCCCGAGGCCAACTCGACTGGCCGGACAAGAAGCGCGGCGAGTGGTGCTGCGGACGTGAGGACGCCGGTAACCACCCATGTCAACGGCGTGCTCCACCCGGTCGCGTCGAAGTCCAGACGGGCCGAGAGGTACAACCCGGCCGCGGCCAGCGTCAGGGCAGTCGCAGCGGCGGGCGTCCGCCACAGCACGGGACGCTGCAGCCGCGCCGGCGGTCTCATCCGGACGATCGCGAAGGCTACGGCGGCCAGGACGATACCCAGGAGGATGTAGCCGGCGATTTCCACCTCCCGGTCCCACTGGGTGAAAAACTCTTGGGAGGGGTTTTCGCTGAAGGACGAGAGCCGGGACGGAACCCCTCCGGCCACGTCGAGGCCGTACACCATCAGCACGGCCGCGCCGGACCACGCGATCTTCCCGCGCTGAGCACACAGCCGCCACGTGACCACACCGGCCAGCAGGTAGAACGCCGGCACTGTGAGGTCGGCAAGGGGCACCACGGACGTTGACGCGTTCCTCTGCCACTCCTCGACACTCGTCACGACGCTGTAGTCACTCGCCATGACGTCATAGACGGAGGCGGCCAATGACGGAAGCACGCTGAGAAACATCGCCAACAGGAACAGCCGCCCGGCCACCCGCAGGAGCCGCGGGTCACCGCCTCGCACCTCGCCTTCGTCTGGCGGAACCGGCCAGGGCAGCTCTGACGGGGTCGTCGGCCGGGGCGCCTCGGGCCCGGTCCGGAGCGGTGGCACGACCGGCCGGATGCCGGCCGAGGCCGCACTGACGGCGGGGTTCCGGCTCAGTGCCAGCAGGTCGGCAGTCCCCGTTCCGCGCTGACGGGGAAGGGGCAGTCCACGTGCCGTCGCAGTGTGGAGGAGTCGGCGGTAGATCTCGCCGTACGTGAGGAATTCCGGCCCGGAGGGGATACCGGTGCGCAGCAACCGCAGCAGTTCGCCGGTGAAGGCCGTGTGCGCGGCCCCGGTGGGGGCGAGTGCCACGGCGTTGACCGGAGTCGAGGTCAGGACGTATGTGCCCTCGATGCCGACTTGGCCGAGGATGGTGTTCTCCTCGCCGGCCATGTCCTGGATGGCACGCCCGCTGAAGCAGCAGTCGAGGATGACGACGCGGTTGGCGGCCGGGCAGTCGGCGAGCACGTCGCGCAGCAGGTCGAATGCCAGGGCGCTGACCTTGAGTTCGTCCGGAACGGTCTCCGCGAGGCTCAGGTAGAGCTCGTTACGGGGCCCGGTCTGGCCGTGGCCGGTGAAGTACACGAGGAAGGTGTCCTCGGCGGCAGCGGCGTACCGACGCAGGGTACGGAAGAGCGTGCGCGGATCGCTCGGGTCCGGCACGATCAGGCATCGCTCCGCGGGCAGTCCGCCGAGGGCCGGGTCGGTCAGGATGTCGCTGAGGTCCTGGAGGTTGTTGCCGACGGCGGGCAGATCCGGCAGCCGGTCGGAGCGGTACGTTCCGGTGCCGATGAGTACCGCGTAGGACCGCTGAGGATCGGGCAGGCGCACGGCTAACGTCCTTGGGCGTCACTCGCGCCAGCGGGTGGCGGGCCATCCGGGGCCGACTGCCCTTCGAGCGCCAGTCTCAGCAGTTGCTCCGCTTCCTCCGCCCGCGCCGACGTCACCGTCACACTGCGGCCGTCCCCGGTGGTCAGCGTGACCGTCGTGTGCGCGTTGCCCTGTGCGCGCCGTTGGCCGAGCCACAAGGAAAGCGACTGGGCCATCAGGCTGGTGAGCGCACCAATGGTGCCCGTGACCACGCTCTCGACGACCAGTTCGCCCAGCGAGCCCATAGTCCCCACCTGCGGCGGGGATGTGTCGTGACGGACGCGGCCCCGTAGTGCGGGCTCCTGCCGCAGCCAGTCCAGCAGCGACTCCTCGGCTGCTGTGTCCCCGTGCACCACGATGCGGATCTTATTCACCCTGCTCCCCCAGCAGACCCTCACGGCGCGTCCTCGTGGACGCCCGTGACTCCCCTCACGTGTGGTGCCGATGTTGCCACGAAGCGTCACACTCCGGCAGCCACTTGCCGGTAATCAGCCTCACCGACAAGATCACCGACTGATCGATACTTCAGCCCAGTGGACGTGACCGCCGAGTAGCCAAAGGGACGCCCGTTCAGCCGGCTCTGTATGGCTCCTGGACCTGCACAAACGTGCACTTGATCGGGACCGTGATGACAAGACCCTGGTCCCGGAGCTCACGCACGGCCCGGCGGGCGGTGTTGATGGCAACCGCGTACTTCTCGGCGAGTTCACGTTCAGCGGGAAGCCTTGCACCCACCGGCAGACACCGATGCGGATATGCTCCGCGATGTGGAAAGGGCAAGTCCGGTCGGACCCCGCCCTGCGGAATCAAGTACCTGCGCTCGTCCGGCAACGGCACATACGGCCTGAAAGCGACCGTCACCTGGCAGATCAGCTGGTCGGGAACCTGTGGCGCGAGCGACGACCTGCCGAACGGCACCTTCGGAACGACCCAGGACGTCAAGGTCCAGGAAGCCCCGGCCGTCAACCTCCGAGAGGACCCTTCTCCACACGTGAGCAGGAAGACTTTGGCCGAGCATGTGCAGGGCAGTCTCGGCGCTCCGGTGGACGCTGCCGCCTGGTGCACCATCGGCAGGATCCCCGAACCGCCCGCCGACATGCACCGGGCGGCCGGATCGGGGCCATTGCGCCCCGCCCTCATGAGGCCGCTCGGCATGCTTGGCGTCGCTCTGGGAGCACCCCTGCTTCTCATCGGTGAGTTTTTCGGCCTCCTCGCTGCGGGCGAGGAAGCTCTCAAACGCCTGCTGTCGACCACAGGGGAACAAGAACGTCACCGGGCCGCGAAGCTCGACGAGAAGCGGCGGGACGAGGCCATCATCGAACTCGGCCTCGACAAGACCTTCGACGGGGACTGGAGCAGGGCCGCCGGCCGCCTCCTCCTGCGGTGGTACAGCCATTCCTCCCACCATCAGCGCCTGGTCGCGCTTGCCGGTAACCGCGTCCTGCTGGCTGCTCCGCCCAAACGCGTTTCCGTGCGCCGCGACGCGCTCATGCACGTCGTCACGGAGATTCCCGCCGGGGACGCCGTCATTGAAGATCCCCTCCCCGCCTTCGGGAACGACAGGCTGCTCCTGCGCTTCAGGGACGGCTCGTGGCTCACCCTGACGACCGAGGAGACGCGAAGCGAGGTACACATGCACGTGATGCGGCAGTCCCGATGGGGGGCTCGGCCACACGCCGAAGACTGAGGCCTCGTGGCGCTCGGGCAGCGGTGGGTCTCAGACCCACCGCAGCGAGTGGGCCATGGCATCACACAGTTCGCCCATGGGCCCCTCGGTGCCGCTCAGCGGCAGTGCGAAGGCCAGCTGGAGGTAGCCCACACCAGCGGGCATGCGGACGTGGAAGTCCAGAGTCCTTGCCGTGCGCACACGGACCGTCCGCCCCGCCGGCAACACGACTGCCACCACCTCGGCTTCACTCCCCTGGCGTCGGTCCAGCATCTGAGCAAAGTCATCGGCCTCCGGCGCCAGCCCGGGTGGCGTCGGCGCCATGGAGATCAGCAGGGATGCCGGAAGTACCGAGACGCCGGGAGCCTCAGCCTTGAGGAAGAACTCCAACGCTCCTTGTGCTCTCGCGTGTTCGGCGGTGTTGCGCAGACTTGTCCAGACGCCATGTGCGGATTCCGCGGATGCCCCTCCGTCCGCCGATGCCTTGTCCACGAAGGTCTTCAGCTGTTGGCGCCATCGCTCGCGCACCAGGTCGACCCGGAACCAGTCACGAGGTACGAGGAGCCGGTAGTCGGAGGGTGGGGTCTCGACTCCGGTCACTCCCTGGCCTCGGAGGTGATCAGGCGCGAGCCGTCGGCCCTGAAGAGCCGCAGACTGCTGACGGTGTTGCCGAACATCGTGGAGAAGACGTCCCATCCGGTCATCGTGGGAGTCTGCATCTCCATGATGACCGTGGTGTCGTTCGGAAGCGGGACGTAAACGCGTATGTACCAGGTCGGAAAGTCGGCAGGCCGGCCGTCGTCCGCCAATTCGCCGGTGAGTTTGATGTCCCGGGATCCGATGCACGACACCGCCAGACCGCAGGGCAGTTCGATCTCGGACACCTCACCGGTGCCCGTCCGGCGAAGCCCTGAGGCAAGCTCCTTGATCGCTCCCGGGACCCCGCCGGCCGTCTCCGGGCTGTCGGTGAGGGAGACGAAGACGGTGGCCGTGCACAGCGACTCGTCGACCGCCGTCACGCAGATGCTCGCGTAATCCACGGCGTCCGCCATGAGGTCTCCGGTGGACAGAGCGCAGATCACCGCGAACCGCGTCCGGTCCTCCTCGCTCGCCCCGGGAAGCGCCTTGTCCGCCAGTTCTTCCAGGAGCCGGACGGCCTCGTCCTCGTCCCTTTCCTGAACCGGAAGATCATGGAAGATCTCGGGCATCACCCACCGGACGTTGATGTCGTCCGCGTGGATTGCCGACGGAGCGGCATGGGTCGGTACGAACTCGGGCAGTTCGATGTCAGTCGTCACGCGGGCCGTTCCTCATCGGGGATCGGGCGGTCGGCTGCTTCGGGAAAGAACTTTCGCGATGACGCGTACATCCCGTAGTAGGGGTAGAGAGACGGGATGTCGGCACCTCCCCGTCGAGCGATGGTGACGATCTGACGGTAGAGACGAACCCTGCAGCGCATGTTCCGCACGGTGTGGTTGCGAAGGTCGGGCAATCGAAGCAGGAAGATTCCCACCGAAAAGGCGATGAGCAGCAGCGCGTCCCCGGCGATGAAGGCGATCTGGAATGCACGGGACTTCTCGGAGGCAACCAGGTCCCAGAACGGCCAGGCACCGAAGCCCAGCACGAGGATCGGAATCGCGAGGAGGCATCCGAGGACGCTGCCCTTTTCTGTGTCCTCACGCCTCTGGAAAAGCAGCCAGTGCACGGCCCGGTCATCGAGGAAGTCGAACTGGACTTCTCGGCCGTACTGTTCGGCAGCAGCCTTCGCGGCCGGAACAGCCGCGATGACCGATGAGGGGATCATCTCCCGGACAGCACCCGAGTCGTCGACGAACGTTCCGGCGTCAAGCGTGTTGTAGTCACCCACGAGTCAGTTCTCCTCAGCCAACTGGCGCCAAAGCGGCGTGGAACGACGTCGAAGACGGGCTGGGCTGCGGAGTCCTCGGCGCTGACGGCTTTGCACTGCTGGGGGGACCGGGCGTCGGAGCCGGGGCCGGACTGGGTCGGGGCTCCCCACGCGGCGCAGTGGCCTTGTCGTCGCCGTCATTTCCGCCGAACCCCGCTATGCCAAGCTGGACGCCGAGGTTGGCCACCGCACCACCCTTGATGAAGCGGGTGAGTACCTCCGGCTCGAAACCGGCCTCCGGGAGCACGTTGATACCCCTCTTCGAGAGGATCTTGGAGGCCATGGTCACGCCCTTGTTGATGTTCTTCACGGCGAAGCCATTGGTGAAGGCCGTCCAGATCCCTTCCCGGGCCGCCAGCAGACGCAGCCCCTTCGCCGCCTTGAGGCCCTTGAGCGCGCCGAGTCCGGGGAAGATCCCCAGGACATCCATACCGATGGCGAGGTAATCGATCTTCCCGCCACGCGCGAACACGTCATAGAGGCGCGCTGTCAGGGCAGTGGCGCTCAGTGCGGAGGCCATGGCGATGAGCAGGACCGCCAAGGTACCGCCTGACAGAACGACCGCCGCGAGCAGGGCCAGAGCGCCCACGATCGTGGCCGCCGTGGAGATCCAGTCCGCATGGTCGGCAAGCCAGTTCATGATCCCGCCGGGATCGTGGATCTTGTCGTGCCAGATGACGTTCTTGATTCTCCTGGAAGCACGACTGGCGGCCTCGTTGCGTATGACCGTCGCCTGCATGATCTTCTTCGCGGCTTCGGTCATGAGCTCCGAAGCATCGTCCTGCTTCTTCTGCTGCTTGCTGTGTTCCACCGCTTCGTCGCCGGTCAGCACCTTCCCCTTGTTCGGGTCCAGAATCTTCCCGGCGGCCTTGTAGTCGGCCTCGTGCTCGCGGTACTCCTTCAGGCCTCTGTCCGCCAGCCGCTGTGCCCGGTGCAGTTCGCTGGCGTACTCGTCCGACTCACCGCCGTCCTCGCGAACCTTCGTGCCGACCGCGCCGGCTGCGCCGTCATAGCGGTCGTACACCTGCTTGAGCCGTCCAGCGGTGTCACCGGCGATCTCGTGAAAGGCGCGGCCGGCGTCACTGTCCCACTCGTCGACCGAGGCGAGCGCCCGGATGTTGCGTGCCTGTTTGTCGATCTCATCGGCCATGCCGCGGAGCTTCTTGCCGAGCTTTGCGATCTCGTACGGGTCTCCGGGCACCGGGTCCGAGTCGTACAACGGCGACCAGTCCTTCGGACGGGCTGTCACGACTACTTCTCCCTCGTCCCGCTCTTCTTGGCACCGCGGAGGGCTTCGGCAAGCTGGTGATCGATGTCTTCGTAAGCCTTGGCCGCCTCAGCGGTGTACTTGGCGAGGCTCTCGATGTCCTTCATGAGCTTTTTACGGCTCTTCTTCCAGTTGTCGGAGAACTCGTCGAAGGCATCCCGCAAGTTTCCGACGCCAAGTTCGTCACCGTAGTCCTCCGCCGGATTGCCGTGTTCCTTGAACTCACGATGGATCCGGTAAAGCGAGTTCGAGCACTCCTTGATCAGGTCAAGGTCGTATCGCGTCCTGTCCGCCACTGGCCCAGACTTCCTGCCCACTCGGTCACGTAAGAAAGACGACGGTCTCCGCAAGTCGGGCAAACCGCAAGTGCGATGGGGTGCGTCAAGCACCCCATCGCACTCAAGCACTATGCCAATTGCGGACTTTACTAACCCTTGGCCTGCTTCGCCAGCTGGTCGTCCAGCTGCTCGTACGCTTCCTTGGCCTTCTTCAGGAAGTCGGACAGCCCGTGCAGGCCCTGGATCGTCTTCGTCGCGCCCTTCGTGAAGTCCTTCATGGAGTCGTCGTACGCTCCCGAGGCCTTCTGGGTGGTGAAGCCGTTCTCCACCAGGGCGGAGACGCGCTTCTCGACGTTCTTGATCTTGTCCTCAAGCTCGTGCATGTCCTTGATCAGGTCGCCGGCGACCTTCTCCATCTCGGCATATGTGAGATCCGTGTCTTTGCTGGCCATGACGGCTCCCTCCCGTTGGTGTGGCCTCAGGGCCTTCCCCCGTGGCACCCTTCGCGCGGATCCTTGGCCATGACATGGCCGTCCGCACGAGCAAAGATCCTACGGGGGTGACGCGTGGGACCGCACGGTCCTTGTGCGGCGGAATCGTGGAACCGCACACATCCCGTTGCACCCGGGAAAGAGCGGGCGGCTAAGGTCACTTCCACTGTGTTGGGTGTTGTCGGCGTGTTGGGGGACGAACGTGCGCCTGAGTCTGACCGTCGTCGACCCGGTCGGCGGTGCCACCGCCGACGTCGTGCTCGACGCGGATCCCGAGTCGACCGTCGGTGACGTGGCCCGGGAGTTGGCCCGGCAGGTGGGGGTGGGATACCCGGAGAGCCAGGGCGGGGCGCAGGTCATACCCATCGGGGCGTCGAGGGGCGCCGCGCCCTTCCAGGCCGCCGGGCCGCACGCCTACGTCGACGGGTACGCCCTCGACCCCGCCGCCACCGTTGTCGGTTCGCCGCTGCGGGACGGTGTCGTCGTCAGCCTCCACGACCCCGCCGGGTGCCTGCTCGGCGAGCCCACCGGCATCGTGGAGTTCCGGGTCGCCGGCGGTCCCGCCGCCGGCGCCGTGCACCGGCTCGGCGTCGGCCGGTACGACATCGGCACCGGGGCCGCCTCCCATCTCCGCGTCGAGGACCCCGAGTTGCCGGCCCGCGCCGCCACCCTCACCATCGCCATCGACGGCACCTGCAAAGTGCAGACACATACCGAAGACGCCCGACTGGACGGGGAGGAGTTCCGGAGCGGCGGCGACTGGCCCCTCAACTCCCAGCTCGGACTGGGCAACACGCTGTTGGAGATCACCGGGTACGCGCCGCCCAACGCCGCGCTCAAGTGGTCCGACGACGGTACCGGGCTCGACTACAACCGGCCGCCGCGGCTGCGTCCCGCCGACCGGCAGACGCACTTCTCCCTGCCCAACCCGCCCGGCGACTACGAGGCCCGTCCGCTGCCCTGGCTGATGGCGCTGCTGCCGCTCGTCGGCGCGGTCGTGTCCGTCTTCATGTTCCATCGCTGGTACTACCTGATCATGGCCGTGATGAGCCCGATCATGCTCTTCGGCAACTACTTCATGGACAAGAAGCACGGCAGGAAGTCACACGCCAAGCAGCTCAAGGAGTACAAGGAGCACAAGGCCCGGATCGAGGAGGAGGCGCAGGAGGCCCTCGTCGCCGAACGGACCGAACGGCGGGGGGCGGTGCCGGATCCGGCGGCCGTGCTGACGTACGGCACCGGGCCGCGGACGCGGCTGTGGGAGCGGCGGCGCACGGACGCCGACCATCTGCTGATCCGGTTCGGCACCGGGCGCGTGCCCTCCGAGGTCGAGCTGGACGACCCCGAGCAGGACGAGCACAAGCGCAAGGTCCGCTGGTACATCGAGGACGCCCCGGTCGGCCTGTCGCTGCGCGACCTCGGGGTGATCGGGGTCGCCGGACCGGGGGACTCGGCGCATGCGCTGGGGCGTTGGGCCGTCGCCCAGACCGCCGTCCTGCACAGCCCGATGGACGTGCAGTTCTACGTCCTCACCGACAACGACGCCGGTGACCGGTGGGACTGGGTGCGTTGGCTGCCGCACTCCCGGCCGGGTGGCGGGCAGGACGTGAACGTCCTCATCGGCACCGACTCCGAGACCGTCGGCGCCCGCGTCGGCGAACTCACCCAGCTCCTCGACGGCCGGCAGAAGGCCCTGCAGCAGGGCGGGCGCAGCAAGGTCGACGGGCCCGCCTTCGCCGACCCGGACATCGTGGTGGTGTGGGACGGGTCGCGGCGGCTGCGGTCCATGCCCGGTGTCGTACGGCTGCTGAAGGAGGGGCCGGGCGTCGCCATCCGCTCCCTCTGCCTCGACGAGGAGGAGCGCTTCCTGCCCGGGGAGTGCCAGGGCGTCGTGGTCGCCGAGCCGCGGACCGCCGGCAAGGAGACGGCCGCGCAGGCAACTCCCGTCCCCCAGCAGGCCGTCGGCGGCTTCCCCTCCTTCCAGGCCTGGCATCCGCAGCAGGGCGGCGGTGCGGAACAGGAGCCGCAGGACCTGGAGTTGCGGCTGCGCGTCGAGCAGAGCGGGGCGCTGCGCAAGCTGAACGTACGGCCCGACCTCGTCTCCGCCGCCTGGTGCGGCCGGCTCGCCCGCTCGCTCTCCCCGCTCCGGGACATCAGCGGCGAGAGCGAGGACTCCGCGCTGCCCGCCGCGAGCCGGCTGCTCGACGTGCTCCAGCTGGAGCCGCCCACGCGCGACGCGATCGCCGCGCGATGGCGGATGGGCGGGCAGTCGACGATGGCCGTCATCGGGGAGTCGTACGACGGGCCGTTCGGCATCGACCTGCGGCGGGACGGGCCGCACGGGCTCATCGCCGGTACCACCGGTTCCGGCAAGTCCGAGCTGCTCCAGACCATCGTGGCCGCGCTGGCCGTCGCCAACACCCCCGAGAACATGACCTTCGTGCTCGTCGACTACAAGGGCGGCTCGGCGTTCAAGGACTGCGTGAAGCTGCCGCACACCGTGGGCATGGTCACCGACCTCGACGCCCATCTCGTGGAGCGGGCCCTGGAGTCGCTGGGCGCGGAGCTGAAGCGGCGCGAGCACATCCTCGCCGCCGCCGACGCCAAGGACATCGAGGACTACCAGGACCTCGTCAAGAGAGATCCCTCTCGCTCCCCCGTCCCCCGACTGCTCATCGTCATCGACGAGTTCGCGTCGATGGTGCGCGATCTGCCCGACTTCGTCACGGGACTTGTGAACATCGCCCAGCGGGGGCGGTCGCTCGGGATCCACCTGCTGCTCGCCACCCAGCGGCCCTCCGGTGTGGTGTCCCCCGAGATCCGCGCCAACACCAACCTCCGGATCGCGCTGCGTGTGACCGACGCCGGTGAGTCCACCGACGTCATCGACGCGCCCGACGCCGGGCACATCGCGAAGAGCACGCCGGGCCGGGCGTACGTCCGGCTCGGGCACGCCTCGCTGGTCCCCTTCCAGTCGGGACGGGTGGGAGGCCGGCGGCCCGGTGCCGCGGACCCGGCCACGCTCGCGCCCTGGGCAGGGGCGCTGTCCTGGCAGGACCTCGGACGGGCCGCGCTGCGCAAGCCGAAGTCCGAGGCGAAGGAGGACGACGAGATCACCGACCTGAAGGTGCTCGTCGACGCCGTGCGCGAGGCCAACACCGCCCTCCGGGTCCCCGCCCAGCACTCGCCGTGGCTGCCCGCCCTCGACGACATGCTGCTGCTCGACGACGTGCCGGCCGTGCAGGCGCAGGGCGCGCTGCCCGCCGCCGCCTACGGTGTCGAGGACCTGCCCGCCGAGCAGGCCCGGCGCGCGGTCGCCGTCGACTTCGCGACCTTCGGGCATCTGATCGTCGCCGGTGCCCCGCGCACCGGACGGTCCCAGGTGCTGCGCACCATCGCCGGTTCGCTGGCCCGCACCAACTCCTGTGCCGACGTGCACCTGTACGGCATCGACTGCGGCAACGGCGCGCTGAACGCGCTGACCCGGCTGCCGCACTGCGGTGCCGTCGTCAGCCGTAACCAGACCGAGCGGGTCGAACGGCTCATGGCCCGCCTCTCCGGCGAGCTGAGCCGCCGTCAGGAGCTGCTCGCGGACCGCGGGTTCGCGGACATCGGCGAGCAGCGGGCGGCCGTGCCGGAGGCGGAGCGGCTGCCGCACATCGTGCTGCTCCTGGACCGCTGGGAGGGCTGGCTGCCCACCCTCGGCGAGATCAACCACGGCGACCTCACCGACCGGATCATGGTGATGATGCGGGAGGGCGCGAGCGTCGGCATCCATCTCGTCCTCACCGGTGACCGGCAGATCCTGGCCGGCCGGATCTCCTCCCTCACCGAGGACAAGTACGGTCTGCGGCTCGCCGACCGAGCCGACTTCTCGATGCTGGACATCAACTCCCGCAAGGTTCCCGAGGAGATCCCGCCGGGCCGCGCCTTCCGCAGCGAGACGGCCGCCGAGACGCAGTTCGCGCTGCTCTCCGCGGACACCACCGGCCAGGGGCAGGCCGCCGCGATCGGCGCGATCGGCGAGGCAGCCGACGCCCGGGACGCGCAGGTGCCGCGCTCCCGGCGGCCGTTCCGGGTCGACGTGCTGCCCGTCCGGATCTCCTTCGAGGAGGCCTGGGCGATGCGGGACCCGGCCGCGGCGGCTTCCCCGCTGTGGGCCCTGGTGGGCGTGGGCGGCGACGAACTCACCGCCTTCGGGCCCGACCTGGCACAGGGCGTGCCCGCCTTCGTCATCGGCGGCCCCGCCAAGTCCGGCCGCTCCACCGCCCTGTTGGGCTTCGCCCGCTCCTACCTGGCCAACGGCGTGCGGATCGTCGTCGCCGCGCCCCGGCAGTCGCCGCTGCGCGAACTCGACGGCCAGGAAGGCGTGCTGAAGGTCTTCACCGGCCGGGACGTGGACGAGGACGAGCTGACGGAGGTGCTGGCGTCGGCGTCGCCCGCCGAGCCGATCGTGGTGCTGGTCGACGACGCCGAGGTGCTGGACGACTGCGACGCCGAGGACGTCTTCAAGCGGATCGTGGAGCGCGGCGCCGAGGAGGGGCTGGCCGTCGTCATCGCCGGTGACGAGGACGAGATCTGCGACGGCTTCTCCGGCTGGCAGGTCGACGCCAAGAAGGCCCGCCGTGGCATCCTGCTCTCCCCGCAGGAGTCCGGCTCCGGTGAGCTGATCGGCATCCGGACCACCCGCGCCATGGTGGGCGGCCCCATCCAGCCCGGCAAGGGCATGCTGCACCTGGGCAGCGGCGAGCACGTCACGGTGACGACCCCGCAGTAGCGGTCGTAGGCCGGAGGCGGGGGTGGTCAGTCCCCCTTCTTCGACATCACCGCCACCGGGTTCCCCTCCGCCGAACTGTCCGACGTGTAGACCAGGTCGCCGTGGCTCGGGGTCAGGTAGACCGTGTTGGTGGCGGGGTCGCAGCCGTCGTGGTTGCCCTTGGCGCCCGTGGAGGAGGCGACGAGCTTGGTGGCCGTCACCGACCTCAGGGTCAGGATGTCCGTGCAGACCCCGCCCAGCTGGTCGGTCTGGCGCAGGCGGCCCAGCTCCTTGCCGACCGCCGCCTGTTCGACGGTGACCCGGAAGGTGCCGATGGGCAGGTTGCCGGACAGCGCGGTGGCCGAGCCCTCCCAGGTGCCGAGGTAGGAGGCCGGGACCGCCCCGCCGGACGCGGACGGCGCGGACCCCGTGGACGACGTGGACGGCGCGGACGCCGAGGGCGACTTGGCGGCGGCTCCCGAGTCACTGCTCGTACTGCCGCCGTCGGACCCGAGGAACGGCTTCACCAGGAACCCCACCCCGACGGTGACCACCGCCAGCGCCGCGGCAACCGAGAGCGCGACCGTACAGCTCACCCGGCGCCCGCGCCCGTTCTCTCCCGGTACGGCGGTCGCGGCGACGCTCACGGACACCTTCCCGGGCGCCGGCGGCACCCCGTCCCGCGGCTCGGGTACGACCGTGGGCGACGCCGGTACGACCGTGGGCGACGCCGTCGGCAGCTCCGGCAGGCCCGCGGGCGGCACCGTCGACGCGGGTCCCGCGGCGGACGGAACCGTCGACGGCGGCACAGTCGGCGGCGGTCCGAACTCCCCGCCCACCGACGGGGTGCCGAACTCCACCGGCCCGGACGGCGCCCCGACCCCCGCGGCCTCCGCCACCTCCAGGTTCAGCACCTCCACGGCGCTCCGGCTGACCCGTTCCACCAGCGCCCCCGGCAGCCACCCGCCCGCCATCAGCCGCGCGGCCCCCTCCGGAGCCAGCCGTCGCGCCACCTCCGCCGGGCCGGGCCGCCGCCCCGGCTCCTTCGAGAGGCACGCCTCGGCGACCTCGCGCAACTCACCGCTCAGCGCGCCGAGTTCGGGTTCCTCGTGGACGACCTTGTAGAGCAGGGCGGCCGAGGAGTCGCCCGGGAACGGCGGCTCCCCGTTCGCCGCGTAGGCGAGTACAGCGCCGAGGGAGAAGACGTCAGCCGCGCCCGTGGCGCCCTTGCCGAGGATCTGCTCCGGGGACATGTATCCGGGCGAGCCGATCGACACCCCCGACGACGTCAGCGACGCCGTGCCGTCGGTGGCCCGGGCGATGCCGAAGTCGATGAGCAGCGGGCCGTCCAGGGTCAGCAGCACGTTCGACGGCTTCACGTCCCGGTGCACCAGGCCCAGTTCGTGCACCGCCACCAGCGCCTCGGCCAGCCCCGCGCCCAGCGCCCGTACGGTGTGCGCGGGCAGCGGGCCGCCGTCGGTCACGGCGGCCGTCAGGGAGGGGCCGGCCGCGTAGGCGGTGGCGACCCAGGGCACGGGCGCGTCCGGGTCGGCGTCCAGGACGGGGGCCGTCCAGGCACCGCCGACCCGCCGGGCGGCGGCCACCTCACGGCGGAAGCGGGCGCGGAACTCCTCGTCCAGCGCGAAGTGCGGGTGCACGATCTTCACGGCGACGGAGCGGCCGCCAGCCGAACGGCCCAGATAGACGCGGCCCATGCCGCCGGAGCCGAGCCGGCCGAGCAGCCGGTACGGCCCGACGGCCGTGGGTTCGTCGCCCGCGAGCGGCTGCATGTGCCCTCACCCCCAGAGAGTTCGGCAGCAGCCTATTCGCTCCGGCGGTCGGGTAGTTCCTTTGCCGCGGGCCGGTGGGGGCCGGCCGCGCCCACGCGGCGGCAGCCGCATATCCGATACAGCCCCGCGCCCCTTACGGGGCGCTCCCCCCCCCCGCATGCGAAACAGCACCCCATCCCCGCCGGGCGGCCCCCCCCCCCGCCCACAACCCCCCCCCCCCCCC